>JANMWG010000003.1:0-20151 GCA_031393885.1 Betaproteobacteria bacterium | reverse complement strand
GATCTGGGCGGCATCAACATGACGCCGGATCAACGGCAGAAGCAGATTGCTGAAGTTCAGAAGATTACGCCCCTGACAAAACAATTCGAGTCGATCAAGGGCGAGGAGAAGGCAGAAAGGACAGCAAAAGACGCCGGCGCGACGGCGCAGCTGGCGGATGCGACCAACGCAGTGACGGCTTTCGCGACAGCGCTAAACACAGAAGCGACGGAGGCAGAAAGTGCGGCCCAGCTAAAGAAAACGGCAACTGACACAGCCAAGACAACAAAGGACACCGCGGACGCCGCTGCCAAGAACTCGAAAGACCCGACAATTCTGGAAGCGGCATCCGCCGCCGCAACGGCTTTCAAGCAAGCAAAAGCGGACTCGGACGCGGCAACGGCGATCGCCAAGGCGAAAAGGGAATACGCGGGCAAGACCCTGGAGCAGAGAAAAGAAGCCAACCTGTCCGAGATCGCCCTGCTCGCCAAGACCCTGCCGCGAATCAGCCCGTTCTTCAACAGCATCATGGTCGAGATGCGCAAGCGGCTCAACGTGCTGCCGCCCAGCCCGGCCATGGCGGGCATCTACACGAGGGTCGACAACTCGCGTGGTGTCTGGAAAGCCCCGGCAAACGTCAGCCTCAACAGCGTGATCTCGCCGACCGTCCCGATCTCGAGCGCGCAGCAGGAAGACCTGAACGTCACCGCGCAGGGCAAGTCGATCAACGCGATCCGTTCGTTCATCGGCGAGGGCACGCTGGTGTGGGGCGCCCGCACGCTCGACGGCAACAGCCTCGATTGGCGCTACGTCAACGTGCGCAGGACCATGATCATGCTGGAGGAATCGATCCGCCTGGCGGCCAAGGCGATGGTATTCGAGCCGAACGTTGCCAATACCTGGGTCACGATCAAAAGCATGATTCGCAACTTCCTCACCGGCATCTGGAAGCGAGGCGGGCTGGCGGGTGCGGTGCCCGACGACGCCTTCAGCGTTCACGTCGGATTGGGAGAGACGATGACACCGGAAGACATCCTCGAGGGGATCCTGCGCGTGACGGTGCTGGTCGCCATCAGCCGGCCGGCGGAATTCATCGAGATCACGTTCCAGCAGCAGATGCAGAAGTCATAGCGACCGCGCAGCACCTGCGTGCTGCGTGGCGCGACGTTGCATTCGAGAAACGACGCAGTCAATTGTGGAGGTGACTCATGGCAGATGACGGCAAGACCCAATCCGCGACGGTTTGGCCCATTCCGAAGTTCCGGTTCGAGGTGAAATGGAACAAGGATGTGATGTCGTTCCAGGAGGTGTCCGGTCTCGACGTCGAGGCGCAGCCGATCGAGTACCGGCACGGCGACAGTCCGGCTTTCTCGGTGCTCAAGATGCCCGGCATCAAGAAGTACGGAAACATCACTATGAAGAAGGGGGTGTTCGCGAAGGACAACAAGTTCTGGGACTGGTTCAACCAGATCAAGATGAACACCATCGAGCGCATCCCGGTCACGATCAGTCTGCTCGACGAAGAGGGCAAACCGACGATGGTGTGGAGCCTGACCAACGCGTGGCCCACCAAGATCACCGGCACCGATCTGAAGTCGGACGGCAACGAGGTCGCGGTCGAAACCATCGAGATCGCGCACGAAGGCCTTACGGTCGCCAATGCGTGATGAGTTACGACCCGACCCCGGCGTTTCATTTCCGGGTGACCTTCGGCGGCCAGAGCAACCTCGACACGTCGTTCCAGCAAGTGAGCGGCATAGGGGCGAAGGTCGAGATCGAGAAGGTTCCGGAAGGCGGACAGGACGACCGGATCCTGCCGATCAGGTCCACCTACCAGAACCTCGTGCTCAAACGCGGCATCGTCGGGTTGGATTCCGAACTCGTCAAATGGTGTGACATCTGGATGTCCGCGTGGCGCACCGGGGCGGTTGTGACGACGAAGGATGTCGTGGTGAGCCTTCTGGACAAGGACCAGAACCCTTTGCACGCCTGGTCCTTCGCACAGGCTTATCCGGTGGAATGGGGCCTCGGCGCTCTCGACGCGCAGAAGAACGAAGTGGCTATCGAGACCATCGAGCTCACTTACCAGTATTGGGAGCGGGTGCAATGAGAAGCCACCCGAAGCGGCAGCCATGACCATCGAAGTGCGACAGATGGTGATCCGTTCATCGGTATCGCCGGACGCGCGCCAGCCAGCGACAAGTCCCGCTGACGCGGCGTCCCTGGTGGAAGCGCTGGAACGGATGAGGGCGGAGATCATCGCCGAGTGCCGGGAAATCGTGCGAGGCGTGATGACGGCGAACCGGGAACGTTGACGGCGGCAGGCCCACCCCGCGGAAGATCGCCGGGTGAAGCCGGCTTCAGACCGAAACCGACGAGCAGGGTCCGGGTACCAGTGTAGATCGACCACTCGCTGCGTGGATCGGCGACCGGGAGCAGACATGCGAGAGACCAGAATGGCCACCAAGACGCCCACCAGACCACCGACCAAGACGCTACTCAAGATGAATCGGTACGACGTGGCCGCGGACGGCTCCGTGAAGATCGATGATTCAAAGGCGTTCTCGGTCATGATCAATCCGTCGGAGATCACGGAGGAATCGTCGATCGAATACAGTCGGCAGAAGACTTTCGGGCAGGCGGGATCGGAAGTGAAATTCAGTGCGATCAGACCCGACAAGGTCGGGTTCTCGATCGTGGTGGATGGCACCGTTGCCGCGCCGACCTCGAATTCGGGAGCCGGGGTCAAGAGCGTGAAGGAGCAGCTTGCCGATCTGAACGCAGTGGTCTACGAATACGTGGGCAAAAATCACGAACCCAGCCGGGTGCGCTTGCTGTGGGGTGGAATCATCTTTTTTGGGCGAATGTCGTCGATGACGAAGCAGTACACCCTGTTCATGGCAGATGGGGCTCCCCTGCGAGCGAAGGTCGAACTCCAGTTTCTCGGATCGATGAGCAAGAGCGAGGAACAACTCGTGTCGAATCGATCCTCGCCGGACCTGACGCACATCGTCACCGTGAAAGAAGGGGATACGTTGCCTTTGCTGTGTAACGGCATCTATGGCGATCCATCCTACTACCCGGAAGTCGCGAAGTTCAACGATCTGATGGACTTTCGCGAGTTGGTGCCGGGTAGGAGACTGATCTTTCCGGCGCTGGAGTAGGCCATGCCCGTCTCCCCGAGCATCGACGCCGAAGGCGTCGTCCGCGTTACCGTCCGGAGCGACGGCGTGGCACTGGCCGAGACTATCCAGGTCATTTCGGTACTCGTCTCACGGCGGGTGAACGCGATTCCGTCCGCGCAGCTGGTGGTGCTCGATGGCGACATGCCCGGCCAGACGTTTCCCGTCAGCGAGAAGGACTTGTTCAAGCCCGGCGCGGCCATCAGTATCAGCGCGGGTTACGGCGAGACCGAGACGTCGATCTTCGAGGGCATCGTGGTCCGGCACGGCATCAAGATCACCGGCGACAACGATACGCGTCTGCTAGTCGAGTGCCGTGACAAGGCGGTCAGGATGACGATCGGGCGAAGACACGCTAACTTCATCGATCAGAAGGACAGCGACATCCTGTCCAAACTGATTCGCAACCACGGACTCGAGGCGGAAGTCGCGGCAACCGAACAGTCGTTCAAGGAACTCGTCCAGTACGGCTGCACCGATTGGGATTTCGCGCTGGCCCGGGCCGACGCAAACGGATTCGTCGTCGTCGTCACCGACGGTACCGTTCGCGTCAGCGCCCCGCAGACCGACGGGGAAGCCGGCCTGAAGGTGAAGTACGGCGAGGACCTCATGGAGTTCCATGCGGACGTCGACGCTCGGACACAACTCACGTCCGTGGCCGCCGTGGCCTGGGACCCCAAGACTCAGGATGTCCTCAAGAGTGCCGGCGCCGGTCCGCAGCAACTGAATTCGCAGAGCGACTTCTCGTGGACCGATCTCGCCAAGGTCGCCGGGCCGGGCGAATTCGTGCTCCGGACCAGCACACCCGTGGAAAAGGCGGTGCTCGGCACCTGGGCAAAGGCGCAGCAGATCAAGGCGGGCCTCGCGCGGATTCGCGGGAGGATGAAGTTCCAGGGCAGTGCCAAGGCGAAGCCGGGCGAGATGATCGAGCTCGCCGGCGTGGGCAAACGCTTCAGCGGCAAGGTGTTCGTCACAGCGGTGCACCACGAGATTGCGGCAGGCAACTGGATCACGGAAGCCGAGTTCGGTCTCGCACCGGACTGGTTTGCCGAGAGGCCTGGTGTCAGCGCGCCGCCCGCGACGAACTGGATTCCCGCCGTAGGTGGCCTGCAGATCGGCGTGGTCAAGAAACTGGACGGGGACCCGGAAGCGGAGAACCGGGTGCAGGTCAGCGTACCGGTCACACAGGCCGAACAGAACACGGTCTGGGCACGCCTGGCGAAGTTCTACGGTTCAGGGAGCTTTGGCGCCTTCTTCATCCCGGAGATCGGGGACGAGGTCGTGCTGGGCTACCTCAACGAGGACCCATCGCACCCGGTCATTCTCGGCAGTCTGTACAGCAGCAACCACAAACCCCCGTATGAGCTGAGCGCCGAAAACAACACCAAGGCGATCGTCACGCGCTGCATGGCGAGGATCGAATTCGACGACGACAAGAAGGTCATCACGGTGACGACGCCGGGCAAGAACAAGCTCGTGCTCAGCGACGAGGGCAAGTCGATCTTGCTGCAAGACCAGAACAACAACAGGATCGAAATGGGTACCGGTGGCATCACGATCGACAGTCCGAAAGACATCAAGATTTCGGCCAAAGGCGGCATCACGATCGACGCCGTCAACGCAATCAGCATGAGCTCGAAAGCCGACGTGAAGTCGAGCGGGCTCAATGTGAGCTGTGATGCCCAGGTGGGCTTCACCGCGAAGGGCGCCGCCAGCGCCGAGCTGTCGGCCTCGGGCCAGACGGTCGTCAAGGGCGCCATTGTGATGATCAACTGATGGAGGGATTCCATGCCGCCCGCTGCCCGTCTGACCGATATGCACGCCTGCCCGATGGTGACGCCCGGCCTGCCGCCGATTCCGCACGTGGGCGGCCCGATCATCGGGCCCGGCGTGCCGACGGTATTGATCGGCAGCCTGCCGGCAGCGGTGGTCGGCGATAACGCCGTCTGCGTCGGTCCGCCGGATGTGATCGTCAAGGGTTCCGCCACGGTGCTGATCGGCAACAAGCCGGCCGCGCGTATCGGCGACACCACGGCGCACGGCGGCAGCATCGTGCTGGGATATCCGACGGTGATGATCGGTGGCTGAGCGATGACCTTCGAACCGGAGCGCGCATGAGCACCGACAAGACGTTTCTCGGCACCGGCTGGAGCTTTCCGCCAGCGTTCGATCCGGGCACAGGCGCCGCCGTGATGGTCGAGCATGAGGAGGACGTGAAGCAGAGCCTGAGAATCCTGCTGTCCACGGCGCCGGGCGAACGAGTCATGCATCCCACTTTCGGCTGCGGCTTGCGGCGCGTGGTGTTCGAGCAGATCACCGAGAGCACGATCACGGAGATCAAGGACATCGTGAGTCGCGCCGTGCTGTTCTTCGAGCCGCGCATTACGCTGGAGCGCATCGACGTAGACGCCGAAGATCCGCTCGAAGGCGTCTTGCGCGTGCTGCTCGAATACACGATCCGCACCACCAACACTCGGACCAACATGGTGTATCCGCTCTACCTGACCGAGGGTGGTCAGACGGGCCGCGAGCGCCTGTCGGCATGAAACGCGTCGAAACGGACTGCCAATCGTGACATCTCCTCCCTCGCCGCGCTGGAAGGCAAACCCGGGCACCAGGCAGGAGGAGCGCCCCGCGCTGGATCCGGACTATTTCCGTGTCGATGAGCAAGGCCTGCCGGACCTCGTGGAGGTGAGCGCCGCCGCCGCCGAACGCCTCGATTTCGACGGTCTGAGCAGGCTACCCGACGGTCACTGGAGACGGTGGTTCGACAAGGACGAAGCGTTGGTGCTGGCGCGCATCGCCGCCGTTGACGTGGAGCGGTTTGAGGCGAACTTCCAGCGCCACGTCGGCGACACGGAAAACAAGCCGGCGCTGCTCCGCATCCTGGGGCTCGCCCACCGAATCGACGGCTGGTACAGGGCTCTCGATGTCCTGGACCGAAGGGCGAGCAATGCCGTGCACGCGCACATCCAGGGCCTGGTGCGGGGCAGGCTCGGCCGGGAACTGGACTGGGCGCTGGAGCATTTTCCGAACAATGGGTCCGAGCGGCAGCGGTTACCGTGGTTCAAGGATCGGCTGGACCCACAACTCTGGTCCGGTCGCGGGAACGAGCCGTCCACTACGCGGGAGAACGGCAGGCGATTCGACGCTCGCCAGGTGTTCTACTCCTTCCTCGATGCGGCAAGGCAGATCAAGGCGCTCGCGAACGAACAACTGGCCATTTCGCTGGCCGGCGATTCGCACGAACCCTCCGCCGCGCTGTTTCTCGCTTTCCTGCAGCTATACGGCACGGTCCAGCAGCGGCTCAACGATTTCACGCCACAGCACACCGACTTCTATTATCACGACTGCCTGCACATGGCCGCTCGGCCGGCGCAACCGGATAGTGTGCATCTGGTATGCCGGCGGGTACCTACCGCGGATCTGGAAGTGATCGTCCCGGAAAGCGCCCGGTTTGTGCTTCGCAACGCCTCGGGTCAGGAGATCGTGTATCGCGCAAACGAAGCGTTGGAGGTGACGCCGGTACAGGTCGCCGCACTGCATACCTTCCGCCTGGAGCGCGACCAGCTGATCTCTCCGGAGCGCGAATTGAACTATGTGACGCGCGCCAAGGCGCAACGGCTGCCGGTCGCCGGTGATGACGCCTTTGGAAAACCCGGCAGGCCGTATTGGCAGTTGTTCGGCGGTTCCACGCGCCGTGCCGGGCAACCGGACCCGCGCGACGCCGACCTGGGCTTTGCGATCGCGAGTCCGCTGTTGTTCCTTCGGGAAGGTCGGCGCGAGGTCAAGATTCAACTGTCCTTCGCTGATCCGGCCGATCTCGACTGGTTGGCCGCCGACGCGATTCGCAAGTTCGCCCAGGCACGGCACCCCCAGGACGATCTGCACAAACTGTTGGCGAAGCGCGAACTGCTGGAGCAGCTCTTCTCGCGCTTCGCTGAGATCGACATGCCAGCGGGAGTAGCCACGTCGACTGCCGATCACGTGGCATTGGACAAGAAGACACTGGACGACATGGTCGACAACGCCGTGGCGCGGAACGCGGCCAGAGAGCTTCCCCAGGGTGACGTCAACGCCCTGCGCACCCTGTACAGCAGCTTTCTGGTGGAGCAACTCTTGCTGGCACCTGACGAAAGCACCTTCTTCACGCTGTTCGGGCGAGTGTATCGCCGCTGGTTGTTGATCGACCAGAATGCCCTGGGGCAACGCGAAAATGAAGCCGTCAAGGCGGTCTTGCAGAAGCTCGCACCCGATGGGCCGACGCAGAAAGATCCCGATCTTCACGACATTGACCGATACCGGAACCTGCACCGCGCGGACGGTCTGTGCTGCCTCATCCGGCACCACGATGACAAGGGCATGCAAAGGGGGCCGGACAGCGCGGACGTCCTGAGCTGCCTGCGCGGCGAGACGCTCCCCAACCGCGAGTTTCTCATCGGCAAGTTCTTCCGCGATCTGTTCGATGTCAGTCTGACCGGGCCGGAAGCATGGTTCTCCCCCGCCTTCGCGTTTGCGACGAGCGGCAAACCTTCAACTGATGGCGCCGGTACGAATCTCACGATCAGACTCCGCCTGGGACCCGACGCGCCACCCGTGGTGGCGTGCAACCCCGGCGTGCATGGTGTCGCCTGGAACACGAACCTGCCGGCGGTGCGGATTCACCTGAAACCCGGGAGCACGCCGTTCGCCTACTCGCTGCTCGCCGATGTGGTGCTAAGAGAGATACGCACGGAGGTCATCGTGTCGGACGCCAGGGAGGCCGTGCTGTACAACCAGCTCGGCAGGATCGATCCGTCGAAGCCCTTCCAGCCGTTCGGGCCCGCGCCCGCGTCCGGCTCCTACTTCCTGTTCGGCAGCGACGAGGTCGCGCGCAAGAACATCACCAGCCTGGAGCTGCAGATCGACTGGGGAAGCCTGCCGCAGGATAGCGGCGGGTTCGGCGCGTACTACCGCGACTATGAGGCGAACTTCCGGAACGAGGGCTTCAGGGTGTCGACGTCGATCCTGAAGGACGGGCAATGGGAACCGCGATCCGGTGCCGGGAGCGATCGGGCATTGTTCGACAGCAGCGAGGATGACCGCAGGCTCGAGCCTGCATCCAGGATCAAGATCGATCCCAAGAGCCTGCGCAATCATTTCAGACCGCTGCGTGGCGCCGCTGCGGCGGAGGAGTTCGGCTTCGATCTTTCGACGCGGGGAGGGTTCTTCAAGGTGTCCCTGACCGAACCGCTCGACACGTTCGGGCACAAGGAGTACCCGCAAGTCCTGGCCAGGGTGGTGTCGGCCAGCGCCAGGCGCAAGCGCCCCTTGCGTCTGCCGAACGCGCCATACACGCCAACCATAGAGCGCCTGACGTTCCGCTACGAGGCCAGCGGGTCGATGGATCTCGTCCAGAAGAACCCGGTCGAGCGTGCGGCAGACGGCGATCAGGCATTCCTCATCCATCCATTCGGATTCGAAGAGATCTATCCGGCGATGTCCGGCGATTCCAAAGGTGCAGCTCCGCGCCTCCGCAAGGACGGCAATCTGTTCATCGGCCTCGCTGCGGAGCGTGCGCCAGGCCGGATTACCCTGTTCTTCAACTTGCGCGACGAGTCCGCCCGACCTGTCGGCGTCCCCGAAACCGCAAGGCGCACTTCCTGGTTCTATCTGGCGTCGAACCAGTGGAAGAGCATCGCGCCGGCAGCCGTGGTTTCGGACTCGACGCGTGGATTCCTGACGTCGGGCATCGTCACCCTCGATGTTCCGCAGGACATCGACCGCGCCAACACGATCCTGTCCTCCGATCTGTTCTGGCTGTGCCTGGGTGCCGACGCCGGCTTCGAGGGATTCGCCGATCTCTACGGTGTTCAGGCGCAGGCCATGCGCGCGACTCGCGAACCTTCGGTTGCGGAAAACGCCGGTTGTGCCGCCCCGGTGCCGGGGACCGTGGCCGAGCCGCTCGCATCCATCCCGGGCCTGATTCACGTGTTGCAGATGGGAGACGCCTTTGGCGGCCGTGCCGCGGAAGACCAGGACCAGTTCAAGACGCGTGCAGGAGAGCGTCTGCGCCACAAGAATCGCGCGTCGGTGCAGTGGGACTACGAGCGCCTGGTGCTCGAGCAGTTTCCGAACGTCATGCTGGTCAAGTGCTTCCCGACGCTGGGCAGCCATGCCTCGTCACGCGGGCCGCAACGCCCTATGTCGACACCCGATCCGGGATCGGTGACGCTGGTCGTAGTGCCGGTCCCGCAACCCGGTCTTCTGGCAGAGCTGCGGACACCGAAGCTGAACGCCGTCGATCTCGACAAGATCAGGCAGTACGTCGCGGAGCGCGCCTCGGTCTTTGCCCGGGTGTTCGTGCGCAACGCGAGCTACGAGCGCATCCAGGTGCAATGCACGGTCCGGCTGAAGGAAGCGGAGCGCAGACGCAGCGGCTACCGGCTGCGGCAGTTGAACCGCGAGATCACCGAACGCCTCTCCCCCTGGCGGCAGTGGGGCGCCAGGGTGCGATTCGGCTGGAGCCTGCGCAAGCAGGAGGTCGAGGCCTGGATTCGCGAGCTCGACTACGTCGAGGACGTCTCGGGTTTGTCGTTGTTGCAGGTCTCGGAGGATGACGACAGGTACTTCATCCTCGGTGATTCCGAGCGCGTGGAGCGCGACGTGAACGGGACCCGCGTGGCCCCCGACATCGCCATTCAGCGGCAGGGCACTTTGCAGGCGCGATTTCCCTGGAGCATTGCCGTCCCGATGGCGGATCACGCGATCGAACTGATGGCCGGAAGCGATTCCGCAACAGCGAGACCGTCAGGGATCGAGCGGCTCAGGATCGGGGCCACGTTCATCGTGGGAGCGTGCGATGGCTGAACAGACCCGTGACACGCTGAAGAACTACTTCAAGGCGGGCAAGCTGCCGGCGGAAGAACATTTCAGGGATCTGATCGACTCCACCATGAACATGGTGGATGAGGGGTATCGGAAGACACCGGAACACGGGGTGCAGATCGGCACGCTTGGCGGCCACAGTGCACTCGTGAGCTTCTACGTCCAGAGCGCTCCCGAAAGCGTGCTGTGGTCTCTGGGCTACGGGACCGAACCCGCCGGTGACAAAGGCGGCAACGCAGGCAAGCACCTCGTGTTCGAAGGGACGTCCAGGGACAAGGAATCCGATCCCCCGAAAACGACGCGCGTGATGACGCTCGATCCCTGCGGTCGCGTCGGTATAGCCAAGACCGACACCACGCCGCAGGTGCACGCCCTGGACGTGGAAGGCGTGATCTGCAGCCGGGGCAGGATCGGCAGTTACGTACCAGACGAAGGTGCCAGGGGCCAGGACAGCAAAATATTCCCGTTCAAGCCCGGTCCCGTCCCCGCCGATGGCAATCCTCACAACATCACCGGCTGGTTGAGCGGCTGCCAAGCATTCGAGATTGTGGCAGGCGTCGGTGGTCCCTCCGGAAAAGGCCAATATGCCCTACTGCATGCCGTGGCGCTCAATTCGTACAACCCGCCGCGCAAGTTGCTGGACTGGCTGTGGCCGCCGCGCCGGATCCGCACCGTCACGGCGGTGTATGGCAGTCAATGCAGCCAGATCAAGTTGCGCTGGGCGCGCAAGGCGCATGGGAAAGGTGACAAGGGCGCCAAGACGGCGCAGAACGGCAAGTCCGGCGAGGATGAATCCGGCAAAGATGAATACTGTCTGCTGCTGAGCGCCGGCTGCAAGTACGCCGCCATGCCCAAAGGCAAATTCCCGCTGATCCAGTACGCCATCACCCAGTTGTGGTTCGACTCGGAAATGCTCGGGTCGCAGCCTCCTAAAGACGAGGGGCGCTGATCATGGCCGCTATTCCCCCTCCCGTTGCTGATGTGTCCACGCCGCCTCGATCGCCCGGCATCCGGCGCAAATCCGGCGTGGTATCGCCCACGAGCTTCGAGGGCCTGCGCGCCGAAGGCATACGCCGGGTCCAGACCCTGAGCGGGCACACGTGGACCGACTTCAATCTGCACGACCCGGGTGTCACGATCCTCGAGCAACTTTGCTATGCGCTCACCGATCTCGTCTACCGCGCAGAGTTTCCCGTCGCGGACCACCTGAGCGGCGGAAATGGACGAATCGACTTCGCGGGTCTGGCGCTGCATGGGCCAGAGCAGGTGTTTCCCTGCCGGCCGACCACGGTTGCGGACTATCGACGCGCGCTGCTGGATACGGTTGCCCGCATCGACAACGCATGGGTCTGGACCGACAACGATGGCAGTGAAGCCGCCGACATCGATAGCAGTGAAGCTACGGCCAGGGTGATCGGCCTGTACCGGATCGCGGTGAAACACAACGACACCGATCAGGTCGCGACCGAGAAGGACGAGCGTGCCGCGCTTGCCCAGGTGCGGCACGTGTATCGGTGCAATCGCAACCTGTGCGAAGACCTGACAGCAGTGACCAGCGCCCAGGCCGTCGATTGCGACCTGCACGGCGAATTCGAGATCGGTGGCCCCCGATCCGCGGAAGAGATCCTGGCCGACATCTACCATCATTGCGCGCACGCCATTGCCGGACGCGTCGTCTTCGACTCGTTCGAGCGCGCATTGCAGCAGGGTCGGCCCCTGGAAGATCTGCTCAACTCCTGGCATACGCGCCACGGCGTCGTCGACGACGAGGCGCTGCGCCGCGCCGACCGGGAAGAGCTGTTCGTGGGCGATGTGGCGGCGCAGGTGGGGAAGATCGATGGCGTGCGCGCCGTGCGCCATCTTGCCCTGTGCAAGAAGGGGGAGGCGCCTACGTCGGGTTCGCTGCGGTGGCGCGCCCGGAAGGACGCCCTGCGGTTGAGCTTACCCGAGGACCTGCACAAGCTTGCCCTGAAGCTGGACAACGTTCACGTGTGGCGCGCCGGCAGGAAAGTGGAGGTGTCGGCAGCGGATGTCCAGGCGATCTACCACCAGTTGCAGGCGAGCCACCAGAACCAGTCGCCCGGCCGCCAGGACATCGCTGCCCTGCGGCGGCCGCCCAGGGGCAAGCGGCGGCAACCCCAGCGCTACGTTTCGATCCAGAATCAGTTTCCGGTGGTGTACGGCATCAACGCGCAGGGCCTGCCAGCATCGGCAACACCCGGCGAAAGGGCCCATGCCGCGCAGCTCAAAGCCTATCTCCTGCTGTTCGAGAAGATCATCGCCGACGGCGTCGTCCAGCTGCAACACTTGCGGGACCTGTTTTCGACCAGAGATGTGCACCAGACCTACTGGCGGAAGCGGCTCGTCTACCGGCCGACGCCGTTCGCCGGCAACGTCGGTGCCGATCGGCAGTGGCTCGCCAGCGACGTCATCATCCCGGGCATCGGCGCGCTGCGCGATATCGGCGAGCCGCAGGACGCGCAGCCCGACGACTTCATCGGCCGGCGCAATCGCGTGCTCGACTATCTGCTCGCGCTGCATGGCGAGATCTACCCGCAGAACTCGCTGCGCCAGCTCTTGCCCGGTCTCGGCCCGGCAGAGCTGGAGAAGGTGCTGCTCGAGAACAAGCGTTCCTACCTCCGGCAAGTCGTGCGCATCGGCCGCGACCGTGCCGGCGGCTTCGACTACGGCAGCGCATCCTGGGACGTGGCGTCCGGTGCCACGCCCAATGTCTCCGGCCTGCAATGGCGCGTGAGTCTGCTGCTCGGTTTCCGCCACCAGGACAGCCGCCCCCTCGCCATCGATCCCGACCCGGACAGCGACGGCATGCACGTGATCGAACACGTCTTGCTGCGACCCACCGTCATCGCGCCCTTGTATCCCGCCGCCTTCTATTCAATGCGCCTGACGGTGGTGTTTCCGGCGTGGACCGCGCGCGGCAAGGACGACGAGTTTCGCCGCTTCGCGGAAGAAACTGTCCAGCTCAATTGTCCGGCGCACGTGCATCCGGAGTGCCTATGGCTCGAGTTCGACGATATGGTCGAGTTCGAGGAAACCTACAAGGCATGGCTGGCCGCGAAGCTCGCGGCGTGCAATGCGGAAGACAACAACGACCGCGAGCGCGCTGTCGCTTTCGCAATAGCGGATATCGAATCCGCTGCAGTGGCCCGATTCCTGTTGGACAAGGGCGTGCGGGTCGTGGCGGGGGAGCCTCATGGGTAGCGGTCACGTCATCGACGAGTTGCTGGTCGAACTGGCGTTTCCGGACGAGGCCGCTGCCTTCGCAGCGCAGTCGCACTGGAAAACGCTGGTCGAGCACCGGCTGTTGCCGGTCGCCGAAACGTTGTTCGGGACGGTCGGGCGCCCCGGCGAGCTCAGGCGCTACGACCGCATCGAGGTCGACCTGGGAGTCGTGTCTCCTGGCGATGCCACGATCGAAACCGAGCGGCGATTCCGTGAACGTCTTCTCGCGGCACTGGGAACTGCGCGCGCGGTGACGCGTGACGCGACGCCAGGCGACGTCAGGGTCCTCACCAGGACGCGTTCCGATCTCGAGCAGCTCGAGTACTTTCTTGTCCACGGGCGCCTGCCTTGGCACGCTGCTGCGGAACAGGCGCGCTCGCCCGCCGACCTCATGCGCGACGTTCTGCAGTCGAGTGCGGTGCCGTTCGCCGATTGGCTGCGACAGATTCCGGACAGGGCCCGCGTGATCCGAAGGCTGGTCCGCCAGTTCGCATCCGACATCCTCGACACCGTGGTGCAGGCGTTGGCGCCAAGGCACACGATGCACGCCGCCGATCTGGCCAGCATCCTGGAACGTCTGTTCCTGGACAGCGCCGAAGGCGCGGTCCATCCGCCAGTCCTCGGCGAACTGGTCCGCGAAGCCCTGCTGCATGCGTTGCTGGATGGCGGCGCCGCGCCCATCGACACTGCACGCTTCGCGCGCGACGCATTCAAACGCACCGCACGATTGCTCGGTCGGGACAACACCGGCACCGCGGCGGCGCTGCGGGCCGGTCTGGCATGGCTTCGAACCGGGCCTGCTTCGACGCACGACGCGCTGGGCATGCAACACATCCTGCGCCTGGCCGTCGGGCTGGATGAAGCGTCGATTGCTCCTGGCGGGCACGGCGCCGTGGACCTCGGTTCACCGGACATCGAGGCGACGCCGCCCGGTGTGATTCTGGCGTGGCGGGCGGATCAACTGGCGCGGCTCACGGGGTTGGCCCGCCTGCGCGTCGGCCTCGAGCGGGCAATCGTCCAGGGCATGGTCGGGCCAGTCGCCGCAAGCTGGGCCGTGCTGGTCCATGAACATCCTGCCCTGGTGGTGGCGGTGGTCAGGCATCACGGCCGGTTGGTCAGGGTGCGCCGGCGCATGGCAATCCGACTCCCCGAGTTGATGCTGCTGGACATCGTCCGCCTGCTGGAGCCGGCACATAGCCGGTTCATCGAGGAGATCGTGCATCGGCCCGACCTGTTTCCCCGAGCGGACGCTGCGCCGGGCAAGACCGCCGGGGTGCGCCGGCGGCAGATCTGGGAGTTCACACTCGGTTACCTGCTGGTGGAGCGCGGTGGTCACTTCAACAAGCAGACCTATCTCGGCAGCCTCGTGCGCCAGATGGCGGCGCACGACAACATTGGCTATCGCGATTTGCTCGCCGCCATGACTGGCGCACTGGCGCAGGTGACGACCCCGAGTCCGCTGCAAGCCGAGATGGTGAACCTGTTGCGGGCGCTGACACAGGAGCTCGGCGCCGCCGCCGCGACCGACGACGGCACGGCCGCGATCAGCGCCCTCGACGCCTATGCCGCAACGGCTGTGCCGTTGCTCGGCGACGACCCATGGGGCGGCGCCATGGCGCTTCCCACGGCACCGGACATCGAGCGGCTTGCCGCGCAGTTTCCACGGCAGCTTGCACGGTTGCATCGAGAGCTGCAGGTACGGTCGCAGTCCGGTGCCGCGATCTGGGCACGGCTCGATGAGGCGGCGTTGCGCCGATTGACCATCGCGGTGGCTGCCCATCTGCAAGGCGCCGGCGCTCGCGCGGCGTCGGACTTCGTTGCCGCGATCGAGCGCGGCGCCGCCGAGGTAGGCGATACGCGCGCCTATTTCAAGCGGATTCTCGATTGCCTCTTGCACCAAGACACCGTGGATCTGGAGGCCATCGTCGGGGCCGATCGTCGTCCGGAATCGTCCGCAACGTCGGTTGCGGCACGGGAGGTCACCCTGGCGGACGCACCGGGCGATGCGGATGCCATCGAGCGGCGCATCGCGACCTGGCTCGAGCGAGGCGAAGACAATGTTATGGCTGCCGGGTGGGATCGATGGCGCGCCGAACATCCGGAAGCGCTGCGAGTCGCATTGCGGCGCCTGGCCGCACAGGACGGGCAGCGGCGCGCCATGGCCATCGTGTTCTCCGCGCCGGTTTTTCTCGACGTGGTGCAGTTGTTCGAGCCCGCGGCTGCCGGGGTGGCCGCGGCGATCGTGCAACGGCCCGACTGGTTCGGCGCCAACGGCGGGCCTGGGGCGCCGGACGGGCGCGGGCGTTCGCTGCGGGAGTTCACGCTGGCCTATCTGCTGGTCGAGCGCGGTGGCAGCTTCAACAAGCGGGTGTATCTGGGCGACCTCGTGCGTCGCATGGCCGCCCATGAAAACCGCAGCGCCGGCAACGTTCTGGATGCGATGATCGCCGCGCTGGCAAGCGACTCCGCGCCTGGTACATTGCAGATCGAACTGCTGGCGGTGTTGCGATCGCTGGTGTCGGAGGCGCCTGCCGTTGACTCGCCACACTTGCGTACGCGGCCGGGACCTCGCGCGGCACCAGTGCCAGAGGCTCGTTCACACCCGGGCAGGCGACGGGGCCGGATGGCAAAGGCCCAGGCAAGCAGCACCCGGCGATCCGCACCTGCCGGTAGCGAAACGCGGCCCCCGCGTTCGCGGCCCGCTGGCGCGACGGCCAATCTCGCAGCGCTCGCCCTGCTCCTGCGGCGTCCCGACAGTCCATCGAAGCGCGAGGCGGTGCAAGCGATCGCGATCGTCGAGCGGCTCCTGAAAGAAGCGCCGGTGGCGCTTCGCCGGCTGCTTGCGTGGGTTCTCGAGGATCGGCGCGCGGTCGACCGATTGGTGGAGCTGGCCCCCGAACGGTGGCTGATGCGCCTCCTGCAACTGCTCCGTCCGGGCGAATGCATCGCCGCGCAGCGCTGCGCCGACATCGTCGCCACGGCCTGCCTCGACCGCACGCTGGGCTTTGCTCCGGCCCATCTGCGGGTGTTGCAATGGCGCTTCATGTTCTGGAGCCTGATCGGAGAGGGACGACCGCTTCGCATCCCGTCGTTCGCGCGCGATCTCGTGGCGATCATCGCCACCCGTGTACCGGCGACGCAGGCCACACGCTGGCGTGCCCGGCTCGTCGAGCGATTGCAGGAGGATCGCATCGCCTCGGACAGCGACTATGTGCGCGCCATCGCAGAGGCATTGGCCATGGATGAGATGCCCGCGGCGGATGGCGGCACCGCCCCTCACCTGCAGCGCGTTGCGCTGCACCGAGCCATGGACGCAGCCCTGCCGGCGCCGGGCGAAGCCATCCATGTGGCCAACGCGGGCCTGGTGCTTGCGGCGCCGTACCTGCCGCAACTGTTCTCCCTGCTCGGCCTGACCGCGAACGAGGCGTTGGTGGACGGCGCAGCGGAGCGGGCGATCCATCTGCTTCAGTACCTCGTCGACGGCACCACGGACACCGCGGAACCGCTGCTCGTGCTCAACAAGATCCTCTGCGGCGTGGCGATCGACACACCGATTGCGCGCGACGTGAGCCTGACCGACCACGAGAAACAGGTCGTCGAAGGTCTCGTCGCCGGCATGATCGGCAACTGGAAGGCCATCGGCAGCACCTCGGTTGCCGGCATGCGCGAATCTTTCTTCCAGCGTGAGGGCCGGCTGACCCTGAAGGACGATGCCTGGCATCTGCTGGTGGAGCCGCGCGCATTCGACATGCTGCTAGACCGGCTTCCGTGGAGTTACTCGATGATCAGGCACCCGTGGATGGATCGTATCGTCCACGTCGACTGGCGTTGACGCGAGCCGATGAATGCCATTCAGACCAACGCGCGCGCCCTGCAGCGAGAACTTGCCTGGTTCGAAAGCGTGCTGGAGGCGCGCACGAGCAGCTATTTCAGCCAAGCGCCCAGCCCTGCCGAGGTGCGCAACCTGCGACCGCCCGATCTCCAGGGGGATGTGTCGGACTACGCCAGGCTGGTCGACGAATACGCGATGGGATTCGACGAAAGGCTCGTGTTGATCCTGGCCCTGGCGCCGCACATTCGCCCTCAGGTGCTCGATACCCTGTTCATGCGCAACAAGAACCTCGATCGCGCATTCACCGAATTCGGCGGCTGGCAGGGCAAGAGTCACGCGGGCTTCCTGCCCACCTGCCAGACCGCGGTTTTTCTCCTGGCGGGGGACGACATCGAGCGCCGCCTCGACAGTGCCCGGTTGTTCGACCAGGAGCACTACTTCCGCGCCAGGGACATCCTTCGGATCGAGCACCAGAGCGGTGACGAGCCTTTCTTCGCCGGCGCTTTGCACATGAGCGCCGAATACCTCGATTGCCTTACCACCGGCGTGCATCGCAAGCCGGACTTCGGCGCGGCATTTCCTGCCAAGCGCATCACTACCCCGCTCGGCTGGAGCGATCTGGTGCTGGCGCCCGAGGTATCTGCCGACATCGACGCGATCACGACCTGGATCGCTCACTCGTCCACCATCCTGCAGACGTGGGGCCTTGGTCGGACCATCAAGCCCGGCTATCGCAGCCTGTTCCATGGCCCGCCGGGCACCGGCAAGACCTTGACCGCGACCCTCATCGGCCAGGCGGCAAAAGCCGACGTGTACCGCATCGACCTGTCGATGGTCGTATCCAAGTACATCGGCGAAACCGAGAAGAACCTGGCGAACGTATTCGACCAGGCGCAGCGGAAGAACTGGATCCTGTTCTTCGATGAGGCCGACGCGCTGTTCGGCAAGAGAACCGAGACCAGCAGCTCGAACGATCGTTACGCGAACCAGGAGGTCTCGTATCTGCTGCAGCGGGTGGAGGACTTTCCCGGTACCGTCATCCTGGCCACTAACCTCAAGGCCAACATCGACGCGGCCTTTTCGCGCCGGTTCCAGTCGATGGTGTACTTCCCGATGCCCGATGCCGGGCAGCGCTATCTGTTGTGGCATGGCATCCTGAACGGCAGTCGCAACCTCGATCCGGACGTCGATCTGCGAGAGATCGCGGAGACCTACGAGCTCGCCGGCGGTGCGATCATCAACGTGGTCCGCTATGCCGCGATCAATGCCTTGCGCCTGAAGCGCGAGGCCATCGCGCGCGATGACTTGATCCAGGGCATCGGCAAGGAGCGCATCAAGGACGGTTGGACCGGCTGACATGAAACACCTCCTCGCCACCTGGATCGGTTACCTCGGAGGCGCGCAGCGGTGCCCGGCGCTGATCGCCGCCGTCGTTCTCGCGTTGACCTACCTTGCGCTCCTGCCTGTGACCTATGCGCAGCAAGTCGGCGAGGCTGCGTGGTGCAAGGGCCTGGTGGATGCCGAAACAGCGAAGGGCGCCGACGCCGACCGGGGTCG
The DNA here is from genome assembly GCA_031393885.1 of Betaproteobacteria bacterium. GTDB lineage: Bacteria > Pseudomonadota > Gammaproteobacteria > Burkholderiales. The sequence continues at coordinate 1,491 of JANMWG010000003.1, read as the reverse complement.
GCGTATCCAGGAGGCGCTTCGAGCGGTGTACCAGACCGACGCGGACTATCCGAGTGTGGCGGCGGGGCAGCGGTCGAACCTGTCGGATGGCCGCATCGGACCGGTGACCCGTTTCTGGCTCGCGAGGTTCTGCGCCGACTTCAAGTTGCGGCAGATTCCGCCAGCGGATGAAGGTCTGTCCGAACGACTGTTCGCTTTCTCCAACACGCTCGAGAAGCATCCCGATGAAAAGAGTCTTCTGCTCGGCAAGGGGCTGGCCGGCTGGATCGCCGCGGAACCCGTGGATGACCGGACCAGGGACCTGCGAGTCCGGCTCGCGGGGTCGGAGAGCGAGATCGCCTCGTTGCTGCGTCGGTACCGGCCCCCGGCCAAGCCGGCCGCGAAGCCCGCTTCCGAAGAAGTCGTCGAGTGGTATCAGTTGACCCGCGAGCGCCTGGATTGGTTGGTCCGCACGCGCGACGTGGTGATCGCGCTCAACGAACTGGTCAAGGCACAGCCGCTCTCGCGGGCGAAGTTTGACGAGAAGGTCACCGCTGCCCTGAAAACCAGGAATGCCGCCGCCCCGAAAGGCTGCGAAAACGCTCTTGACGCCGTCAGGAAGCATGCCGACGTAGTGCCGGCGATCGCCCTCACGGAGGCGTCGGTGCATCGATTGCGCCAACTGCCCGATCCCCCGCCGCTGTCGATCATCGCATTGGTGCAACGCGTGCAGGCCCAGCAGACGGCTTACTCCACACCAGATGGCTTGAAGCACGCGCTGCTCGCGGTGGAACAGGATGCGGCGGAAAAAGCTGCCGAGAACGGCGTCGACCTGATAGAGCGCCCCTCCCCACCACGAATCGCCGACCACCTCAAAGCAATCCTCGGCACCGCAGAACGCGCGGATACCTACCAACTGAAGCAAAAGGCGATCGACGGGCTCCTGACCGAGATGTGCTTTCGCGTCGTGCCGGGATTCTTCGACAGTGCCTTGGAGGGACTTGTCGACATCGAATACCCGACCAGGGAGCTGTTCGACGCCGGGGTCAATGCCAGGATCCTCGGCGTATTCCTCGAACAGGGCGATGAACCGAAGTACGACAAGGTGCTGAAACCGCAGCAGGCCGTGACCGACGTCTTCGCGCGGCTCAAGAAGTACGACGCAGGGTTGAAGACACTCCAGGACGATGTTGAATGCTATAGCGCCATTCTCGGCGAGCACTACGAGGAGCTGAAGCATGCGCGGAATGCTCGGACCATGCGAAAGCAATTGCTCGAAGTCCTGGCGCCGCCGAACAAGTACCATCTCGACAAGGTGATCGCCAGTCTCGCGCGCCGGGAGCAGCGGCTGGAACAGGCCAAGAAGATCGACTGGACCCTTGCGTGCCGCGGTTGCGTAGACACCCGTCTGCCCGGCGTCGGGGTCAGCCTGGCCGGCGTCAAGAGCACGGGCACCGTCTACGGCCTGTTTCCAGCCTGGCATGCGGGCGCACGGCAGAGCATCGACTTCAG
>JANMWG010000009.1:0-2629 GCA_031393885.1 Betaproteobacteria bacterium | reverse complement strand
CGGCGAGATACGCGCCGTCCTGGCCGGTGATGCCGGTGATCAGGGCCACCTTGGTCATATGAAGACTCCAATAACAGTTCGAGAACTTCAATTATAGTCAGTGACCGTTTCGAGATCGCTCAGTTTTCAGATTCCCCTCTGCATCGGCCTGGACCGTATGCCTCCTATCTACTAGGAATGGGCTGGCGAAGCGTAGCAAGCCGGCTTGGGGCATCAGTGAGCGCCGACCCTCTGCCAGAGGTGCTTACTCAACAACCGGCGGAAGCGTTGGAAGCCGTCACCTGTTGCCGCGCTCGATAACAATGCCGATTTTTTTCACGCGGCGCAGCAGGTTGAGCTTGAGCACCGACACCCGCACCCAGGGCGCCCCGAATTCGTTTCGCACGACATCGGCCACGTGTTCGGCAAGCACTTCCAGCAACTCGAAGCGGCGCTCCCGGGTCGTCTCGCCGATGCGTTCCACCACCGCGCCGTAGTCGATCGAATCCTCCAGCCGTCCGCTGAAGGCGGTGGCGGGGAGTCCGATCTCGAGGTCCATTTGCAGCGTCTGCGGGGCGAGCTGCTCCCAGGCGTAGATCCCGATCCGAACCTCGAGGCGGAAGTCTTCGATGCGGATGAAGTCCATGGTGGGTGCCGATGTGAAAGGCCGCGATTGTAAGATACCGCCCATGCCTACCGTCCTCGTCGCGCTCGTCGCCTACCTCGTCGGATCGCTGTCGTTCGCGGTCATCGTCAGCCGCGCCTACCGATTGCCTGACCCGCATACCTACGGCTCGGGCAATCCCGGCGCCACCAACGTACTGCGCAGCGGCCGCCGATCCGCGGCGGTGTTCACGCTGATGGGTGACACCCTGAAGGGCTTCATCGTGGTCTGGGCGGTGATGCAATGGGGTGCCGGATACGGCCTCGGTGCCAACGACATCGCCGTCGCCGCGGTGGCGGTGTTTGCCGGCCATCTGTATCCGCTGTATTTCGGGTTCCGGGGCGGCAAGGGGGTCGCGACCGCCGCGGGCATCCTGCTGGCCCTGTCGCCCTGGCTCGGGCTGGCGACGCTGACTGTCTGGGCCCTGGCGTTCGGACTGACCCGTACGTCGTCGGTGGGAGCGCTCGCCGCCGCCGTGGCCGCGCCGGTGATCGCCGTACTGTTGTTCGGCCTCGGCGCACCTGTTGCGGCAGTGCTGGTGATGGCGGTGCTCATCGTGTATCGCCATCGGTCCAACATTCGCAAGCTGCTGGCGGGCACCGAAAGTCGAGTGGGATCGCGCTCATGACCGGCATCCGCATCACGCTTCGGCCGGGCGATCGGCGACGTCACCGGCTCGCCGTCTCCAGCGTCGCAAGCGGCCAGCGCGGGCGAACCCCGAAGGCGCCGGGCGGTTTCCCGCCCGACAGGCGCATCGCGCCGGCAAACGCGATCATGGCGCCGTTGTCGGTGCAGAACTCGATGGCAGGGTAGAACACCTCGACGCCGCGGGCATTGGCGGCATCGGTCAGTCGCTGGCGCAGGGTGCGGTTGGCGCCGACCCCGCCTGCCACGACCAGCCGGGTCGCGTTGGTGCGCCGGGCGGCACCGAGGGTCTTGGCGATCAGCACATCGACGACCGCGTTCTCGAACTCGGCGGCGAGATCGGCCCGATCGCCCGGGCTGAACGTATGCGAGCGCGTCGCCATCAGCACGGCGGTTTTCAGGCCGCTGAAGCTGAAATCGAGGTCGTCCGACCCGATCATCGGCCGGGGCAGGCGAAATCGCCCCGGTGTACCGGTTGCCGCCAGCGCCGCGAGCGCCGGACCGCCCGGATAACCCAGGCCCAGTAGCTTGGCGGTCTTGTCGAATGCCTCCCCGGCGGCGTCGTCCACGGTCTCGCCCAGCAGTTCGTAGTCGCCGATCCCGCCAACCCGCATGAGTTGGGTGTGGCCACCGGAAACCAGCAGGGCAACGAACGGAAATGCCGGCGCCGGTGCTGCGAGCAGCGGAGACAGCAGATGCCCCTCGAGGTGATGCACGCCGATCACCGGCACGCCGAGGGCGAAGGCGAGCCCGTGAGCCATGCCGGCGCCCACCAGCAACGCACCGGCCAGGCCCGGGCCTTCGGTATAGGCGACCGCCGAGATATCCCGAATGGTGCTGCCGGCGGCCGTGAGTACCTGCCGGGTCAGCGGCAGGACGCGCCGGATGTGGTCTCGCGATGCCAGCTCCGGCACCACCCCGCCATAGTCGGCGTGCATGACGGCCTGGGAGTGCAGCGCGTCGGCCAGGAGGCCGCGGGTGGTGTCGAACAGCGCCACACCGGTTTCGTCGCAGGAGGTTTCGATACCGAGGATCTGCAAGGCAACGGGGCCCGGGTAAGAGGTTGGAACGGTGGAAGAGGTGTTGAGAGGGGGGCGCATGCCTCCAGGCTCATACCTCGTTGGGCAAGACTGGGGGTTCCAAAGCAGCAGCGAATCTGTTAATTTCCTGCCCCTCGTTGCAAGTACCCGTTCGTCGGCGTTTGCCGGCCCCACCCCGGAACAAGGATAGTCGTCTTCATGCCGATCGTACGCGTCAAGGAAAACGAACCATTCGAAGTTGCTTTGCGGCGCTTCAAGCGCACCGTCGAAAAGACCGGCCTTCTCACCGAGTTGAGGGCGC
>JANMWG010000521.1:0-6840 GCA_031393885.1 Betaproteobacteria bacterium | reverse complement strand
AGCATCGCCGTGAGCGCCCCGGGTTGCGCCCAGGCATCGACGTAGGCATCGACGTAGGCATCGACGGTCGCCGGCGACGCGTCGCCACCGTTCGCGCCCCACGCATCCAGGCTGACTTCACGCAGCCGGCGAAAGCGGTCTTCGCTGAGCACGCGCTCGGCCTTGTCGAGCCGGAAGAAGGTCATGTAGGCACTGGCTTCGCGCTGCGCCGCACTGGCATTCAGTTCGCGCAGGAAGGTGATGGGATGCGGCGCGTTGATGATGACCAGTTGCTCGATGCGGTCGGGATGCCAGGCGGCGACATTCCAGGCGATCGCTCCACCCCAGTCGTGCGCCACCAAGGTGAAGCGCCTGTGCCCGAGCGCATCGGCCAATTGCAGGATGTCTTCGACCAGCGGTTTGGCTCGATAGTCGCGCACCGCGACCGGGCGCGACGAGAGGTTGTAGCCGCGCTGGTCCGGCGCCACGCATAGATGGGTGGCGGCGAAGGCGGCGAGCTGCGCGCGCCACATCCCCGAATACTCGGGAAAGCCGTGCAGAAACACCACCAGCGGCCCCGCTCCCGCCACCAGGCAGTGCAGCCGCTGGCCGTTGGCGAGATCGACGAAACGCGATTCGATCATGGTCGATTTCCTGTTGTGCGTCCGGGCTGCGCCCGTGGTGCTTGGCGTCGCCGCGCCGGCGTCCTATGCTTCTCCCCCACAATGTTACGCGAGGCTCGAGTGTCCAGACTTCTGTGCGTGTTGCTTTCCAGCCTGTTCAGCGTTATGCCCGCGTGGATGCGGCGTGCCATGGATATGCCGGGTGCCCGCCTCGCGGCATTCGCGGTTTTCGCGTTGGTGGCGTGCCTCGTGGCAACTTCTCCGGCATCGGCTGTGCCGCCTCAGCAGGTACAACAGACTTCCATCAGCGCGGGCTTCGTCAATCTCCCGGGTCCACCGCCGACGCGCGTATGGCGTGAGACCGTCACCTTTCGCAACGACACGGGGCGCGCGCTGCCCGGCGCGATCGTCACGAGCCAGCCCTACAGCGGCGCCAAGGACTTTCCCGGTATCGTTCGCGGTGGCAAGACTGCGGCGATACAGGAACAGAAGGTCGACTTCGCGGTGGGCGAAGAAAAGAAAGTCGTGTTCGACCACCCGGCCCCCGCCGACGGCAAGGGTTACACCGCCTGGTACACCGACGTCTACGACACGCCGGCAAATCGCGCGAAGGGCATCGGCCCGTGGGTCGGCGTCGGCAATTACGCCTTCCTGCTGATACCTCTCGACACCGGTGGCTCCACCGTCACCGACAGCTTCCTGTTTCCCTATCCCGATGCCATCGAGCGCCGCGGTCTGGGTCCGGTGACGTATTCCCTCGTCGTCACCGAACTGGAACTGCCGACCGGCTGGAGCTTTGCGGGGTTGTCGGAGGAGAGCTTCCTGCTGGCCCCGTTCACCGAGCGCTTCGTCGGTGCGGGTTTCAACGTGCCGACCGGCCTGGTGGCGGGGCAAGTGGCCTTCGTGGAGTTCGACGTCAGGATCGGCGATGAAACGCTGGGCAGCACCTATCTGGGAATCCAGGTGGTCCCCGAACCGCGCGCGGCAACCCTCGTGGCGCTGGGCCTCGGCGCGCTGGCCCTGGTGGCGGCGCGACGGCAGCGCACCGCACAGACGGCTTACCGGCGGGTTCTCCGCGCCTGAAAGGCGATCACCGCGATCACCAGATTGCTGCGCCCGCCATCTGCAACGGGCCGAGCGATTCGCCGAACACCGCCCACGACACCGCGATTTGCACCAGCACGGTCTGGGCAGCAATACAGAACCCGATCAGCAGCCGCCGCCCGGCCGGGCACCCGACGCCGTCACCCGGCAGAGCCCATCAAGGCCTCGATCGCCTCGCCGAAAGATGCCGAACCGGTCAGGTTGGAGCCACCGTCGACCACCAGCACAGTGCCGGTGACGTAGGCGGCGAGAGGCGACGCCAGAAACACCGCCGCCTGCCCGATCTCGTCCACCGTGCCGTAGCGCCCGAGCGGGATGGCACGCTGCGCCCGCGCCGCGTACTCGCTGCCACCGAGACGCTTCATGCCCTCGGTGCCGGCGATCGGTCCGGGCACGATGCTGTTGGCGCGGATGCCGTACTTGCCCCATTCGAGCGCGAGATTGCGCATCATCATGTCGATGCCCGCCTTGGCGGCGCCGACGTGCACCTGATACGGAAACGGCACGTACGCCATGCCGGCCGAAATGAAGATGATGCTGCCGCGGGTTGCCTTCAGCTGCGCGAAGGCCGCCCGTGCCGCGTTGAACGAGCCGAGCACGTCGATATCCATCACCGATTTGAAGCCATTCGATGACAGTTTCTCGGCCGGGATCGGGAAGTTGCCGGCCGCCCCGCACACCAGCACGTCGATGGGTCCGAGCGCGGCCTGTGTCTCGTCGATGACGGTCTCGAGGCGGGTGTAGTCGCGCACGTCGGCAGTCTGCGCATGCACGGTTGCGCCAAGCGCGCGCAGTTCCTCGGCCGCGGCGTCGAGTTTGGCCTGGGTTCGTCCACAGATGGCCACCTTCGCGCCCAGCGCCGCGAAATTGCGCGCGATTCCGAGGTTGATGCCCGAGCCGCCACCGGTGACGAACACGCATTTGCCGGCAAACAGGTCGGCGGGAAACATCTGCTTGACCATCATGGGCGTCGATGCCTTCCGTGCTTGCAGCGTGAACTCGCGGATGCCCCGATTGGGGCACGCGAATTCTACGGTAGCCGGCTGCCGCATCCGGTGGCGCATCGGCGTCGTACAGCCTTCGACACCTATCCCCCATAATCGAAACGACGCGGCGATCACCGCGACCATCCACCCCAAGGAGACCCGGCAGCATGGATACCTATTACCACCCTCACGATCTGGGCAAGTTCGCCGATATGGGCAAAGGCAACCCGGCGTTGTGGGAGAAGTTCATGGCGTACTACGGCGCGGTGTTCGCCGAGGGCGCCCTGACCGCACGCGAAAAGGCGCTGATCGCTCTGGGTGTGTCGCACGCCATCCAGTGCCCCTACTGCATCGACGCCTATACCCAGGCCGGCTTGCAGAACGGCTCCAACCTAGAGGAAATGACCGAGGTCGTGCACGTGGCCTGCGCGATCCGGGGCGGTGCCTCACTGGTTCACGGGGTGCAGATGCGCAACGTTGCCGCCAAGCTGTCGATGTAGCGGGGCAGAATCTTCATGGCTTCAGCTCCCGTGACCACCCTCGCCGCGCGCGGCACCGCGCTCGCGTCCAGCCGGCATCAGCTCGACATCCTGGCCCGCCCTGCCGCCTGGCGTGGCTTCGACGATCGCCTCGCCGACGCCGGCATCCCGCCGCTGCGCGCCACCGGCATCGGTGTGTTCCAGATCAATGTCGGCAAGTTCTGCAACCAGACCTGCCGCCATTGCCATGTGGATGCCGGGCCCGACCGCACCGAGCAGATGTCGCGCGAGACCGCCGAGCTGTGCATGGCTGCTCTGGAAAAGACCGATATCCCGGTCGTGGACATCACCGGCGGCGCACCCGAGCTGAATCCGAGCTTCCGCTGGATAGTGGAACGCTCCCGCGCGCTCGGGCGCCACGTGATGGATCGCTGCAATCTGAGCATCCTGCTGCTCAAGCCGCATGCCGATCTCGCCGACTTCCTCGCGGCCAATCAGGTGGAGGTGGTGGCATCGCTGCCCTACTTCCGACCGACGCAGGCCGATGCGCAGCGCGGCGACGGCATCTTCGACAAGTCGGTCGAAGCCCTGCGCAAGCTCAACGCACTGGGCTATGGTCGGCCCGGCAGCGGGCTCACGCTCAATCTGGTGCACAACCCGGTCGGCGCCTTCCTGCCGGCGGCACAGGCCAGCCTGGAAAAGCAGTTTCGGCGCGAGCTCGACCGCCAGTTCGGCATCGTGTTCGATAACCTCTACACCATCACCAACATGCCCATCAGCCGTTTCCTCGAGTTCCTGCTCGACAGCGGCAACTACGAGGGCTACATGGAACGGCTCGCCAATGCCTTCAACCCCGCCGCGGTCGTCGGCGTCATGTGCCGCAACACCATCTCGATCGGCTGGGATGGCGGGCTGTACGACTGCGACTTCAACCAGATGCTGGATCTGAAGGTGGGTGGCGGTGCCCCCACCCACATCCGCGACTTCGATGCGCAGGCACTGGCCAATCGCACCATCGTCACCGCCAACCACTGCTATGGCTGCACGGCGGGAGCGGGATCGTCGTGCGGGGGGGCGGTGGCCTGAGAGGCTCAGTACAGCGAGCTTGGCGCTATCGTCATCAGCGTCTCACCGCGCGAGCGTTCGACAATGCATCGATCCTGCACCGGATTGCAGCGATAGGTCAGCAACATTTTCTCGCGGACATTCGAGAGCCGGTCGGGCTTCAGGATCGCGCCATTGACCCCGTGGCCCCGGGCCGATGGCGCGAGCAGGCCGTTGGCACCTTGCTGGTGGAGATAGGCGCCGAGCGATTGCGTGAATGCGTAGCTGGTGCGGCTCGTCAGCCCGGGAAAGGCAGCGACCTTGTCGCGCCCGTCGATCAGAAGCGCGTCGCAGCGTACGTCGTAGACGCGCCGCTCGCCGGTGATCTCGCGGTTTTCGCCGGCATAGCTGTCGGTCAGGAATCGATGCCAGTGGAAGACGGTTTCCAAAATCGTGGTTTCGATGTCCACCGAGCCGTACCACACACCGTACCGGCGGCCATCGCTGAACCGGGTGGCTTGCCAGTTGGCAGGATCGAACGAATAGGCGATGACGGCACCGTAGTCGAAAGGTCGAGTGATGACCGACGCCGTCGTTTCAATACGTGCCTGGGCCTCGGCTGCGACGGCCACCGCCCAATCCGAAAGGTCATCCGCCAAGTCATCGAACAGCGCCTGCGACTCCCGGATCGTCTTGATGTTGCGAATCAGGTCATCGTGGAAGTCGACGTTGGTGCCACAAAGCCGGCCGAACAATTCAAGTCCCGCGCTCGAAGTCCAGATACCGGCGCACCGCGAGCAATCCCTCGAACCCGCGCTGGACAACAACATCGACCGGTCGCGCCCCGAACCGTCTGTTGGGCATCGTCATCCAGCGGTAGGCGAGATCCCGGTCCTGCGGAAACTGGATGCGCAGCGATTTGTGCACGCCGAGCAAGTGGCCGGCCCGGTCGAGCAGGTCGCGGCTGTCCGCCAGCGGGTCGCCCTTGCGGTAGCGCGACAACGTGGATCGGTTGTCAGCCGACAAGCCGAGGAGCGCAGCCTGCTCGGCGGTCGAAAGTTGCCAATGTTCGAACAGCCGCATGATCATCTGCGCGAGTCGGCCTCGGGCCTCAGGCGTCTTCAAGTCCGCGGGCACAGTCAACGGATCGGGGACCAACGCTTCCTTCATGAATGCCTCCGTTTGCTTTGATACAAATACTGTAGCTATTTTAACAACCCGACGCAAGCTCGGTGCTCGCCAACCGGGTGTTCACCGAGGGCTCATCCGAAGCGCGGGCCGTCGCGCGAAGATCCGTAACCACCCGCTCCACGACGCGCGCCCGCAACTGCCCGCAGCCGCCCTCGACATCCTGCCCGGCGGAATGCCGGAGCTTGGCCAGCACGCCGCGCCGGTGCAATGATCTCGCCATGGCCGCCGCGCGCTCCCACGACGGGCGCCGGAAATCGAGGCCGTCGACGCTGTTGTAGGGGATGAAATTCATCACCGCATACTTGCCGGCGAGCAAAGCGGCGATACGGTCGACTTCGTCATCGCCATCGTTGATGCCTTCGAGCAGCGTCCACTGGTACTGGATCGGGTAGCCGGTCGCGCGCGAATAGCGGTCGGCGAGCGCGACCAGATCGGCCGGGTCGATGCGCGGTGCGCGCGGCAGCAGGTCGGCGCGCAGACCCGCATAGGTCGAATGCAGTGACAACGCCAGCGCCGGCTTCACCGGGCCGAGCGGCAGGCGCTCGAACACGCGCTCGTCGCCGACGGTCGAGAACACCAGGTTCTTGTGCGCAATCCCGCCCGCCGTGCCGAGCAGTTCGATCGCCGCGAGCACGTTGTCGAGGTTGTGGGCCGGTTCGCCCATACCCATGAACACGACCTTGCGCACCGTCCTGCGGGTGCGGGCGAGCGCCACCTGCGCAATGATCTCCGCCGACCCGAGCTGCCGCAACAGGCCGCCGCGGCCGGTCATGCAGAACACGCAGCCCACGGCACAGCCCACCTGGGTCGACACGCACACGCCGTCGCGCGGCAACAGCACGCTCTCGATGGTCTGGCCATCCGTGAGGTCGATGAGGAAACGCACCGAGTCGTCTTCGCCCACGTGTTCGGAACGTACGGTTGTCAGTGCGGCAAGGTCTCGAACCAGGGCCGGCAGGTCGGCGCGAAGCGCGGCGGGCAGAAACGCTTCGGGCCGGCGACGACCACTATCGAGCGGCAAGGCGCGCGTCCAGGCCTTGAGCACGGCGTCTTCGTGGCAGGGCTTGGCGCCGAGGTGCCGCAAGCGCTGACGAACATCTTCGATGAGCATGATGCGGCGGCATGCTATCACCCGTGGGTGAGCGCAGTGGTACGGCTCGTCGGGCGACGACAAGGCCGATCCCGATCGGCGATGAACTTCAGCCACTACGGCTCCGGATGCCCGCAACACTCACAGGACTGGCTCACAACAACCACGCAACCGAGCATTCGACACACGCATTTCCCTCATCCCCAACCCTTCTCCCGGAGGGAGAAGGGAGCAAAAGCCCGAAGGGAGAAGGGAGCAAAAGCCCGAAGGTAGAAGGGAGCGGAAGCCCGAAGGGAGAAGGAGGCCGTGGACATCCCTCTCCCACCGGGAGAGGGACCGAGGGT
>JANMWG010000508.1:0-31626 GCA_031393885.1 Betaproteobacteria bacterium | reverse complement strand
TCGGGCACCGTTTGCAGTTGGTCGAGGCCTGCGGACATGAAATCGTCGAATCTCCCGAACTGCGCTGCGAGGTCACGAGCCGTCGCTTCTCCGACATTGCGAATGCCCAGCGCAAAAATGAAACGCGCCAACGTGGTCTTTCTGCTGGCCGCGATGGCCGCCACCAGATTAGCGGCGGACTTGTCAGCCATGCGGTCCAGTCCCGCCAGCGTTTCAGCCCCGAGAACGAACAAATCCGCCGGGGTGTGCACCAGGTCGCGCTCGACCAGTTGCTCCACCAGCTTGTCGCCCAGGCCTTCGATATCCAGCGCCCGGCGCGAGGCAAAGTGCAGCAGCGCCTCGCGCCGCTGAGCCGGACACACCAGGCCTCCGGTGCAGCGATGGATCGCCCCGCCCTCTTCGCGCGCCACGGCGGAGCCGCATTCAGGGCAGGTTGCCGGCATCGAGAACACCAGCGGTTCGCCCACGCGGCGGGCCAGCACCACCGACACCACCTCGGGAATCACGTCGCCCGCTCGTCGCACCACCACGGTATCGCCGATGCGGACGTCCTTGCGCCGTGCCTCGTCTTCGTTGTGCAAGGTGGCGTTGGTGACGGTGACGCCGCCGACATTCACCGGCCGCAGGCGCGCCACCGGGGTGAGCGCGCCGGTGCGCCCGACCTGGACGCCGATGCCGAGCACCTCGGTGAGTTCCTCCTCAGGTGGATACTTGTGCGCCACGGCGAAACGCGGCGCCCGCGACACGAAGCCGAGCACCTCCTGCGCCGGGAGCGCATCGACCTTGTAGACCACGCCATCGATGGCGAAATCGAGCGCGTCGCGGCGCCGCCCGATGTCGCGGTAGTAGCCGAGCAGGCCTTCGAGCCCGTCGACCACGCGGCGTTCGGCGCTCACCGGAAACCGCAGTTGCGCAAGCCAGTTCATCTGCGCGCTATGCGTGTCGCGCGGCAGCTCGCCGCCCTCGACCACGCCGACGGCATAGGCGAAGAACGCCAGCCGTCGCGCCGCCGTGATGCGACTGTCGAGCTGGCGCAAGGCGCCGGCCGCCGCGTTGCGCGGATTGGCGAACAGCTTCTCGCCCCGCGCCAGTTGCTCGTCGTTGAGGCGGGCGAAATTGCGCTTGAGCAGCAGCACCTCGCCCCGCACCTCCAGCAGCGCCGGCACGCCGGCGCCCCGCAGGCGCAGCGGAATCGCGCCGATGGTGCGAAGGTTGGCCGTCACGTTCTCGCCGGTGGCGCCATCGCCGCGGGTCGCGCCGCGCTCGAACAACCCGTCGCGATAGGTCAGACTCACGGCCAGGCCGTCGAATTTCGGCTCGGCCGAGTAGCGCACCCGGTCCACGTTCAGAGCCTCGCGCACGCGGCGGTCGAAGGCATCGACGGTGGCATCGTCGAAGGCATTGTTGAGCGACAGCATCGGTACCGCGTGGGTCACCTCGGCAAAGGCCGACACGGGCGCCGCGCCGACCCGCCTCGTCGGTGAATCGTCGGTTGCGGTCTCCGGGTATTGCGTCTCCAGCGATTGCAGTTCGGCGAAGCGCCGGTCGTACTCGGCGTCCGGCACTTCCGGTGCATCGAGGCTGTAATAGAGATAGTTGTCGTGCTCGATGAGTTCGCGCAGCCGCGCGATGCGGTCGGCGATCTCTTGCGCAACCGGCATCAGGCGAACAACCGTAACGCGAGCGCTCCACCCGGTTCGATGCCCTGCGCCTGCATCGTGGCATGGACGCCGGCGAGCGCGCGACGGGTGGCGTCGAGGCCGCTGTCGTTGAGCTTCTGGCGGTTGTCGTCGACCAGCGTGCCGTCGAGCGACCGGGCGAACTGACGTGCCACCTGGACCATGCGGTCGTAGGCGCCGATGCCGCCCTGGGCGCGCGGCACGTCGAGCACGAAGGTGATGCCGGTGGTGGTGAGCGTGCGCATGCCATCGGCGCTGAAAGAATCGGCCTCGAGGTTTTCGACGGTGAACTGGTCACCGCCGGCAACCTCCGCATGAAACCGTCCTTCCGGGCGCAGCCGCATTCCCGCCGCCTCGGCCAACGCGCGCACGGTCGTACCCTGGAACACGTCGCCGGTGCGGGCCACCACGCTGATGCCGACGGCGATGTCGACCTCGCCGCACAAGTGGTCGAGCGCCTTGGCGCGAACCTCGAACAGATGCGGCGCCGGCAATTCGAGTTCGGCACCGATGCGCATCGCGCAGGCTTCCATGTGGGTGCCGAACTGCTCGAGGTCGGCGCGGGTGGCGCAGGCGTCGCGATCGGCCAGTTGCAGGGCCACCCGGATGCGCCGATAGCGACCGGCACCGCCGCCCAGGACCGGCAGCCAGCGCGCGGCGTCGCCTTCGAAGCCTTCGACCCGCGCCGGCCGCATCGAGGTTGCCGCGGCCCGCACCAGGTCGTCGATGTCGGGCTGGGTGAAGGCCGATGTGGATTCGAACACCGCTTCGTAGTCGATGACCATGGCGGTGGTATCGTCGCCACTGGGCCTGCGCACCCGGCCCGGCGGCGGCACGCCTTTGCGCGACAGCGCCACGACCCAGTCTTCTTCCTTGTCGGGCGCGGGCGCGACCGGGTGCGGTGGCAGGTCGGCGCGAGCCGACGGTGCCGGTGCCGCGGAGCCAATCGGGGCGGAGGCCTTCATCAGCGCGTCCTCGGTCGGCTTCTGCTGATCGAACGCCGCCGCCGAACGCCGCCGGAAGCGCCACTCCTGCACCCAGTTGAACACCATCACCCCGACAACGACCACGGCGCCGAGGACCAGCAGACTCAATTGGAGATCGGTCATCGCGGCGGCCCCGGTAGCTGCGGCGTCAGGCCGCGATGTCCTCGCGCATCTTGAGTGCTTCATCGATGTCGACGGCAACCACCCGCGACACCCCGGCTTCGGCCATGGTCACACCGATGAGCTGCGTCGCCATCTCCATCGTGATCTTGTTGTGGCTGATGAAGATGAACTGCGTCTGGTCGGACATCTTGCGCACCAGTTCGCAGAAGCGGCCGGTGTTGCTGTCGTCGAGCGGGGCATCGACCTCGTCGAGCAGGCAGAACGGCGCCGGATTCAGCCGGAACAGCGAGAACACCAGCGAGACCGCGGTCAGGGCCTTTTCGCCGCCGGACAGCAACTGGATCGACGCATTCTTCTTGCCGGGCGGGCGGGCGACGATGGTCACACCGCTGTCGAGGATCTCTTCACCGCTCATCACCAGCCTGGCCTCACCACCACCGAACAGCGCCGGGAACAGCTCGCCCAGATTGCGGTTCACTTCGTCGAAGGTTGACTGGAGACGCTCGCGCGTTTCGCGGTCCATGCGGCGGATGGCGTCTTCGAGCGTGCCGATGGCCTCGTTCAGATCCGCCGACTGGGCATCGAGGAAGCCTTTGCGATCGCTCGCCGTGGTGAGCTCGGACAGCGCGGCGAGGTTGACCGGTCCGAGCGCCGTGATCTCCTCGTTGAGGCGGTTGATCTCGGCTTGCAGCGCATTCGGGCGCGGCAGCTTCTCGCCTTCGACCAGCAGTTCGGCCTCGTTGGCCCCGGCCTGCGCCAGTTGCTGCGTGAAATTTTCTTCGGCGAGACGCGCTTCCTGCTCCTTCAGGCGCAGCTCGCCGATGCGAACCCGCATCGGCTCCAACTGCTGCTCGAGCGCCATACGTTCCTGCTCGCGAGTCCGCAGATCGTGCTCTTCGGTGCCGAGCGTTTCGCGGGCGGTGGCCAGCAGGCGTTCGCGGCCGGTACGCACATCGAAAGCGGCGGCCAGGCTGGTGACCAGAGGCGACTCGTCGAGCCCGGCAATCTCCGCCTGCGCCGCGACCAGGCTCGCCCGTGCCTGCTCGACGCGCTGGACGGCGTCGGCCAGCGCCGCTTCGAGCTCACGGATGCGCGCCTGCTGGCCGCGTTCGGCAAACTGCGCTTCCTGCGCCGCGCGTTCGGCCTGCTGCACCGTCTGGCGCAACTGCGCGAGCGTGCGATCGGCGTCGCGATGCTGGGTGTCGGCAACCGTGACCGCCTGGCCCAGCCCGCTGATTTCCAAGGTCAGCCCTGCGACCGCCGCCGTGGCTTCGGCCACGGCGGCAAGCTCGCGCCCGCGCTCGACGCCGATCTCGTTCAGTTCGGCATCGATCTGCGTGAGCCGTGCCCGGGCCCGGTCGAGCAGTTGGGTGCCACGCACCTCTTCGATCTCGATCGCGTGGCGGCGCTGCGCGAGTTCGGCGGCGAACTTGCGCAAGCGTTCGAGCGCCGCGCGCTGCTCGCGCACGGCGGTGTCCTGCGCTGCGGCGGCGTCGTGGGCGACATTGAGATCGAGGGTGAGCGTGGGGATTTCCGCTTCCAGCCGCTCGATGTCGAGCTTGCGTTCGAGCAGCCCGTGAATCTCGGAGTCGGGCGCGTGGAAACTCACGCTGCTCGCGGTGAACACGTGGCCCTCCCGCGTGACCAGCACCGCGCCGGGCGCGAGCCGCGGCGCGAGCGTCAGCGCCTGGGTCGGGTCGGCAACGGCATAAACCTGGTCCAGCCATTCGCGCAACACCGCCAGCACCTCGGGTTGCGCCGTCGTGACGTGGTCGATCAGGGGTACCGTTCCGTCGGGCGCCGGATCGGCACTTTTGCCGGCGGCCGTGCCCGAACGATAGACCGAGAGCTTGCCGGGCGGCGACGCGCCGAACCAGTCGGCAAGCGCTGCCGGATCAGCCACGGCAATGGCATTGAGCCGCTCGCGCAGGACCGCTTCGAGCGCATCTTCCCAACCGGCATCCACACTCACCCGTTGCCAGAACCGCGGCAGTGACGTGAGGCCGTGTTGCCCCAGCCACGACGCCATCTGCTCGCTCGCGCCGACCTGCTGTTGCAGGCTCACCAGTGCATGCCGGCGGGCTTCGAGTCCGGCGAGCTGCTGGCGCAACCCTTCGACTTTCTGGGTGGCGGCCCGCAGTTGCTGCTCGGACGACGGCACCACGGCCTCGATGGCGCCCTGTTCGTGCCGCGCTGCCGCCAGTTCGGCGTCGAGGCTGGCGAGGTCGGCGCGCAGGCGTTCGAGTGCGGCCGCATCCGGCAAGACGATGTGGCGGCGTTCTTCGGTGAGCCGCTGCGCGCGGCCGTTCAGCTGCCCGACCAGCTTCTCGGCATGAACCAGGCGGGTGTTCGCCACTTCGAGCCGGCGACGGCCTTCGGCCAGCGCCTGCCGGACCTGCTCGAAGGCGCTGCGTGCCTCGCGGTAGAAGCGGTCGGCCTCGGGTAGACGGGCTGCGACCGCCTCCTGGTCGGTGCGCCGGGCCTGCGCTTCGACGACCGCGTTTTCGAGGGCTTCGCGGGTTTGCGCAAGCGTGTCTTCGAGGGTCTTGCGGCGCTGGTCGGATTCGGCGATCTGGGCGGTGAAACTGTTCAGCCGCTGCTCGGCACGCTGGCGGTTGGTGCGCAGATGGCCAAGTTCCTGCTCGATGCGCGCGAACTCGGCATTGGCTTCGTAGAGCGCGCCCTGCGCCTGGTGAACGCCGTCGGACGCCGCGAAGTGGCGTTCGCGCAGGGTTTCGAGCGCGTTTTCGGTTGCCCTGAGGGCAGCGGTGGCGGCATCGAGGTCGATCGTCAGCTGGTCGAGCTCGCCGCCGATGCGGGCGCGCTGCGCCTGGGCTTCCTGCTTGCGGATGAGCCAGAGCCGGCACTGGGCCAGACGCACACCCGACTCGAGATCGCGGAAGGTCTCGGCGGCGGTCGACTGGGCCTCGAGATGGGCGATCTGGGTGCCCAGCTCGCGGCGGATGTCGTCCACGCGCAGCAGGTTGTCGCGGGCGTCGTCGAGGCGCGCTTCGGTTTCCTTGCGGCGCTCGCGGTACTTCGACACGCCGGCGGCCTCTTCGAGGAACACCCGCAGCTCTTCCGGCCGGGCATCGACGATGCGCGAGATCATGCCCTGCTCGATGATGGCGTAGGCGCGGGCGCCAAGCCCGGTGCCGAGGAAGATGTCGGCGACATCGCGCCGCCGCACCGGGCTGTTGTTGATGAAGTAGTTCGAGCCGGTGTCGCGTTCGAGCACCCGCTTGATCGAGATCTCGCCGTATTGCGACCAGGCGCCGGCGGCCTTGCCCAGCGAATTGTCGAAGATCAGTTCGACGCTCGCCCGGTGGCCTGGCTTGCGATTGCCGCTGCCGTTGAAGATGACGTCGTCCATGGTTTCGCCACGCAGGTGCTTGGCGGACGACTCGCCGAGCACCCAGCGGATCGCATCGATGACGTTCGACTTGCCACAGCCGTTCGGACCGACGACGCCGATGAGGCGGCCCGGCAGCGGAATGTGGGTGGGATCGACGAACGACTTGAAGCCGGCGAGCTTGATGTGTGTGAGGCGCACGGGCTGGCCCGAAAAAGATACGAACGATGCTGTGAAACGAAGGCCTTTCAAAACAAACGCCTGGGGTCGTTTCCGAGCCAGGCGAAGGCGGTTTCCAGCGCTCTGAAGTGTACCCGATTTACCCCGCTTCGCAGGCTTCGCCGCGGCTTCCGGTTGCATGCTCGATTGCACGCGCGACTGGCCCGATCGACGCTCCCCCTCCTATAATCGGCCGCTTTCACAGGCGCTTGCCGCCGCCATGAATCCCGACCTAGCCCGCCTCCAGCCCTACCCGTTCCAGAAGCTCGCCCGGCTGGTGGCCGATGTCGTGCCGAACGGCGAGCTGGCGCCGATCAACCTGTCGATCGGGGAACCCAAGCACGCGACGCCCCCGTTCATCCTCGACAGCCTCACCAGCCATCGCGGCGGCATCGCGTCCTATCCGGCCACGCTCGGCAGTCCGGCGCTGCGCTCCACCATCGCGGCCTGGCTCGGTCGCCGCTACCGCATGCCGGCCCTCGATCCGGCCACCCAGGTGCTGCCGGTCAACGGCAGCCGCGAGGCGTTGTTCGCTTTTGCCCAGACCGTGGTCGATCGCACCCGGCCCGACCCGGTGGTGGTGATGCCCAACCCTTTCTATCAAATCTACGAGGGTGCCGCGCTGCTGGCGGGCGCCCGGCCGGTGTTCGTCAACCAGTCGCCCGAGCATGGCTTCGCGTGCGACTTCGGCGCTGTCCCCGAAGCCGTGCTGGCCACGACGCAATTGGTGTACGTGTGCTCCCCGGGCAACCCGACCGGCCGCGTGATGACCCTGGACGAATGGCGGGCGCTGTTCGAACTCTCCGACCGCCATGGCTTCGTGATCGCCGCCGACGAGTGTTACTCCGAGATCTATTTCGATGAAGCGGCCCCGCCGCTGGGGGCACTCGAAGCGGCCCATCGCCTGGGCCGGCCCGACTATCCGCGGCTTATCGTGTTCGGCAGCCTGTCGAAGCGATCCAGCGTGCCGGGCATGCGCTCCGGCTATGTGGCCGGCGAGCGCGCGCTGATCGCCGCGTTTCTGCTGTATCGCACCTATCACGGCAGCGCGATGAGTCCGGCGGTGCAGGCCGCCAGCGAAGCCGCCTGGAGCGACGAGAGCCACGTGATCGAGAACCGCCGCCTGTATCGCGAGAAGTTCGAGCGCGTCGTCGCGGCGCTGGCGCCGGCGATCCCGGTGACCTTGCCCGACGCCGCTTTCTACCTCTGGCTGCAAGTCGGTGGCGACGACCTCGCCTTCACCCGCGGCCTGCTCGAACGCGGTAATGTCGCGGTTGTCGCCGGCAGCTACCTCGGCCGCGAGGCCGGCGGACTCAACCCGGGCGCCGGCTTCGTGCGCATCGCGCTCGTGGCGCCGGTGGCCGAGTGCACCGAGGCAGCCGTTCGCATCGCCCGTTTCATTTCTCAACGCTCACACCACCACTGATGACCACTACCTCTGATTCGGATCTGCAAGCCACCATCGACGCCGCCTGGGAAGACCGCGCAGCCCTCACCCCGGCGTCGGCCCCAGCCCCCATACGCAAGGCGGTCGCCGAAGTCGTTGCCGGTCTCGACAGCGGCGCGCTGCGGGTGGCCGAGAAGCAAGGCGCCGACTGGGTGACGCACCAGTGGATCAAGAAGGCGGTGCTGCTGTCGTTCCGCCTCGAAGACAACGCGGTGATCCGCGATGGCTATACCAACTATTTCGACAAGGTCGACCCGAAGTTCGCCGACTATGGCGACGCCGACTTCCGCGCGGGCGGATTCCGCGTGGTGCCGCCGGCGGCGGTAAGGCGCGGCAGCTTCATCGCCCGTAACGTCGTGCTGATGCCCTCTTACGTCAACATCGGCGCCTACGTCGACGAAGGCACCATGGTCGACACCTGGGCCACGGTGGGCTCCTGCGCCCAGATCGGCAAGAACGTGCACTTGTCCGGCGGCGTGGGCATCGGCGGTGTGCTCGAACCGATCCAGGCCAACCCCACCATCATCGAAGACAACTGCTTCATCGGTGCGCGCTCCGAGGTGGTCGAGGGTGTCGTGGTCGGCGCCGGCTCGGTCATCTCGATGGGCGTCTACCTGGGCCAGAGCACACGCATCTATGACCGCGCCACCGGCGAGGTCAGCTACGGGCGCATTCCGCCCGGGTCGGTGGTCGTGTCGGGCAATCTGCCGTCGGCCGATGGCAAGTACAGCCTGTATTGCGCCGTGATCGTGAAGCAGGTGGATGCCGGCACGCGGGCCAAGACCAGCATCAACGATCTGCTGCGCGGCGACTAAGCTCGAGTTCCGTCAGCGTCCAACTCCCCCGAAAGGCAAGACCATGCAGATCAAGGAAAAGCTGACCTTCGAAAGCATCGAGGTCCGCTCGGTGTCGATCCCGATGAAGCGGCCGATCGTGGCCAAGGTCGGCACCTTTGCCGAATGGCCCTTCATCCTGATCGACGTCAAGACCCGTGAAGGCATCATCGGCCGCAGCTATCTCGAGCCCTACCTCCACGATGCGATTCGCTACGTGGGCCCGGCGCTCATCGACCTTGCCGCGAAGTTCAAGGGGCGGCAACTGGCGCCGCTCGACCTGTTCCGCGACTCGATCGGCGCGCTGCATCTGCTGGGTCGCCAGGGTGTCAGCATGATCGCGACCGCCGGCCTCGACATGGCGATCTGGGACGCCCTCGCCAAGGCGGCGGGGCTGCCGCTCGCGGAAATGCTGGGCGGTTCCGTCGGCAAGGTCCGCACCTACAACACCAACGGGCTGTGGCTGCTGCCCCTGGACAAGCTGGCGAAGGAAGCCGCCGAACTGGTCGCCGAAGGCAACTTCAGCGCGATCAAGATCCGCCTCGGGCGCCCCGCCCTGAAAGATGACCTGAAGGCCCTCGAACTCGTGCGCGGGGCGATCGGCACGGACATCGAGCTGATGTGCGATTTCAATCAGGGTCAGACGCTGCAGGAAGCCTTGTCACGATGCCACGCCCTGGACGATCAGGGTCTGTACTGGTTCGAGGAACCCGTCGTGTACGACAACTATGCGCACAGCGCGCAACTGGCGCGCGAGCTCAGGACACCGGTGCAGATCGGCGAGAACATCTACGGACCGCGGTCGTTTCTCGACGCGGTGCGGGCCGGGGCCGCCGACCTCTACATGCCGGACCTGATGCGTATTGGCGGGGTGACGGGCTGGATGCGCGCCGCTGCCATTGCCGGCGCGGCGGGGCACCCGTTATCGAGTCATCTGTACCCCGAGGTATCGGCCCATCTGTTGCGCGCCTCGGAATCCGCCGACTGGCTGGAATGGCGCGACTGGGGCAACCCGATCATCGCCGAACCGTTCGAGGTGAAGGATGGCTACGCCACGGTGCCGGCGCGGCCCGGCAACGGTATCGAATGGAACGAAGACGCCGTGCGCAAGTACGCCTGTTAGAGTGACACCCACCCCCAGCCTGCGCTGCGCTACGGCTACCCCCTCAAAGGGGGCGCCCCGTCCTCGGGGGACCCTGTGGGCGGGGCCCCTTCGCTGAAGCGGGCCGTCAGTTGCCCGGCGCCGCCTATCGATCGGCTCCGCCAAGCAGTACTTCGTGATGCCCGGCACCTGACGGGATCATCGGAAAGCAGTTTTGTTCCGGGGTCACATGCACGTCCAGGAAGAACGGGCCATCGCTTTCGATGCACAGCGCGAGGGCGCTCTCCAGATCGTCCCGCCGGTCGACGCGATGGGCCTGCCAGCCGAAGCCGCGCGCCACCATCACAAAATCCGGCAGCGCCTCGGTGTAGCTGTGGCTGTAGCGTCCGCCATGGTTCATTTCCTGCCACTGCCGCACCATGCCCATGTAGCCGTTGTTGCACAGGATCACCTTCACCGGGGTGCGGTGCTGCACCGCCGTGGCGAGCTCCTGGATGTTCATCAGTATCGACGCATCGCCGCTCACGCAAACCACTGTCCGGTCCGGATGCGCGATCTGGGCGCCGATCGCCGCCGGTAGTCCGTAGCCCATGGTTCCCGCACCACCGGAGGTGAGCCAGCGCATCGGCTGCTCGAAATCCAGATGCTGGGCAGCCCACATCTGGTGCTGGCCGACATCGGTCGAGACGATAGCGTCACGCCCTTCCAGCCGTTGTTGCAGGCAGCGCATCAGCGCCTGCGGCGCAATGTGGTCGGGCGTGTCGTCGAAGGCGAGCGACCGACGCGCCCGCCATTGCTCGATCTGCTGCCACCAATCGCTCAGTCGGGCGGGATCGGGCACTTGCCCGTGCATGCACTCGAGGAGCCTCTGCAGCACCTGCGCGCAGTCGCCTACCAGCGGAACATGCGCTCGCACGATCTTGTGGATCGATGCGGCATCGATGTCGATGTGCACGATCTTGGCGTTCGGGCAGAACTGGTCGAGGCGGCCGGTCACGCGATCGTCGAAACGCGCACCCACGCACACCACCAGATCGGCGTGATGCATGGCGAGGTTCGCCTCCAGCGTGCCGTGCATGCCGAGCATGCCGAGCCACTGCGGACTGGAAGCCGGAAACGCCCCAAGCCCCATCAGCGTCAGCGTGCAAGGGGCGCCAGTCATTTCGACCACGCGGCGGAACACATCGCAGGCTCGCACCCCCGAGTTCACCAGCCCGCCACCACCGTAGAAGATCGGCCGCTGCGCCTCCCGAATGGCCTTCGCCGTTTCCAGCAGGCGGCTGTAGGACGGAGGCTTGGCGACCGCTCGCTGGCGGTCCGCTACCGGCAGCGACCGGGATACGAGCGTCAGTTGCACATCCTTGGGAACATCCACCAGCACGGGGCCGGGCCTGCCGCCGGATGCGACCGCATAAGCCTTGCGCAACAGCGATTCGAGCAGGCTCGCATCGCGCACCTGCACATTCCACTTCGTCACCGGGCGGGAAATGCCCAGCGCATCGCATTCCTGGAAGGCGTCGGTGCCGATGAGGCTGGTCGCCACCTGCCCACTGATGCACAGCACGGGAACGGAGTCACAGAAAGCGTCCAGCAACCCGGTGGTGGTATTGCTCATGCCGGGCCCGGAGGTCACGAACACCACACCGACCTTTCCGGTCGAGCGCGCGTAGCCTTGCGCGGCATGAACCGCGGCCTGTTCATGCCGCACCAGCACATGCCGCAACCGGGGTTCCGCGTACAAGGCGTCATATAACGGCAGCACAGCCCCGCCCGGGTAGCCGAAGACCGTATCGACGCCGAGATCGAGCAGGGTCCGGATCAGGGCCATGGCGCCATTGCCGGTGGGCTCGCCGATGCGAGCGTCAGACAGGCCGGGCACAGGGATGTCGACGACTTGGTTCATGATCCAAATGTGCCAGCTCCAGCGCAAAAAAGGCGTCTTTACTTTCGCTTTTTTCGATCAATAGCAGATGATTATTCTTTTTTGTTGCGGCATTACAGATTTATCATCTGACCCGATAGCTCTCGCGTCATCGGCGAGTTCACGCGCATATTCGGGTCAGCGTCAGGTGCGTCCAGCGGGCGAGACCTATAAGGCGTGGTTCCCGACTCCCGAAAAACCGCTGGTCAAGACGCCGAACAGAGCGGTCTTGTACCCTCGCTTCCCCGATGGCCGGGAAGCTGCCGATGCGCCATCATGTGGGGTCGATATTTTGCTCATCGCAGCGCCGTGCGCGTGACCGTCCCGAGGAGAACGCCAGCATGTACCTGACACCGTTGTTCAAGCTCATGTCCGAGAAGCAGGCCTCCGACCTGTTCGTCTCGGTCGGAGCGCCGATCTCGATCAAGATTCTCGGCAACATCATGCCGGTGAACCAGCAGATCATCGACGGCGAGACCGTGCGCCAGATCGCGTACGAGATGATGAGCCCGGCCGAGGTCACCGAATACGAAGCAACCCACGAAATGAACTTCTCGTTTCCGGTTCCTGACGTGGGCCGGTTTCGGGTCAACGTGTTCCGGCAGCGTGGCAGCGTGGCGCTGGTGATCCGCTACCTCAAGAGCGGCACGGCCGGCATGGAGAAGCTGCGGCTGCCGCCGGTGCTGCGCGATCTGGTCATGGAAAAACGCGGGCTCATCCTGGTGGTGGGTTCCACCGGTTCGGGCAAGTCGACCACGCTCGCCGCCATGGTCGAGCATCGCAACAACACCCGCTCCGGGCACATCCTCACCATCGAGGATCCGATCGAGTTCGTCTACCGCAACAACAAGTGCGTGATCAACCAGCGGGAGGTCGGGCAGGACACCCACTCGTACGAAAACGCGCTCGTCAACGCGATGCGCGAGGCGCCCGACCTGCTGTTGATCGGCGAGGTACGCGACCGCCAGACGCTGCAGCACGCCATGCTCTACGCCCAGACCGGCCATCTGTGCATGACCACGCTGCACGCCAACAACAGTTATCACGCACTCGGCCGCATCATCAATTTCTTTCCGTTCGAGGCGCGCGACGGCCTGCTCAACGATCTGTCCACCACGCTCAAGTGCATCATCTCGCAGCGGCTGGTCAAGGCCATCGACGGCTCGCTGGTGGCGGCGGTCGAGGTCCTGCTCAACAGCAAGCACGTGGCCGACCTCATCAAGAAAGGCGAGATCGACCAGATGAAAGATGCCATGGAACAGGCGCTGTCGCCGGGCTCCGAAACCTTCGAGCAGGCGCTGTTCAAGCTCTACAGCCAGGGCCTGATCTCCAAGGACGAAGCGCTGCGCAACTCCGACTCCGCCACCAACCTGTCGTGGCTGCTCAACAACGCCGCCCAGAAGCCCGGCTCCAAACCCGGCGACATGGCCCGCCCGGTAGCCCGTGCCGAGCCGACGAGAACGGGCGGATTCGGCGACCTCAAGCTCAATGTCGATAGTCTTGACTGATCCTTCCGCGGTAACCACTGTGGCGCCGACCGACGCAACCATTGCCCTGACCCGGCAGTTGATCGCCTGCCGGTCGCTCACGCCCGAAGACGGCGGCTGCCAGAACCTGATCGCCGCCCGCCTCGAAAAGCTCGGCTTCCGCATCGAGCACCTGCGCTTCGGCAACGTGGACAACCTGTGGGCGCGACTCGGGAGCGAGGCGCCGCTCATGTGTTTCGCAGGGCACACCGACGTGGTGCCGACCGGCCCGCTCGACCAGTGGCATTCCGACCCGTTCGTGCCCACGGTTCGTGACGGCGTGCTCTACGGCCGCGGCGCCGCCGACATGAAAACCTCGCTGGCGGCGTTCGTCACCGCCATCGAACGCTACCTCGCCGCTAATCCGAAGCCGCGCGGCTCGATCGCGCTGCTCATCACTTCCGACGAAGAAGGTGTCGCCATCAACGGCACCGTCAAGGTGGTCGAAACGTTGCGGGCGCGCGGCGAAACGCTCGACTACTGCATCGTCGGCGAACCGACCTCGGTGGACCACCTGGGCGACATGATCAAGAACGGGCGGCGCGGTTCGCTCTCGGGCGATCTGCTCATCCGCGGCATCCAGGGCCACATCGCCTATCCGCATCTGGCGCGCAATCCCATCCATCAAAGCCTCCCGGCCCTGACCGAACTCGCGCAATCGGTGTGGGACGAAGGCAACGAGTACTTCCAGCCCACCAGCTTCCAGATCTCGAACGTGCATGCCGGCACCGGCGCCAACAATGTCATTCCCGGCGACCTCGAGCTGCTCTTCAACGTGCGCTTCTCGCCCGAGAGCACGGTCGGCGGCATCAAGGCCGGCGTGCATGCGGTGCTCGACCGGCACCACCTCGACTACACGCTGCAATGGTCGCTTTCGGGCTTGCCGTTCATCACGCCGCGTGGGCGCCTGGTGCAGGCGGTCAACGCCGCCATCGAAGCCGAATGTGGCTACACCCCCGCGCTGTCCACCACGGGCGGCACGTCAGACGGCCGTTTCATCGCCACGCTGTGCCGCGAGGTGATCGAACTCGGTCCGATCAACGAGTCGATCCACAAGCTCGACGAGCATGTGCTGCTGGCCGACATCGAACCGCTCTCGCGCATCTACGAAGGCGCGCTGCGCGGCCTGCTGGGCTAGCACGATGACCGGGACATCAACACCCTTCGGCGGCGCTGCCGGCGACCTGCTCACGGTGCGCGACGTGCTGCGTTTCGCGGTCAGCCGCTTCCGCGAGGCCGACGTCTTCTTCGGCCATGGCTTCACCGATGCCCGGCACGAGGCCGGCTACCTGATCGGCTGGGCGCTGCATCTACCACATGCGACGTTCGATGAGTGGCTCGATGCGCGCCTGACAGTGATGGAACGCGAGCGCGTGCTGGCGTTGATCGAGCAGCGCATCACCACCCGCAAGCCGGCCGCCTACCTGACCGGCGAAGCGTGGCTCGGCGAGTTCCGCTTCACCGTGGATGAACGCGTGCTGGTGCCGCGTTCGTTCATTGCCGGCCTGCTGGGCGAGCAGTTCGCCCCCTGGATTCGCGAGCCCGATGACGTCGACAGCGCCCTCGATCTTTGCACCGGCTCCGGGTGTCTGGCCGTGCTGCTCGCGAACGCCTTTCCCAACGCGCACGTCGATGCCGCCGACATCTCGGACGACGCCTTCGCGGTGGCGCGGCGCAATGTCGATGACCACAAACTGGGCGATCGCATCGAGCTGGTGAAGTCCGACCTGTTCCACGCGCTGACCGACCGCCGCTACGACGTGATCGTGTCCAACCCGCCCTATGTCGATGCGCTGTCGATGGCGGCGCTACCCGCCGAATATCGCCACGAACCCGCGCTGGGGCTGGCCGCCGGTGACGACGGGCTGGACATCGTGCACCGCCTGCTGCGCGACGCGCATCGGCACCTGACGCCGTCGGGCATCCTCGTGGTCGAGATCGGCCACAACCGCGATGCGCTCGAAGCCGCCTATCCCGGCATCGCCTTCACATGGCTGGATACCCCGGCCGGGGATGAGTACGTGTTCCTGCTGGAGCGGGGGCAGTTGGCGGGGTAATGAAAAAGGTAGGCGTCCGGGGCGTCTTCTTAGCTCGCAGCCCACCGCCGAAGGCGAGCCTCGACCTCCACCGCTGGCAAGCGACAGCGTGGATGACCTGATATGCGACCGAGGCCTTCGTGCAGTTGGCTCAGGCCGACGCGCCCAGACGCGGCCATCTGATCGAGTAGCCAGAGCAGGCCGTGCACTGCTGCGACCTTGCGCGCCAGCGCTTCGTTGCGGAGCGTCTTGTCCCCCGTCATGAGCACGTGGTGAGGCCGGGTCGCACAACTGAGCGCGAAGCAGTCTGGCAGCGATAGCACCGGGCGGGCCGTTCGAACCATCTGCGCCAGGGTGACCTCGTCCGGCGTCAGCGCGACGACACCCAGGCCAAGCGACCGAAGATAGGGGCCGTTTTCGTTTTCCAGTTCACGCTGGTACAGCAGATCCGGCACGATCATCGTGAGGCCGCACGAAAAAGCAGCCTCGAGAAGACCGCCCCGTTCGAGATCGATCAGGATCGATGTGTCGGACACCAGGACGATCATGGGATCTCATGCCCCTCGCGCCATGAGTCGCCGGTCCAGTTCGCGAACGCTCATTCCGAGCAACTCCGCCGCCTTGGCTTCGGAGATCGCCCCCTCCGACACCGCGCGCATGCACATTCTCTCCATGCGTTGCGGCACTTCCGAATCGAATGCGTATGGCTCGCTCGACGCCGGGCCGTTCCAGCCAAGATTCCTGATCTGAGACCAAAGTCGGCCGTAGGCAGCCTTGGATAGCAAACCAAGCTGCGAGCAGCGTACCGCGAGAGACGCGATGCTTACCTTGAACAGCTTTTTCAGCTCCGCGAGTTCACCGAGCGCGATCGAGGTGCGGTGTTCTCCAAGATGGCGAATCATCATCTCACTGGCCATCAGAAATGCCCCGGCAAACCGATCCGCCGCTTTCTCCTGCTCGATTTCGCTGAGCCCCGTGAACCGGAGCACGAGATGGGCGATCTCATGGGCCAGCGTGAATCGCTGCCTTTCGCCGTTGTGCTTCTGGTTCACGACGATCACCGGCACATCGTCCAGGCCGGGGCACCGAACCAACGCTTTCGAGCCGGAGACGTTTTCGGGCAGATCAAGGGCGATCACCTTGACCCCTTTGTCTTCGAGCAGTTCGGCCATGCTGGGTATCGGGTCGATGCCCAATGACCAAAGCCGACGCAACGCCGCCGCGGCGTTCTCGGCGTCTTCCACCCGGTGAATCGCGAAAGCTGCGCCCTTCGGCGCGTCCCAGGCGTCATCGATGCCAGGCAACAACGCCTCGACCTCCAGATAACGCTCGATCTGGTCCAGGACCGCGGACTCGACGGCCCGTTCTTCGCGGGCGGCAGCATGCGGCGCCTTGCGAAAGTCCACGCCGATGAGATCGATCTGCCGCTCGCTGAGCAGGTATTCCGGGGATACGTTCAGGGCCCTGGCGAGAGCGAGCAATACCGTTGAACCCGGCATCATCTCACCGCGTTCGTACTTGCCGATCGCCTGAGCCGTCACCTGGCCCTGGATCGCGGCTTCGAGGTCCCTAAGAGAGAACCCAAGCGCATCTCTGGCTCTCTTGAGCCGGCTTCCTATCATGGTGAAAGCTCACCAAATGGTTTACAAAACTATATTTCATATTGTCATTTGTAAACTCTCGACTGTCAACTCCGAGGAAAGCCGCTCCGGGGAGAGCGCAACGCTTTTTGGTCGACGTTTCCCTTTCCCCGTCTGAGGGCCTGATTCCCCGCGTCTTTACCTTCCAGACCCGTTGCCGGCTATCGCACCTTCACCGAGGCTTCGGCCGCCGCACTTTCGTCGTTGCCGCTGCCCCGGCAGACCTTGGCGTCTCGCTCCGTGCCCGCCCCCCCGGCGCTTTCGCCGGCCGCGGCGCCCGCCCGGTCGCAGGCCGAGCCTCGGATCGCGCCCGGCCGCCAGCACCACGGGGGGCATTGGGTGGCGATTTGGGCGATGCCTTCGGCGGCGTCACTTTTTCTTCCAGTGGCACCTCCGGCGTAGTCCCGGTGCCCGAGGCGAGCCACTCGAGCACCTTTTTGGTCTGCGCATCGGTCAGTTCGAGATGCTGGCCGCGCTTCAGGCGCGGCGGCATGTTGATCATGCCGAAGCGCGTGCGCATCAGGCGGCTCACCTGGATGCCGAAATGCTCGAACATCCGGCGCACCAGCCGGTTGCGGCCTTCGCGCACCACCACGCGATACCAGCGATTGCTGCCGGTGCCACCCTGCTCCTCGAAAAGCTCGAAGCGCGCAACGCCGTCGTCGAGCTTCACCCCCTTGGTGAAGGCCGCGGCCTGTTCGCGCGTGACTTCACCCATTACCCGCACGGCATACTCACGCTCGATCTCGAAGCGCGGATGGGTGAGGCGGTTCGACAGCTCGCCCGACGTGGTGAAGATAAGCAGGCCGCAGGTGTTGAAGTCGAGCCGCCCGATGGCAAGCCATTTGCCGCTGCGGATGGCCGGCAGGTGATCGAACACGCTCGGCCGGCCATCGGGGTCGCTGCGCGACACGATCTCGCCTTCGGGCTTGTGATAGATGATCACGCGCGGCAATTGCGATGAAAGCTTGAAGCGGATCTGGCGGCGGCCGACCTTGACCACGTCTTCGGGGTTGACGCGGGTGCCGATGGTGGCGGGCTCGCCGTTAACCAGCACCTTGCCGGTACGGATCACCTCCTCCATCTCGCGCCGCGAGCCGAGACCCGCCTGCGCCAGCACCTTCTGCAGCTTCTGCGACTGGTCGGCGGGGGGGGCCACTGCTCCAGCGGCTGACCGCGCCTTGGGAGCCGGGCGCGCCGGTGCAACCGGTGGCTCGTCGCGCACGCGCAATGGCGGGCGGATCGGACTGCGTGCCTTGGGTGATCGCACCGCCGGGCGGGCGGCGGCCGTTCGCCGGCCGTGGGAGTCGTCGCGTGCCATCAGGCGCTCATGAGTGAAGAGTCCATCCCGACGAGCGACGTCGCTCAGCATCCCTCACCCTCGGTCCCTCTCCCGAGGGGAGAGGGATGCCTACTGCCCCCTTATACCTCCGGGAGAAGGGCTGGGGATGAGGGAAGGCTGCGCGTCGACTGCGGGGTTGGGTGGTTGGGGTCATCTGGAAGCGTCGTGGCTGAACGTCGTCGCTACTCGGGAAATTCATTGATCAGACCACAGTGCGCCGTTCGATCACGGCTTGCGCGAGCGTGCCGCTGTCTACGTATTCGAGTTCGCCGCCCACCGGCACGCCACGCGCGATACGGCTCACGCGCACATCGCGCGCACGCAGCATCTCGCCCAGGTAGTGCGCGGTGGCCTCGCCCTCGACCGTGAAGTTGGTGGCCATGATGGTCTCGGCGACGACGCCATCGGTGGCTCGCGCCAGCAGACGATCGGCATGCAGTTCGCGCGGACCAATGCCATCGAGCGGCGACAGGCGGCCCAGCAGCACGAAGTAGAGCCCGCGATACGCCTGGCTCTGTTCCATCATCAGCAGATCGGCCGGGGTCTCGACCACGCACAGCAAGGTGGCATCGCGCCGTTGCGACGAGCACAACTCGCACTGCGGCGTTTCGCTGAAGTTGTTGCAGCGCTCGCAATGCTGGATGCGGTCGAGCGCCTGATACAGGGCGGCGCCCAGCCGGCCGGCACCGTCGCGGTCGTGCTGCAGCAGGTGATAGGCCATGCGCTGCGCGGACTTCGGCCCGACGCCTGGGAGCACCCGCAGCGCGTCGATCAGCCCTTGCAGCGACGATGGCGTCTTCACCGGGTCAGAACGGGAGCTTGAATCCGGCAGGAAGCTCCATGCCACCAGTGAGCGATCCCATCTTCTCCTGGCTCATCGCTTCGGCGCGCCGCACGGCGTCGTTCATCGCGGCGGCCACCAGGTCTTCGAGCATGTCTTTGTCGTCGGCGAGCAGGCTCGGGTCGATGGTCACGCGCTTCACGTCGTGGCGGCAGGTCATCACCACCTTGACCATGCCAGCCCCGGACTGGCCCTCGACCTCGATGGTGGCGAGCTGCTCCTGCATCTTCTTCATGTTGTCCTGCATCTGCTGGGCCTGCTTCATCAGGCCGGCAAGCTGGTTCTTCATCATGGTGCGTCTCCGGATCGGTCGAGGTTGGGAGGGTTGGCGAGGCCGCGGTTCAGTTGATCGGCCGGATCGAGTCGGGCTCGACGCGGGCGCCGAAATTCTCGCGCAGCTCACGCACGAACGGGTCGTTTTCCACCGCTTCGTTGGCCTTGATCTGGCGCGCCTCACGGTCGCGGTTTGCTTTGACGCCCAGGGTCTGGTCGCCCTTGACGGTGCCAACGCTCAGTTCGAGCCGGATGTCGCCGAAGTGTTCAACCAGCGCCGCGCGCAGCTTGTCGCGATAGCTGGCTTCGGCAAAGCTGCGATGCGCTTCGGGCACCGCCAGGCGCATGACGCCATTCTCGAACGAAACCAGCTCGCAATGTTCCACCGCCATGCGCGCCATGCCGCCCAGCTTGAGCCGGGCGACGGTCTCGGCCCAGTCGGCCGGGTCGAGACGGGTGGGCAGGTTGCGGGCGCGTTCGGGCGGCAACGCGGGGGGCTCGGCGCGAGACGGTTCGGCGGCCGCGACTGGCATTGAGCCTGGCGGTGCAGGCTCCGCGACCACCCGTGGCGGCGGCGCGGTGGCACGGCGAGCGGCCGGCGCGGGCGCGGTTGCCGTTGCCGGGCGTGGGGCCGCGCGCTCCGGGACTGCGACCCGGCTGGCGTCATCGGCAACCGGCCGGAACGCGAGCATCCGCAACAGCGTCATCATGAAGCCGGCAAACTCGTCCGGCGCGAGCGTGAGATCGGCACGGCCGCGCAGCGCAATCTGGTAGAACAACTGCACGTCTTCAGCCGACAGCGCCGCGGCCAGCGCCAACAGGCGGTCGCGCTCGGGTTCGTCGTCGGCAATGGCGTCGGGCAGCGTTTGCGCCAATGCCACACGATGCAAGAGGCTCGCGAGATCCTGCAACGCCGACTCTAACGACAAGCCTTGCGCCTGCAGCGCCTCGGCCTGCGTCATCAGCGCCTTGCCATCCTTTGCCGCCACCGTTTCGAGCAGAGTCAGCAGGTAGCCGGCATCGACCACACCGAGCATGGCACGCACGCTCTCGTCGGTGACCTTGCCGATGCCGTGGGCGATGGCCTGGTCGAGCAGGCTCAGGCTGTCGCGCATGCTGCCCTGCGCGGCGCGGGCGATGAGGTTGAGCGCGGGCGGCTCGACGTCCACCCCTTCGAGACCCAGCACCTTTTCGAGCTGGGCGCGGATCACCGGCGGCGGGATCTGCTTGAGCGAAAACTGGAGGCAGCGCGACAGTACCGTCATCGGGATGCGCTGCGGATCGGTGGTGGCAAGGATGAACTTCACATGCGCCGGCGGCTCTTCGAGCGTCTTGAGCATCGCGTTGAACGCGTTGCGCGAGAGCATGTGCACTTCGTCGATGATGTAGACCTTGAAGCGCCCGGCGGTGGGAACGTACATGGCGTTCTCGAGCAGCTCGCGCATGTTGTCGACCTGGGTGTTCGACGCCGCATCGAGCTCGATGAGATCGATGAAACGCCCGCTGTCGATCTCGCGGCAGGCGCCGCACAGCCCGCACGGCGTGGCGGTGATGCCGGTTTCGCAGTTGAGCGCCTTGGCGATGATGCGTGCCAGCGTGGTCTTGCCGACGCCCCGCGTGCCGGTGAGCAGCCACGCGTGATGCAACCGGTTTTGCGAGAGCGCGTTCGACAGCGCGCGCACCACGTGCTCTTGCCCGACGACGTCTTCGAAGACGCGTGGACGATACTTGCGGGCTAGTGCGAGGGTCATGGCGATGCCGGCACGGAAGATTGGATTCCACCAACGAACAGCGAAGGGCAACCGCCAGCAGGTGGGATCGGTTCAACGCTTCCAGGAACGACCGCCCCCCTGGGAGGGTGGCGAAGCGAAGCAAGCATGGGGGGGGTTGTCAAACTGCACCCGAGGAAAGCCGCAGCGCGCTTTCGCGCTGCGACCTTCCGCAAGGGTGGCGAGCCCTGCCCCCGGCACTTGCATTGAGTGGCTGTGGCTGCTTCCTTCCGGATCTGACCAGTTTCACCACGATGCAATGCGGGGAGGCCCGCCATTGGACGACTGGCGGGGTCGTCAGACGACCGCCACCGGAATCTTGCCGATCTTCGCTTGCCATTCGCGCGGACCGGTGATGTGTACCGACGTGCCACCGGCATCCACGGCCACGGTAACCGGCATGTCTTGCACGTCGAACTCGTAGATCGCTTCCATGCCCAGATCCTCGAAGGCGAGCACGCGTGCCGCCTTGATCGCCTTCGAAACCAGGTAGGCCGCACCGCCCACCGCCATCAGATACACCGCCTTGTGGTCGCGGATGGCATCGATGGCCAAGGGGCCGCGCTCGGCCTTGCCGATCATGCCGATCAGCCCGGTCTTTTCGAGCATGGAGCGGGTGAACTTGTCCATGCGGGTGGCCGTGGTGGGCCCGGCGGGACCCACGGCTTCGTCGCGCACCGGGTCGACCGGGCCAACATAGTAGATGACCCGGTTGGTGAAAGCTACCGGCAGCTTTTCGCCTTTGGCGAGCATGTCGGTCATGCGCTTGTGCGCGGCGTCGCGGCCGGTGAGCAGCTTGCCGGTGAGCAGCAGCACCTCGCCGGGCTTGAAGGTGGCGACCTCGGCAGGCGTGAGGGTGTCGAGCTGGACGCGCCTGGCCTTGGAGGTGTCGTAGGTGAGCCTGGGCCAGTCGTCGAGCGACGGCGGCTCGAACTGCGCCGGCCCCGAGCCATCGAGTTCGAAGTGCACGTGCCGCGTGGCCGCGCAATTCGGGATCATCGCGAGCGGCAGGCTCGCCGCGTGGGTGGGGTAATCTTTGATCTTGATGTCGAGCACAGTGGTGAGACCACCCAGCCCCTGGGCGCCGATGCCGAGCGCGTTGACTTTTTCGTAGAGCTCGATGCGCAGTTCTTCGAGGCGCGAGGTCGGGCCGCGCAGGATGAGCTCCTGCATGTCGATGGGTTCCATGAGCGACTGCTTGGCCAGGAGCATGGCCTTCTCGGCGGTGCCGCCGATGCCGATGCCCAGGATGCCGGGCGGGCACCAGCCGGCGCCCATGGTGGGCACGGTTTTCATGACCCAGTCGACGATGGAGTCGGACGGATTGAGCATGACGAACTTGGCCTTGTTTTCGGAGCCGCCGCCCTTGGCCGCGACTTCGATGCCGACCTTGTCGCCTGGCACCAGCCGCACATTGATGACCGCGGGGGTGTTGTCGCGGGTGTTGGTGCGCTGGCCGGCGGGGTCGGCCAGGATGGAGGCGCGCAGCTTGTTGTCGGGATGCAGGTAGGCGCGGCGCACGCCTTCGTTGACCATGTCTTCGACGCTCAGCGAGGATTCCCAGCGGACATTCATGCCGACATCGAGGAAGACATTGACGATCCCGGTGTCCTGGCAGATGGGCCGATGCCCCTCGGCGCACAGGCGCGAATTGATGAGGATCTGGGCGATGGCGTCTTTGGCGGCGTGCGATTGTTCGAGCTCGTAGGCGCGCGACAAATTGCGGATGTAATCGACCGGATGGTAGTACGAGATGTACTGCAGCGCGTCGGCGATGCTGGCGATGAAATCGTCTTGACGAATGGTGGCCATCGGGGAGTGATTGCGGCTGGCGGAGCAGCTCTGCGAGAAGGCCCGGAGTATACGCGATGACCCTTGCAGCCGAGCAGCGGCGAGAGGGGTGATGCGACCCTCAAAGTGCGCTGACGCAGCGTCCGGACGGTGCGCGACGGCTACAATCTGCACCACATCGCCGAGCGAACCGCCTTTCGCCCCGACACCAGGAGGAGAGACAGAATGTCCACGATCGAATCGGTCATGCACGAGACCCGCGTTTTCCCGCCCACACCCGAAATGGTGGCGCAGGCCAACATAGGTGGCATGGACGAATACAACCGCCTGTGCGCCGCCGCCGCCGCCGACTACACCGGGTTCTGGGGTGGACTCGCCCGCGACCATCTGGTGTGGAAGACGCCGTTCGATCAGGTGCTCGACGAGTCGAACGCGCCGTTCTTCCGCTGGTTTCACGACGGCACGCTGAACGTCTCGTACAACTGCCTCGACCGGCACCTGGCCACCCAGCCCGACAAGCTCGCCATCATCTTCGAGGCCGACGATGGCGCCACCACCAACGTCACCTATCGCGACCTGCACACGCGCGTTTGCCAGTTTGCCAACGGCTTGCGCAGTCTGGGCATCGTCGAGGGCGACCGCGTGCTGATTTACATGCCGATGTCGATCGAGGCGGTGGTAGCCATGCAGGCGTGCGCCCGCATCGGCGCGACGCACTCGGTGGTGTTCGGCGGCTTCTCCGCCAAGAGCCTGCACGAACGCATCATCGACGCCGGGGCGGTGGCCGTGATCTGCGCCGACGGCCAGATGCGCGGCGGCAAGGCTATTTCGCTCAAGCCCGCGGTGGATGACGCACTCGCCATGGGCGGCTGCGATTCCGTGAAAACGGTGGTGGTCTATCGGCGCACCGGCGGCGACGTGAAGCTGCACGCCGGCCGCGACGTGTGGTGGCACGATCTGGTGCGCGATCGCGCCACCGAGTGCGAGCCGGCATGGGTAGGCGCCGAGCATCCGCTCTTCATCCTCTACACGTCGGGTTCCACCGGCAAGCCCAAGGGTGTGCAGCACTCGAGCGCCGGCTATCTGCTGCAAGCCGTGCTCACCATGAAGTGGACCTTCGACATCAAGCCCGCCGACATCTTCTGGTGCACGGCCGATGTCGGCTGGGTAACCGGCCACACCTACATCACGTACGGGCCGCTGGCGGCCGGCGCGACCCAGATCGTGTTCGAAGGCGTGCCCACCTACCCCGACGCCGGCCGCTTCTGGCGCATGATCCAGGACCACAAGGTCACCATCTTCTACACCGCGCCCACCGCGATCCGCTCGCTGATCAAGGCCGGCGGCGACCTGCCGAAGCAATACGACCTCACCAGCCTGCGCCTGCTCGGCTCGGTGGGCGAACCGATCAACCCCGCCGCGTGGATGTGGTACCACAACACCGTGGGTGGCGGTCGCTGCCCGATCGTGGACACGTGGTGGCAAACCGAGACCGGCAGCCACATGATCACGCCGCTGCCTGGCGTGACCCCGCTCAAGCCCGGCTCGTGCACCATGCCGCTGCCCGGCATCATGGCCGCCATCGTCGACGAAACCGGCCACGACGTGGAGCGCGGCAAAGGCGGCATCCTGGTGATCAAGCGGCCATGGCCCGCCATGATCCGCAACATCTGGGGCGATCCGGAGCGCTATCGCAAGAGCTATTTTCCCGACGATTTCCAGGGCCGCTACTACCTCGCCGGCGATGGCGCCAACTGCGACGCCGACGGCTACTTCTGGATCATGGGGCGCATCGACGACGTGCTCAACGTCTCCGGCCACCGGCTGGGCACCATGGAAATCGAATCGGCACTGGTGGCCAACCCACTGGTGGCCGAGGCTGCCGTGGTCGGCAAGCCGCACGACATCAAGGGCGAATCCGTGGTGGCCTTCGTAGTGCTGAAGGGCGCCCGGCCCGAGGGCGACGCCGCCATCGAGATCGCCGACACCCTGCGCAACTGGGTGGGCAAGGAGATCGGCCCCATCGCCAAACCAGACGAAATCCGCTTCGGCGACAACCTGCCCAAGACCCGCAGCGGCAAGATCATGCGGCGCCTGCTGCGCTCGCTCGCCAAGAACGAAGAGGTGACCCAGGACATCTCGACGCTGGAGAATCCGGCCATCCTGGAGCAGCTCAAGCAGGCGGTGAAGTAGCCGGCGATCGGCAGGCAACCGACCGGGGCGAGCCAGGGGCGTTCGCCCCGCCCTTCCCTTTCCGGCAGCCCTCGGCTACGCTTGTGGGCTTCCCGGAGAGGTGGATGAGCGGTTTAAGTCGCACGCCTGGAAAGCGTGTTCAGGCTAATTACCTGACGCGGGTTCGAATCCCGCCCTCTCCGCCATGATGCCAAGCACGAGACATTGTCCTCGACCTGCGCCTGCGCGTAACACCAGGAGCCTCGGCCATGAATCGCCTGACCGACGACGACCTGCTGGCGCTGCTCGACGACATCGAATCAGACCGGGTCGAGCGCAAGCGTGACTGGTCGGGCTCCGCCCCCGAAAAAACGCGTGAAGCCGTATGTGCCTTCGCCAACGACCTGCCAGGGCATGCGAAGCCGGGCGTCGTATTCATTGGCGCTCGAGACGATGGCAACCCCGCGGGCCTGACGATCACCGATCAACTACTGCTCACTGTGGCCGACATCAAGAGTGACGGTCGCATCGTTCCCCAACCGACCCTGACGGTCGAGCGTCGCACGTTGAAGGGTACCGACATGGCAGCGGTGTGCGTATGGCCGGCCGACGCGCCCCCAGTGCGCTGCAACGGCCGCATCTGGATCCGTACCGGCCCTCGCCGCGATCTTGCCAGTGCGCAGGACGAGCGCATCCTCAACGAGCGTCGGCGCCACCACGATCAGCCGTTCGACCTTCGTCCCATCTACAGAGCGTCGATTGCCGATCTGAACCGCCCCCTTTTCGAGGACGAATACCTGCCGGGTGCATTCTCGCCCGACGTGATCGCCGCCAATGACCGCAGCTACGAACAGCGGCTTGCGGTATGCCGCATGATCGTGACGGTTGACGAACCTGTGCCCACGACGCTCGGCATTGTCACCTTGGCGCGCCAGCCTACGTTCTTTCTGCCAGGAGCCTACGTGCAGTTCCTGCGTATCCAGGGCAAGAGCCTGGGCGACCCGGTGGTCGACGAGGCCGTGATCGACGGGCCTTTGTCTGCCGTGGTGCGAAGGCTCGACGACAAGCTCGCAGCGCACAACCGGGTCGAGGTGGATTTCACGTCTGGGCTCGTCGAGAAGCGCCGATACCTCTATCCGCCGGCCGCGCTTCAGCAAATCACGCGCAACGCGATCATGCACCGCGTTTACGAAGGCACCAATGCACCAGTGCGCGCGTACTGGTACGACGACCGGATCGAGATCTCCAACCCCGGTGGTCCTTACGGCTACGTCACCGCCCAGAACTTTGGCCAACCCGGCTATGCGGACTATCGAAACCCGCACATTGCCGAAGCCATGCGAGTGCTGGGGTTGGTTCAGCGCTTTGGTGCGGGCATTGCCACTGCCCAGGCGGCGCTACGCGACAACGGCAATCCGGCGCTGCAATTCAGGGTTGAGCCGACGATGATCTTTGTGACGTTACTGCCGGCAACGCACTGATCCTGGGGAGACATGGAAAGCAAGTGCCGTATCGTCCTCAACGCATTCCCACGCCGTGACGCTGGCGTCACGGCGATTATCGCTTGCCCAGCATGACAAGGTCGACGTCAGCGGGTACGGCGCTACGCCTAAAGTTGACAAACTTGGGCTAGCATGCCGAATCCGTTACCGGGTACGCCAGACGGCGAACTCCTGACACGCATTTCGACGTGATCCCCAACCAACAAGAACTCGATTCGACTGCCCTGCCGGATACCCAGCCGCTGTCTCGATTTTGATGATAATGAGGGCGGATGCCACGCCGACTCTGCATCCATCGGTTTGCCGTGGCAATTGGGGATTTGATCGGGTCTGTAATTTGACCGAGTCGGTAGCGCAATAAATGGGATCCTGGCCCGTTTGTTCCGTTTCTCGTTTGTTCCGTTTCTTCTACGTCCGGAAACGGAATGATGGTCGCGGTCATGGCTTCTCCTTTCGTTGACGGTTGTGGGTCAGGCTGCGCGGTCAACAGATCCGGCCGCAATTGGCACCACGGCTGCAATGGTGTTCGGCGTTGACAGGAAGTCCGCCCATTGCTGCATCGGTGCGGCGCGCTTCGTCAGCAGATCGCCGCGACGATAGGCGGCTTCGGTCTTGTCGCGGATCGAGTGAGCAAACGCCATTTCGGCAACCTCGCGCGGGACGTTGGTCCGCTCGGACGCCCAATCGCGAAACGTCGAGCGCAAGCCGTGCGGCACTTCGTCCATGCCCATGCGAACCATCACGGCCCGCATGGTGTCGATGCCAACCAACTCGCCGTCGGGCGCGGGAAACACGAGGTCTACATCAACGAGGCGCGGCAAACGGCGCAGCAGTTTCACGGCGGCGGTCGAGAGTGGTACGGCGTGCGCGCCGAAGCCGTTACGGCATCCGTCTTGCATCTTTCCGGTCGACATCGCGCTGGTCCGTGCTACCTTGGAGCGGTGATCCGGATTCCGGGTGCGAAGCCTCAGTTCCTCGATGTTCCTGTCGTCGATGGAGGAGGTCCCGGATTCCGGGCTGGTCATCGTGCAAGGTCCGCGCATCGGCCGGTCATCGGGCCGGCCACGATCGCGCCTGGTGGTGATCCGGGTGAAACCGACTTTCTGCGCCATATTGCGTGCACTACTCCACTGACGGGTCAATGGCCCTCGCTCATATCCCCGGCCCGGTGCGAGGCCTCGAGGCTGCTGCGATCCGCCGCACTCGAGCCGGCCTTGCGATGAAATCAATGTTCGTCGGCCTTGCCGCCAGGCCGCTCGTCTGGTGTTGCCTGCTCACCACGATGATTCTCCTGGCTATCGTGGATCCCACGTGGGCAGCGGTCGCCTTCCGGGCGGCCGCCGGCAATTCGGTGCAGTCGGGAACGGCCTCGTTCGTTTCCTGGTGCACCGCAAGTGCCGGCAGCGGCGGCGAGACTTCGCTGACGTTGTCCACCAGCAGTGGTAACTGCAACAACAATCCATCGGCAGGGGATCTGCTCATCGCGCAGGTGGCCGTCCGAGGGTCTCCCTCAATCACCACGCCTACCGGCTGGACGCTGATCCGGTCCACGGCTACCGGCAACATCATCGAGGCAAGCTATTGGCGTGTGGCAACGTCGAGTTCGCTCACCAGCACCTGGACCTTTTCATCGTCCGAGCGTGCCATCGGCGGCATCGCCGCGTTCCGCAATGTCGACACGGTCAATCCGATCGACGCCTCCGGTGGCCAGGCGACAACCAGCAGCGCGACGGTGACGGCGCCCACGCAGGCGCAGGCCAGCAACAACTCGATGCTGGTCGCCCTGTTCACCACCGCCAATGGCAACTCGGCGTTTTCGACGGCCACATCCATGACCGAAGCCTATGACACCGGTTCGTCAGCGGGACCCAATGGCGTGGCGATCTCCCTGAACTACCAGCTCGACACCTCCAGCGGCTCCACCGGCAGCAAGATTTCCACGACCACCAGTGCCGACAACGTCGGGCAACTCATCGTGCTCTCGCCTTCCAGCGGAAACCTGAGCATCGCGGTGCCCACCGGCACCGTGCTGGGCGATGTCATGGTGGCTTCCGTGGCTTACCGCGACCGATTGCTCACCATCGGCACGCGGTCCGGCTGGACGCAGGTCAACACCAGCACGCAGAACAATGGCGGCACCAACGGCATGAACCTCACCACCTATTACCGGGTCGCCACCGGGTCGGAACCCGCCAGCTACAACTGGACTTTCTCGGGTGGGACTTTCGCGGGTGGCACCTTCGAGTTCGCCGCCGGCGGCATCAGCAGTTTCAGCGGGGTGGACACGACGGCGCCGATCAATGCCCAGGCGGCGCAGACCGCCGGCAACGGCTCGACCTATTCGTTCGCGACGCCGAGCATCACGCCCTCGGTGAACGGCGCCATGCTCGTGGGCAGCTTTGCCTTCATGAACGGCGACAGTTGGACGCCACCGGCCACGTTCACCGAAGCCGTCGATGTTTTCACGCCGATCGGTGGCAACCAGACTGGCCTCGGCTTCGAAATGGCCTACAAGCTTCAGACCATCGCGGCGGCGGTCTCCGCCACGGCAACCGCGAACAACACCTATCCGTCGGGCTATGGCGTAACGCAACTGCTCGCGCTGAAGCCGTCGACGTCGGCGCTGGACCATTACGAACTCTCGTTGCCGGCGACCAGCATCACCTGCCTGCCCACGACGGTGACGGTGACCGCCTGCGCCGACAGCAGCAGCCCCTGCACCAGCGCCTATGCCACGGCCAGCGGGACGGCGGCGGCGCTTGCCACGAGCGCAGGCACGCTCGGCGCGGGCACGGTGACCTTCAACTCGACCGGCGTGGCGACCACGACCCTGAGCTTCCCGACGGCGAGCAGCACCACTGCCGTTGCCGTGACGCTGTCCGGCGAGCAGGTCACTGCAACCAATGCGCGGCAGTGCTGCGCCAACGGCACGACTTGCTCGGCAGCCAACAGTTGCTCCACGACCTTCAGCACCGCCGGCTTCATCGTCGCATCGGCTGCCAATGGCGCCGCGACGACCGTTCCCACACAGACAGCCGGCACCTCCTCGGGCACCTTCTACTTGCGCGCGGTCCAGACCAACACCACCACCAAGGCCTGCGACGCCGCGTTGACCGGCACGACAACGGTGAACTGGGCCTACCAGTGCAACAACCCGACCACCTGCTCGTCGAGCAATCTGATGAGCCTGAACGGGGGCACTGCCACGACCATCCAGCGCAACGACAATGCGAGCGTGTCCAGTTACACGGCGGCGTCGATGACCTTCGATGCCAATGGCAATGCGCCCTTCACGTTCAATTTCAGTGATGTCGGCCAGGTCACGTTGTGGGCCACCAAGACCGTCAACTCGGCAACGCTGTCCGGCTCGTCGAATGCCTTCGTGACGAAGCCCGCAGGGTTCGTGTTGAGCGGCATCAAGCAAACGGCCAGCCCGCAACTCGTCAACCCTGCCGCATCGAGTTCGACCGGTGCGAAGTTCGTGAAGGCCGGCGAAAGCTTCACCGCGACTGTCACCGCCACCACATCGGGCGGTGTCGCCACGCCGAACTACGGCAAGGAAACCAGCCCTGAAGGTGTGCTGCTCACCCAGAGCCTCGTGGTGCCGTCAGGCGCCAATGCGGGCGCGCTGTCCAACGCCACCATCGCCGGGGGCAGCTTCGCGAGCGGCATCGCGACCGTCACCAATCTGGCCTGGAGCGAGGTCGGCATCATCACGCTGACGCCCGGCGTCGGCGATGCCAGCTATCTGGGCACCGGAGAGGTCACCGGCACCGTCACGGGCAACGTCGGCCGGTTCTATCCGGATCACTTCACGATGCTGGCCGGTTCCACGTCCACCCCCTATTGCGGCACCGCCGCTGCCGGTTTCACCTACATGGGCCAGCCGGCGCTGGGGCTCGCGTTCACGATCGAAGCGCGCAACGTCCAGGATGCTCTCACCACCAACTATCGTTCAGGTGGGTACAACGTCGGCACGGTGGGCTTCGTTGCCGAGAATGCCGATTCCGGCACCGACCTCGGGGCGCGCCTGAGCGGGCTACCGGCACCGACCTGGAGTTCGGGGTCATACGCCGTCAACGCGTCGGGCATCACCTTCACCCGCCCCTCCAGCGGCACCACGACGGACGGTCCCTTCGATAGCCTTGTCGTGGGCGTGACGGTGAGCGATCCCGACAGCGCGGTGCTGGCCAATCGCGACATGAATGCGTCGAGTGTCGGTTGCGGCGCCGGCTGCACCGCGAAGGCGGTCAATTCGACCGCGACGCGGGTGCGTTTCGGGCGCCTGCGCATTGCCAACGCGCTCGGGTCGCCGGTGCTGGCGCTGCCCGTGACGCTATCGACCGAATACTGGAACGGGACGGGATTCATCGTGAACGCGCAGGACAACTGCACCCGCCTCACCAACACCAACATCGCGTTCTCGAACTATCTGAGCGCGCTCGCCAACTGCAACACCTCGGGCTCGCCATCGGGAGCGAACGGGATCACCTTCAGCGGCGGGCGGGCCTCGAGTTACAAGCTGAGCGCGCCCGGGGCAGGGCACGCCGGCTCGGTGGACCTCACCGTGAATCTCAATGCCACCGCCAGCGGCACCAGTTGCAGTGGCGGCACCTCGGTCGCCAACACTCCTGCGAGCCTCGCCTGGCTGCTGGGCAACTGGGGCGCCACCACCTACAACCAGGTGCCCACCGGACGCGCCGCGTTCGGCCGCTACACCAACACACCCGACATCATCTATCGGCGCGAGAACTACTGAGACTTTTCCATCGCGTGGTTCGACTTCCGATAGTGTAAATTCGCTTCGTCAGAAGAATCTGTGGGCAGAAAGCCACAGGGTCAAGTCTTGCATGAACACATTGCCCTTTCGTAAAGCGGTGGTTTCAGGGTTCGCCCCTCGCGAGAAAGCCATGAAGCAGCGGCACATGCCCCACAGATAGACAGCGGGTGACGCCGCGGCGTCGAGTTTGCCCGGTGCCGGCAACCGTGCGAACGCCAATACGAAAGAACGCAATGGACCACACCTTCGAGCGTCGCCCCCTGCTGGATCAAGGTAGCCTCGAGCGGCTGCG
>JANMWG010000489.1:0-8191 GCA_031393885.1 Betaproteobacteria bacterium | reverse complement strand
AGCATCGACAGACCCTTCTGAAACTGCACTTTGTTGATCGACATGGCTCACCTCCGGTTGCGATGTGCCTATCGTCGCAGACAGGTAGCTCACAGAGTGATCTACCTCGGGGGAGGCTGAACATTATTTATAGTCAGGACGCGCCAAGGATGTCCTGTTGGATCCCAAGACCACCTGGCCGACCATCGACGCCGAGAGCGCCTCGGTGCAGTCGACCTACGTGCCCTATGTCGTCGCGCTGGCGGCGATCTCGGTGGTGGCTGGATTCATCGGCATGTCGATCGTCGGCGTGGACGGCTTCGGATTGAGCTATCGCGTACCCGTGGTCTCTGGGCTGCTGAACATGGTGGTCGGCTTCGTGCTGGCACTGGTCATGGTGTTCGTGATGGCATTGATCGCCGACGCGCTGGCGCCTACCTTTGGCGGGCAGAAAAACCAGATCAGCGCCCTCAAGCTCATCGGCTACGGCAGCACCGCCGGGTTTCTCGGCGGGGTGTTCAACGTCATTCCGGCGGCATCGCTGCTGGGCTTG
Organism: Betaproteobacteria bacterium; assembly: GCA_031393885.1. Taxonomy (GTDB): domain Bacteria; phylum Pseudomonadota; class Gammaproteobacteria; order Burkholderiales. The sequence goes on along the minus strand of JANMWG010000489.1, from coordinate 7,659 downwards.
CTGGCCGCGCTGTATTCGATCTATCTGATCTACACCGGGGTGCCGGTGCTGATGAAGTGCCCCAAGGAAAAGGCCGTGGGCTACACGGCGGTGCTGGTGGTCTGCGGCATCGTGGCCGGCGTGATTCTGGCCTCGGTCTCGGTGATGTTCGGTGGCGGCATGCGCCACGGCATGGCTATGGGCGGCCTGGGTTCAGATGTCGTGACGCCCTCGCCCGGGGTGGCGATCAAGACACCCAGCGGCGAAATCAAGATCGATACCGCCAAGCTCGAAGAGATGGCCAAGAAGATGGAGGCCGCGGGCAAGCAGGCCGATGCCGCGGAGCAGTCAGGCGATCCTGCGGCGGCCGTCAAGGCCGCCACCGGCATGATGGCGGCAATCACCGGCGGCGCGCAGCGACCGGTGATGCCGGCAGCCGACCTGAAGGCCTTGCTGCCCGAAAGTCTGGGCTCGATGAAGCGCCAGTCGTTCGAGGCCGAGAGCAACAGCGCGATAGGACTGAACGTGTCCAGCGCCAAGGCGCGCTACGTCGCCGATGCCAAGCGGGTTCAGCTGTCAATCACCGACACTGGCGGGCTGGCCGCCATGGCTGCCGCTTGGGCAAACGTGACCGGCGAGCGAGAGGACGACAGAAGCGTCGAAAAAACCTACAAACAGGGCCTCCGCACCGTGCATGAGGAATATCGCAAGGATGGCAGCCAGGGCCAGTACACGGTGTTGCTGGCCAACGGCGTGGTGGTGGAGGCGCAGGGCGAGCAGGTCCAGGTCGGCGAGCTGAAAGCGGCGGCCGAGGCGCTGGATCTGTCCCACATCGAGGCGCTCAAGCCCCCAGCAAAATGACTCGCGCTGCCCCTGGCAGGCGCGTCGGTGCGGGCTGGGTGCCAGACGCCCACGAGTGATCGTTTCCATGGGATACGCGGACAAGGCAGCGTATGACGTGTAAGCGACCGGCGGTGGCATCTTGACGCTCGCCGATGGCGGCGAATGATCTCAGGCCGTCGGCGTCCAGAGATGCGGCAGCAGCTCGTCGATGCGGCCGTTCGGCTGCGTTGGCAGCCGGGTCTACACATCCTTGAGGTAAGCCCAGGGATCGTGCCCGTTCAATTTCGCCGACACCACCAGGCTCATGACGACGGCGGCGCGTTGGCCTGCGAGTTCACTTCCGCCGTTTCGTTTATTGCGCTTTTCGTTTGTTTCGTTTATACTCGCTGGACGTCCATACGGACCCACAGGAGTTAGCCATGACCGCCACCGCTTTGACCAAGATGACGCTCCCCGTCGAAAGGGAGGTGCAGGCTGCCGTGCAAGGTCAACGTGCACTGGCAGCGTTTCTGGCCACCCGGTTCGAGACCCAGCACATCCAGATCTTCGACGACAAGAACCAGGCCCACCAGGTGGAGCTTCCGACCTCGGCACTGCGTCTGCTGGTCGACATCCTCGCCGAGCTGGCGGACGGCAACGCGGTCAAGGTGGTGCCGATCCATGCCGAGCTCACGACGCAGGAGGCGGCTGACATGCTCAATGTCTCCCGTCCGCACCTGGTGAAGCTGCTGGAAGAAGGGGGGCTTCCCTTCCACAGGACCGGTAAGCATCGGCGCGTGCGCTTCGCCGACCTGATGCAGTTCAAGTCCCACCGGGACCAGACCAGTGAGGACGCGATGGCTGAGTTGGCGAAGCAGGCCCAGGAGCTGGCCCTGGGCTACGAATGAGGTCTTCGCCCAGCGGCGGCTTGAGAACGCCGCGAACTCACGCCTCCGACGCGCAGCCGAAGTAGCCGCCGCAGTCGCGACCAGCCGCACTGCACTGCACTGCACTGCAGCTGTCGCTCGCTCCTGAGCGATGGACAGACGCCCGCGGGCCGGCAGCCAGGCCTGAGACGGCTGCAGTCATAACCGCCGTTCGCGACTGACGGGTGCCCTCTGGGCCTATATTCCGTTTTGGGTGCCGTCTCGTTGCCTCTGTTTCAGGAACTGATGGCCACTGCCTCCATCGTCGGACAACCCTGACCGCAGGCGGTCAGGGTGTCAGCGGCTCCAGCGGATCTCACCGCGAAGCGGCCCAGGTGAGTCGTCGCAGAACATCTCGAAGCGCGCCTGCAGCGCGGTCATGGCGCTGCCCTCGTAACTGACGTTGTCCACCACGAACCAGCCCCAGGACTCGTTGCAGCCGTGCCCCTGGCCGCTCCAGGAAATTCCGCCGCGTGCCGGGTTCAGGCGACCGGGATAGCCCTTGAGCCTGGCGTAGTAGCCTGGCTCCAGCTTGGTGAGCGAACTCATCGGTTCGAGGTGGCCGCTCCAGCCGGTGAGCACGTTGCCGACAGTGATGTCCACGCCAAGGTCCCTGGGCGTCACCTCGATCGCCGTCGTTGCCGGGGTGGTCAACGAGGTCTGTCCTGACCCGAGAAAGTCGCCCGGCTCACTCTGCGTGTACAGGTAGCTGCCGCTGGCGGGCGTAACGCCAGGCGCCGGCCGCCACAGTGACGCCGGAGGCGGCGTCACGGGGCCCGGCGGTCGGGTGGTGTCGTCGCTGCGCCAGCGCACCTGGCCGCGCACCGACGCCACCACCGCATCGAACAAGCAGTTCTGCTCGAAGCGCATGTCGAGCGCGTCCAGTCTGTCGCCCACGTAACTGACGCTGTCGATGGCGAACGAGGCCGTGAAGGAGCTGCAGCCGCTCCCCCAAGACATGCCGCCCTTGGAAGGGTCGGGGAGCGGCAGCGCACTGAGGCCCGGGTAGTAGCCGGGCTGCAGCCGCGCCAGGCCGGCCATCGGCTGGAAGCGGCCGTCTCCGTAGTCCTCGCCACGCAACCGGAGCGACACGCCAGCACCTTCGGCCGCGACTGCGATGACGGCATTGGCCTGCGTGTAGCGCGTCTGCTGGTCGCGGCTGATGGTGAACCTCGGGTCGGCTTCCAGGTGCACGTAGTTACCGCTGGCCGGCGTGGCACCGGCGGGTGCACGCCAGAAGGTGTCCGGCACCGGCTGCGGCCCGGCAGGTTGGCGCTGGTCGGCGTCGGACCATCGCAACTGGCCTCGCAGGACGTCGCCGGTGCCGCTGCAGCGGCCGTCGAAGCGCAGCGTAATCGCCGACAACTGAGTGCCGCGGTACTGCACGTCGTCGATCACCAGCCAGCTGTCCTGCAGCGTGCAGGTGCTGCCCATGGACCACCCCTGGCCGGGCGTGTTGCCGAACAGGTAGCGCCCCAGCCCGGTGTAGGTGCCGGGCCGCAGGGGGCCGGTGTCCTGGCTCGGCTGGACCGTTCCGAACCAGTGCTGCTCGCCGTTCGATTCCACGGACAGCAAGCCTGCCGATGCGCGCACCGACATCACGGCGTTCAGCGGTGTGGCCGTGTGCGTGAGACGCCCGCCCATGAAGTCCGCCCGCCCGCTTTCCATGAACAGCACGTTGCCGGTGGCCGGCAGCGTAGCGTCGGCCGACCAGCCGCCCGGCGCCGACAAGGGCTGTGGCATCGGGACCCGGGCCGGCGCGGTCCACCGCAGGGCACCGCGCAGCACGCCTGCGCTGCCTTGGCAGCGCTGTTCGAAGCGGGCTTCCAGCGCGGTGATGGTGTTCTGGGACACGACGACCCGGTCGATCACCAGCCAGCCGTCCAGAGCCAGGCAGCTGCGGCCTTCGCCCGACCAGTTCAGTCCACCGCGGCCAGGGTTGTGCAGCGGCGTGCGGTGCAGCGCCGGGTAATAGCCCATGCCCGGGGTGCCCGCCAGCGACGCCGGAAACTGCAGCAGGCCCATCCAGTGTTCCTTGCCCGCGACCTCGACGGCGACCTCGCTGTTGGGGCCGCTGCTCACCACGATGCTGGTGTCCACGGGGGTGTAGCGCAGGCTGCGGCCCAGGGCCACCGGATCTCCGGCGCTGCTGTCCAGGATGACGTAGTCGCCGCTGGCAGGCACCGAGTCGGCAGCCGGTCGCCACAACCCAGGCGGCAGCGGGGCCGGCAGCGCTGGCATCGAGCGAGTGTCGCTGCGCGTCCACTTGACATCGCCGCGCAGTGCTGCAGTAGCACCGTCGCAATAACGGGTGAAGCGCAGGCTGATCGACGACAGAAAAGCGCCGGAGTACTCCACCTGGTCGACGATGACCGAACTGTTCGACACCGCACATCCGCGGCCGCCCCCGAACCAGCGGAACGATCCCTTGGAAGGGTCGACGGTCGCACTGGCAGGCATGCCGTCGTAGCGGCCGACGGCGAAGGTGCTGCTGCCGGCGGGCGGCACCAGGTCCGAGGTCCACTGCTGGTCGCCGCGCACGCTCAGGCTGATGCGCCCCTGCATCACCTCGACCGAAATCAGCGCGTTCGTGGGGTCGTAGCTGTAGCTCTGGCCCTGGCCGATGAAGTCGCCCGCTTCGCTCTGCAGGGTGATGGTCGTCGCCACCGGCGGCGCCGTGACGATCGGTGCCGGAGTGGTGCCGCCATCGCTACCGCCACCCCCACCACACGCCGCCAGCGTCAGAAACACGCCGCACGCCGCGGCGCGCAAGCCGGCGCGCACGCCGGGAATCAACCATCTCCGCATTTATTCCCCCTATAGCCCTCGGCCGCCAAGGCAGCCGCTCGGCCTGCCACCGACCGTGTTGATGGCGCCGAAACCGCTTATGCACATGTCGGCGAAGTATGCCAAACCTAGCTCTCAAAGGGGCGGCGCGCTACAGCAAATCCTGGCCGCGACTGCCCTTTCGGTACACTGGCCTAGAGCTGACGGTGGCCACCCAGGCGCTCGCGCCGAGCGACTTTCATTCGGCACGCGCGGAACTCAAGGTCGAGGCCAACGACTGGTTTCGAGCAGTTGAATGGCCGGCTCTTCGCGGCTACAAGCAAGCGTTCACGAACGCTCGCTTATGAGCAGACCGGTCGAGTGGCCCTTTCAAGGTCCTGCCGCCGGCCTCGCCCGCTCAGAGGTCAATTGCCTGCCAGTGCCTTGTCAGTCGCCCAGCCATCTCGCGCCACCCGCCACTTGCCGTCGGCGCCGCGCTGGTAGATGTTGATGCCGTTGCCGGTGTCAGTGACCACCGGCGTGCCTTCCGCCGGCCCGCCGGGCCGAGGCATGTCGACGGACTTGTAGGTGTAGCGCTCGTAGGCCCAGTCGTCCCTGACGACGAATTCGACCGACGTTTTGACCCACACGGTCTGGTAGGCCTCGAAATAGCCTTTGGCAAAGTCGCTGACGGCGGCCCTGCCGACCAGCGCGGGAGAGTTCGGTGGCAGGTACACGATGTCGTCGGTGATCGCGGCGTTGAACTGCGCCAGGTTGTTCGAGTTGATCGCTGCCAGGTAGGTGACATGCGCCTGTTCCGCGGCGGCCTCGTTGGCGGCCGTGTCCTCGGCATCCGAGCCACCGCCGCAGGCGATGAGCAGGCTGGCCAGTGGGGCAATCAGGAACATGGAGAGAAGCTTGCGCATAGTGTCGGCTCCGTTGATGGAAGGGTTGGTTGGGACGGGGCCACTGTGTGCGCCGCGCCCCGCCGCGTCTTTAAGGCCGGGCTAATCATTGCTAAGGGCCGGGCGCTGGAGGTCCGGGATTAGCAACGATTAGGGGTCGACCCGGTGCGCGTGCCTCACAGTACGGACATCGATTCGACGAGTCATCCGCCGCCACCGCAAGGACACGCCCATGAGCCCCACCACCACCCACACCGCCAGCCGGGTCGAAGACTTCGACGAGATCAGCCAGGTCATGAAGACGCTGCTCGAGGGCGAGGCGGCCGGCGACGTGGCCAAGCTCAAGTCAGTGTTCCACCCCGACGCGCGCATGTTCGGCCAAGCCGAAGGGCAGCGCTACGACCTGCCCATCAGCGAGTACTTCGACTTTGCCGCCAGTGCCCCGGCAAACTCCGAAGGCAACTACCGGGCGCGCGTGCTGTCGGTTCAGCAGACGGGCGATGTCGCCATCGTCGTCGCCGTGGAAGAGAACTGCTGGGGCGGCGTCTCGTTCATCGACTTCTTTTCGGTCTCACGCATCGCCGGCGAATGGAAGATCGTGAACAAGACCTTCGCGCACACCGGCGGCAAGATGCCCGGGTAGGTCAAGCAGGCTGCGCGGCGAGCGCCTCGCGCAGGCAGGCCAGCGCGAAGTCGTCTGCCGCCTGTGGGGCCATCGCCGTGCCGCGCCGCATCGCGCTCGTGAAGGCCGGCTTGCCGAGGGCGTCGCGAATCTGCTGCACGGCCTCGTCCCGATGCGTGAGCAGCGCCGTGCCCTGCATCGCCTCGTCGAGCGTGCCATGGACCGTGGCCGCCTTCTCGAAGCGGCGCAGGCGCGCCAGCAGCACCACAACCCCGCCGCGCCAGGCAGCGACGACCGCGGCATCGGTCGACACGCTCCACGCCTGCCGCACGCGCTCCATGCTGCGAAGTGCCGCCGTCGGATCGTCATGCAAAGCCTGCAGGACAGCGAAGCGCGGGGTGAAGTAGCTCTCGAGGAAGCGGCAACCAGAGGCGCGCGCCGTCGCGAGGGCGAACGCCATCGCCCCCAACGCGGCCGCCGGGTCGACGTCGGCCAGGACTTCCCCTTTGCCGATGTACGCCACCACGATCGAGCAGGGCACGCCCGCAGCATCGACATCGCGCACGATGCCATCGGCGAGAGCCCGCGCCTCGCCCACGCCTGTGCCGGAGGCCATGATGGCGAGGAGGCAGGCCGCCACGTAGCGGTCCTGCCGATCGGCCGGATGGGCGGCACCCTGGCGCAGACATTCGATCGCACGGTCGGATTGCCCGGCGGCCAGTTCCACGAAGGCCAGATCCACGTCCAGGATGCCAAACGCCATCGCGTCGAAGTCCGCCGGGTCGATGTGATGGACAGCGATTGGGATTGCACGCTGGAGGGTTTGCCGCACCCACCGGCGGTGCGCCTGGGCTTGCGCATGGTGTCGGGCTTGAAGGCGGCTTCTGCAAACCGCATCGTCGAGGCGCGCAGGCAAGCGCCGTTCGACGGTGCCGAGGATCTGGCCCGGCGCGCCGGCCTGGAGGAACACGAGATGACATTGCTCGCCAGTGCCGATGCGCTGATGAGCCTGGCCGGCCAGCGCCGGCAGCAGGTGAGGAGGCCGCCGCGCTGCGTTCGACGCCACGGCTGCTGCGCGATGCCCCGGTCCACGAGGACTACCTCGAATTGCCCGAGGCGGCCGAAGGCGAAGAAGTGGTGTGGGACTACGCGGCCACCGGACTGACTTTGCGCCGGCACCCGCTCGCCATCCTCAGGCCCACGCTGGCCGCAAAGGGCCTGATGTCGGCCGAGCAGTTGCACGACATGCCGAACGGACGGGCGGTCCGGGCCTGCGGCATCGTGACGGTGCGGCAGCAACCCGAGACGGCACACGGCACGATGTTCGTGTCGCTGGAGGACGAAACCGGCAGCGTCCAGGTCATCGTCTGGCCGGCCATTAAGGAGCGACTGAGGGGGCCGCTCCTGCGAGCACAGCTGATGGCCGTGCGCGGCACCTGGCAACGCGAAGGCGATGTGCGCAACCTCATCGCCGGCTTTGTCGAGGACCTGACGCCGCTGCTGGGAAGGCTGGCAACGGCGAGCCGGGATTTTCGATAGAACATTGACCTGCGGATTGCGGCCTATTGGGCAGCACAAGGGCGGACGCAAACCGACTCCGCCACCTTGTACGCATGCCAGTCTTCAAGCACCCGAGCAC
>JANMWG010000452.1:0-2092 GCA_031393885.1 Betaproteobacteria bacterium | reverse complement strand
TATCTGGGCGGCGAAGTTGTGGTGAGCCCGCATCCGCGCGCGCATGCGCTGTATGCGGACAAACGCAACCTTACCCTGCTCTGCGACCAGACCTTCCTGCGCAAGACCGGCGTCGCCGATGAGGTGGTTGCCACGCTGCTCGCCGCGATCCCGCGCACCGAGATCATGACGGCCGGAAACCGGGACGCCTTGTGGGCGAGGCGGCGCGAGCTGTTCTTCAAACCTGCCGCCGGCTACGGCAGCAAGGCCGCCTATCGCGGCGACAAGCTCACCCGCCGGGTGTGGGACGAAATGGCAACAGGCGCCTACGTGGCGCAGGCGCTGGTCGCGCCCAGCGAGCGGCACGTTGCGGACACACCGACGGCCCGGTCACTGAAAGCCGATGTTCGCAACTATGCCTATGCCGGCGTGGTGAAACTCGTCGCGGCGCGCCTGTATCAGGGGCAGACGACGAACTTCCGCACGCCTGGCGGCGGCTTTGCGCCGGTATTCACGGACGCGCGATGATTCCGGATCGACCCGCCCGGTTTCTGGATCAACCAGCAGCGCGCCGCCTCAACGCCAGGCCAGGGTAACAGCCGACCTCAGCCCTCGCAGGTGCGGGAAGGCGCGATCGCTGGCGTCGTGGCTTCATTCCCGCCCGTCAGTGAATTCTGTAGCAGACCGAGCGCCACGGCCGGGTCGTCGACAAAATGGAACAGTTGCAGGTCCTGCGCGCTGATCATGCCATGGCGTACCAGCGCTTCGAAGTTGATCACTTCCTTCCAGTAGGCCGACCCGTAGAGCAGGATCGGAATCGGGCGGTCGAGCTTTCCGGTCTGCTTCAGCGTCAGCAGCTCCATCAATTCATCCAGTGTGCCGAAGCCGCCGGGGAAGGCCACCACCGCGCGCGCCAGGTGGGCGAACCACAGCTTGCGCATGAAAAAGTAATGGAACTGGAAGCAGAGGTCGGGCGAGACATAGGCGTTCGGCCGCTGTTCGAAGGGTAGCCCGATGTTGAGCCCGATGGTGCGGCCGCCCGCTTCCGACGCGCCGCGGTTGGCGGCTTCCATGATGCCCGGGCCGCCGCCGGAGCAGACGATATAGCGGTGCAGGTGTGACGGCAGCCGCTTGGACCATTCGGTAATCAGCCGCGCAAGCTCGCGTGCATCTTCATAGTAACGGCCGAGCGCCCCTTCGGGCGTGATGCGCGCCGAACCGAACAGAACGATGGTGTCGTGGATCCGCTCGCGGCGGAAGGCCTCCAGTGGAGAAAGGTATTCGGCCAGGATGCGCAACGGACGTGCCTGGTCGCTATCGATGAAGTGCGCGTTCTTGTAGGCAAGCGGGCTGTCGGCCGATAGGGTCATCGCCCGCCCTCGCGCCCGAAGTCGATGAAGCCGCGTTCAACGTCAACGTGCAGCAGCTTCACCCGCAGGCGATCGCCTACGTCGAGCCCCTTGGCGCCGTTGGTCAGCTTGCCTTCGACCGCCGGATGGGCGATCCGCACCCACGTCCCCTTGTCGGAAGCGCCGGTGACGATCGCATCGAAGCGCTCGCCAATACGGGCGCCCAGCAACAGTGCCGCGGCCGACTTTCGCACCTGGCGCTCCACCTTGGCGGCGTTGTCTTCCTGCAAGGTGCAGTGGATTGCCAGGCGCCGCAGTTCTTCGCTGGTATAGGGCACCGGCGCCGCGGCCAGCGCGGCCTTGATCAGGCGCTGCGTCACCAAATCGGGAAAGCGCCGGTTGGGAGCGGTCGAGTGGCCATACTGCTGCACCGAGAGGCCGAAATGGCCCTCCACCGTTTGTCCCGGCAGCTTGATCGCATACTCGCCCCGTCCCAGCAACTTGACCACCGAGAGCGACAGGTCCGGAAAGCGTGCCGGATCGGCATCGCGCTGCTTCAACAGGAACGCCTCGAGCGCCTTGGAGTCCGGTTCCGCTGGCAGGCGCCCACCCTGTGCCGCCGCGAGCTCCCTGATCCGTTCCCAGCGCTCGGGCGAGCGCAATACTCGTCGCATCGAGGGAAAGTGCCGGGCTTCCAGGAAATCAGCGCTCACGCCGTTGGCGGCCACCATGAATTCCTCGATGAGTTCCTTGGCGCGGTTGGG
>JANMWG010000447.1:0-1629 GCA_031393885.1 Betaproteobacteria bacterium | reverse complement strand
CGCCTGCATGACGGCGTCGCACAGCTCTGGACACATTCGGTCCAGGATCGACGTGCTGAGCAAGAACGCCAGGATGTCCGCAGGCTGGCGCTGCAGCACTTCTTCGAGCAGGTAATCCAGCACCAGGCGGTGGCTGCCGGTGAACGACTGGATGAACCTGTCCGCGTCGCTGTGCCCCGCCAGGGACACGGCCGCCATCTGCAAGCCTGCGGGCCAGCCTTCGGTGCGCGCCTCCAGTGCCTGAACCTGGGGCTCGGTCAATCCGAGCGCCATCGATCGGTTCAGAAAGAGACTGGCCTCCTCTGCCTGAAAGCGCAGGTCGTCCTGACCGATCTCCAGCAATTGGCCCTGGGCGCGCAAGCGCGCCAGCGCAATGGCCGGCACCTCGCGTGAAGCCACCACCAGATGCAAGGACGCGGGCATGTGGTCAATGAGAAGACTCAGCAGCGCATCGACTTCAGGGCTGCTGGCCAGTTGGTAGTCGTCGAGTACCAGCACCAGCCTGCCGCGCCGCTTGATCAGGCGGTTGATCAGATGGATCAGCACCGCTTCTGGGGAGGGCCTGGGGCGGGCCTGGGCCAGTGCCAAGGCACCTTCACCCAGATCGGCGGAGATGAACCGCAGGCTGGCCGTCAGGTACGCCACAAACCGGTTTGGATCGCGCTCTTCCTCATCGAGTGACAACCAGGCGCTGGGGTGCTCACAGGCGTGGACCCAGGCGCCCAGAAGGGTCGACTTGCCAAACCCGGCCGGTGCGCAGACCAGCGTCAACTTGCCCTGCAACCCAGCATCCAGGCGCTGCATCAAGTACTGACGCTCCACGCTCTGCGGCGACGGCGGGGGCGCGAAGAGCTTGGTGGCTAGCAAAGGCGTGGTCACGAGGAACTATACGAGTCACCGGGGGACAGTTGTGCAAAAGCGCAGAACCTATTCCACGCCACGGCCATCCACCTGTTGGCGGCCTGCAGGAAGGGCGCGCCGCGAAACAGCATCACTTCCCAACGCGATGGCCAGGGCGACGACGATCAGAGCCGCGGCGACGGCAAACGTGATCCGCATGCCGGCCGCAATGGCCGCAGGACTCCCAGTCATGATGTCGGTCGTCGCAGCTCCAAAAGTGAACACCGCGCCCATAACGGATGCGCCGGTAATGAGGCCGAGGTTGCGCGACAAGTTAAGCAGCCCGGAGATGACGCCTCGCTGGCCCGGCGGGATGTTCATCATGACGGCCGTGTTGTTGGCTGCCTGGAACAGCGCGTAGCCGGCGGTGACGACGACGAGCGGAGTGATGTAGCCCGCAACGCCAAAGCTCGTGGGCAGCATGATCAGGACGGTGGAGCCGACCGCCATGGCGAGCAGTCCGGCGATGCTCGCGCGGTGCGACCCAAACCGATCCACAAAGCGGCCGGCCGGCACGCCGGTCAGCGCGGCGGCAATCGGCCCGCACGACATGACGAGTCCGACGTGTACAGCGGCTAGCGCAAGGGCGCCGGAAAGGTAGAACGGACCAACCACCAGCGTCGCCATCACCACGGTCGTGACCAAGGTGCTCATGGCGAAGCCCGCACTCAGCAGCGGATTGCGAAACATCGCCAAACGGATCAAAGGCGATGCCGCTCTCCCCTCGGC
>JANMWG010000439.1:0-11398 GCA_031393885.1 Betaproteobacteria bacterium | reverse complement strand
GATCGCGCCGACTTCCACCAGCGCGACGACGTCAACTGGCTCAAGCACAGCCTGTGGTATGCCGAAGGCAACCGGCTCGAGTACAAGCCGGTGAACCTCCAGCCGATGACGGCGGAGTCGTTCGAGCCCAAGGTCCGCAGCTACTGACCCGCTGACCCGCCACGCCGCCCCAGACCAGAGCGACAAGACCATGAAATTCGAGATCTACCGTTACGACCCCGAGCAGGACGACAAGCCTTACATGAAGTCCTACGACATCGAGCTGGAACCCACCGACCGGATGCTGCTCGATGCCCTGATCCGCATCAAGGCCGTCGACGACAGCCTGTCGCTGCGCCGCTCGTGCCGCGAAGGCGTCTGCGGCTCCGACGCGATGAACATCAACGGCAAGAACGGCCTCGCCTGCATCACCCGCCTGGCCGATCTCGAGCAGCCGGTCCAGCTTCGGCCATTGCCCGGCCTGCCGGTCATCCGCGATCTCGTGGTCGACATGTCGCAGTTCTTCAAGCAGTACCACTCGATCAAGCCGTACCTGCAGAACACCGAGGTGGCGCCGGAGAAGGAGCGCATCCAGCTGCCGGCCGAGCGCGAGGAACTCGACGGGCTCTATGAGTGCATCCTGTGCGCGTGCTGTTCCACGGCATGCCCGTCGTTCTGGTGGAATCCCGACAAGTTCGTCGGTCCGGCCGGGTTGCTCGTCGCCTACCGCTTCATCGCCGACACCCGCGACCACGCCACCAGCGAGCGCCTCGATGACCTCGAGGATCCCTACCGCCTGTTCCGCTGCCACTCCATCATGAACTGCGTCGATGTCTGCCCGAAGGGTCTCAATCCGACCCGCGCCATCGGCAAGATCAAGGACATCATGATCAAGAGAATGGTGTGACGCCAGCGGCCCGGAGCGAGTTCGGTGAGTGACTTCGACCGCCTGCGCTGGCGCTGTCGTCGCGGCCTGCTCGAGCTCGACCTGGTCCTGACCCGGTTCCTCGCCCAGGGCTACACCGACCTCGATGCGCGCCAGCGCGAGGTCTTCGTTGCGCTGCTGGCGCACGCCGACAACGAGCTGTGGGACCTCATGTCTGGCCGGCTGCACGCCGATAACCCCGAGGAAGAAGCCGTCCTCGATCGGCTGCGCGCGGCGTGAGGATCCCCCCCCAGGCTTCGCTGCGCTGCGCCTTCGCCCGGGGGCGGCCGTTGGTCACGAGAAGTCTTTGATGCGTAGCAGCATCCTGCGGCGAAAATCCCTAGAATGCGGTCTCCGCGAACCATGGAGAGGTCAATGAGCGACGCCCCGAAAGCCACGGTTACCTTCAGCGACGGCACGCCGACGGTGGAACTACCCATCGTCAAGGGCGCTGTCGGCCCCGACGTGATCGACATCCGCAAGCTCTATTCAGCCACCGGAAAATTCACCTACGACCCCGGATTTCTCTCCACGGCGTCGTGCAATTCCACCATCACCTACATCGATGGCGACAAGGGCGAACTGCTCTACCGTGGTTATCCGATCGAGCAACTGGCCGGGAACTGCGATTTTCTCGAGGTGTGCTACCTGATCCTCAAGGGCGAGCTGCCGAACGTCACCCAAAAGCAGGACTTCGTCGGCCTCGTCACCAAGCACACCATGGTGAACGAGCAGATGCAGTTCTTCCTGCGCGGTTTTCGCCGCGATGCGCACCCGATGGCGGTGATGACCGGCCTGGTCGGCGCGATGTCCGCGTTCTACCCCGACTCGATCAACCTGCACGACGCCAAGCAGCGCGAGATTTCGGCCATCCGGCTGATCGCCAAGATGCCCACCCTGGTGGCCATGGCCTACAAGTATTCGTCCGGGCAACCCTACATCTACCCCCGGAACAATCTCTCGTACACCGCCAACTTCATGCGCATGATGTTCGCGACCCCGTGCGAGGAGTACGAGGTCAACGACGTTCTGGTGCGTGCGCTCGACCGCATCTTCATCCTGCATGCCGACCACGAGCAAAACGCCTCCACCTCCACGGTGCGGCTGTGCGCGTCGTCCGGCACCAACCCATTCGCGGCGATCGCGGCCGGCGTGGCCTGCCTGTGGGGGCCGGCGCACGGCGGCGCCAACGAAGCCTCGCTGCACATGCTGGGCGACATCCAGGCCATGGGTGGAATGGCGAAGATCGGCGAGTTCGTCGCCAAGGTGAAAGACAAGAACTCGAGCGTGCGCCTGATGGGCTTCGGACATCGGGTCTACAAGAACTACGATCCGCGCGCCAAGCTGATGCGCGAGACCTGCCACGAGGTGCTGAATGAACTCGGGCTGCATGATGATCCCCTGTTCAAGCTCGCCATGGGCCTCGAGAAGATCGCTCTCGAAGACGACTACTTCGTGTCGCGCAAGCTCTACCCGAACGTCGACTTCTATTCCGGCATCGTGCAGAAGGCGATCGGCATCCCGGTGCCGCTCTTTACCGCGATCTTCGCGCTGGCGCGAACCGTGGGCTGGATCGCGCAACTCAACGAGATGATCGCCGATCCCGAATACAAGATCGGCCGTCCGCGCCAGCTCTATCAGGGTGCGACCGCCCGGCAACTCGAGCCGCTGGCCGAACGCCGCTGACCGATCGCACAATCGTACGCGGCGAGCCGCACGACCACACCGACCGTACCGCGCGCGTCGAACAAGACTTCTCCGGGGAGGACCCATCCTGTGATGAAAGATCAGTTGTCCGGTTCCCATCTGTTCGGCGGCAACGCGCCCTACATCGATGAACTTTACGAGAGCTACCTCGACAACCAGGATGCCGTCACGCCCGAGTGGAAGCGGTACTTCGATCAGATTCAGGTGCTGCCGGGTCCGCGCGATGTGCCGCATGAACCGGTGCGCGAACTGATCGGGCGTATCGCCAGGGATCGCAGCCGGACCAGTGCCCAGGTCGCGCCGGGCGAGCTTGCCGAGCTCGGCCGCAAGCAGGCGGCAGTGTTTCAGTTGATCAGTTCGTACCGGTTTCTCGGTGCGCGGCATGCCGCGCTCGATCCGCTCAAGCGGCTCGAGAAACCCGACGTACCGGAGCTCGAGCCGGCCTACTACGGCTTCACTGCGGAAGACATGGATCGCGTCTTCAACACCGGCACCCTGGTGGGGCCGGAGCAGATGACGCTGAAAGACATCCTGCAGGCACTCAAGGAAACCTACTGCGGCAGCATCGGTCTCGAATACATGTATATCACCGACACCGCCCAGAAGCGCTGGCTGCAGCAGCGCTTCGAAGGTGTCCGCTCGCGGCCGAGCTATTCGCCGGACGAGAAACGCCACATCCTCGAGCGCCTGAGCGCGGCCGAGACGCTCGAACGCTACCTGCACACCCGGTACGTCGGGCAGAAGCGTTTCTCGCTCGAAGGCGGCGACAGCCTTGTTCCCATGCTCGACAACCTGCTGCAGCGCGCCGGCGAGAGCGGTGTGCAGGAACTGGTGATCGGCATGGCGCACCGTGGCCGCCTGAACGTGCTGGTGAACACGCTCGGCAAGCTGCCGAAAGATCTGTTCTCCGAATTCGAGGGCAAGCACGCGGATCTGCCCGCGGGAGACGTCAAGTACCACCAGGGGTTCTCGTCCGATGTGCTGACCCCGGGCGGTCCGATGCACGTGACCCTGGCGTTCAATCCCTCGCATCTCGAGATCGTCAACCCGGTGGTGGAAGGTTCGGTGCGTGCCCGCCAGCATCGGCGTCGCGACCGCGAAGGCCGACAGGTGCTGCCGGTGCTGATCCATGGCGACGCGGCCTTTGCCGGGCAGGGCGTGGTCATGGAGACCATGAACCTGTCGCAGACGCGCGGCTACGGCACCGGTGGCACCGTGCACCTGATCATCAACAACCAGATCGGGTTCACCACCTCCGATCCGCGCGACACGCGTTCGATGATCTACTGCTCGGACGTGGCCAAGATGGTCGAGGCGCCTGTGATCCACGTGAATGGCGACGACCCCGAAGCCGCCGTGCTGGCCACCGAGATCGCGCTCGATTTCCGCACCGCGTTCGGCAAGGACGTCGTGGTCGACCTGGTGTGCTTCCGCAAGCTCGGCCACAACGAGCAGGACGAGCCGATGGTCACCCAGCCGCTGATGTACAAGATCATCAACCAGCATCCCGGCACCCGCAAGCTGTACGCCGACAAGCTGCTGCGCGAAGCCATCATCCGTCCCGGCGACGAAGATGCGGTGGTGAAGACCTATCGCGCCGCGCTCGACGGCGGGCACCACACCAACAAGAACATCATCTACAACTTCAAGCCGCCGTTCCATGTGGACTGGGCGCCGTTCCACGGTGTGCCGTGGACCCAGCCGGTGCACACCGGTGTCCCGGTAGAGGTGCTGCAATCGATGGCGGAACGCCTGACCACGCTGCCGCCCGACTTCAAGCTCCATTCGCGTGTCGAGAAGGTCATCGCCGACCGCCGCCAGATGGGTCTGGGCAAGCAGCCGCTGGATTGGGGCATGGCCGAGACGCTGGCGTACGCGACCCTGCTCAAGGAAGGCTATGGCGTGCGGCTCTCAGGGCAGGATACCGGTCGTGGCACGTTTTTTCACCGTCACGCGGTGCTGCACGACCAGAGCCGCGAACGCTGGGATTCCGGCACCTACGTGCCGCTGCAGAAGATCGCCGAGAACCAGCCCGATTTCGTCGTCATCGATTCCACGTTGTCCGAAGAGGCCGTGCTCGGCTTCGAATACGGCTACGCCACCGCGGAGCCGAGCGAACTGGTGGTGTGGGAGGCGCAGTTCGGCGACTTCGTCAATGGCGCGCAGGTCGTGATCGACCAGTTCATCGCGTCGGGCGAAGTGAAGTGGGGCCGTCTGTGCGGGCTGGTGCTGATGCTGCCGCACGGCTACGAAGGCCAGGGCCCCGAGCATTCGTCGGCGCGCCCCGAACGCTTTCTGCAGTTGTGCGCCGACTACAACATGCAGGTGGTGGTGCCGTCGAACCCGTCGCAGATGTTCCATCTGCTGCGGCGTCAGATGCTGCGCTCCTACCGCAAGCCGCTCGTGATCATGAGTCCGAAGAGCATGCTGCGCCACAAGGAGTCGGTGTCGTCGCTCGACGATCTCGCCAAGGGCCGTTTCATGCCGGTGATCCCCGAGGTCGAAGCGATCAAGCCCAAGGACGTCAAGCGGGTCGTGTTCTGCAGCGGCAAGATCTTCTACGACCTGCTCGCGTCGCGAAGCGAACGCAAGATCAAGGATGTCGCGGTGGTGCGTATCGAGCAGTTGTATCCGTTCCCGCACGAGGACTTCGCCGCGGAGATCGCCCGCTATCCGAATGCGACCGAGATCGTCTGGTGCCAGGAAGAGCCCGGCAACCAGGGCGCGTGGCACCGCATCCAGCACTATCTGCTGCGGCACATGCGCGCAGACCAGAAGCTGCGCTATGCGCTGCGGCCGTCGAGCGCATCGCCGGCCGGCGGCTACCTCGCGCTGCATAACCAGCGGCAGAAGGCCGTCGTGGATGCCGCGCTCACCATCGGTGTCTAGATGACAACCCCCCCAGGCTTCCTGCGGTCGCCACCCCCCAATGGGGGGCCAGCTCGCTTGGGAGCGGCCCGGCGCTCGCTGTCCCGCCACATGATCATCGTCATTCAATCTTGTCGCACCACGCGCGCATACCGGGTGGAACGCGCGCGGGCGACGGGCGGGCAGCCGTGCGGTTGCGCGGTTGTCCGGCCTGCATGCCATTGAACCCGATATCGGAACCCCGGACCACGGAGCATTCATGCTGATCGAAGTCAAAGTACCGGCGCTGTCCGAATCCGTCGCCGAAGCGACGCTTGTCACCTGGCACAAGAAGCAGGGCGAGCGGGTGCAGCGCGACGAAAACCTGATCGATATCGAGACCGACAAGGTGGTGCTCGAACTGCCCGCACCCGACGACGGGGTGCTGGTCAGCATCGTCAAAGGCGATGGCAGCCTGGTGGTGAGCAACGAGATCATCGCCATCATCGACACCGAGGCCAAGGCATCGGTGGTTGCCGCCGTGCCGGCCGCAGCCGAGCCCGTCAAGGCATCCCCGCCGCCTGCGGTTGCGGCAGCCGCGGTGGTGCCGACGGCGGTGGCGCACACGACCGACGTACCCTCGATGCCCGCGGCCCGCAAGGTTGCGGCCGACCAGCAGATCGACCTCGCACAGGTCGCCGGCACCGGTCGCGGTGGCCGCGTCACCAAGGAAGACGTGAACGCCTTCGCCCAGAGCGGCGCGCGAGCCCCCGGTCGCCCGGCGGTCGTGCTGCCGTCTCCGGTCGACATCGACAGCCTGCTCGCCGACCGGCCGGAGAAGCGTGTTGCGATGTCGCGGCTGCGCCAGCGCGTGGCTGAACGCCTGGTCCAGTCGCAATCGACGGCGGCGATCCTCACCACCTTCAATGAAGTGAACATGCAGGGCGTGATGGATCTGCGCAACAAATTCAAGGATCGCTTCGAGAAGGAGCACGGGGTCAAGCTCGGCTTCACCTCGTTCTTCGTCAAGGCGGCGATGGCGGCCCTGAAGAAATACCCGGTGCTCAATGCATCGATCGACGGCAACGACATCGTCTATCACGGCTACTTCGATATCGGCGTCGCCGTCGGCAGCCCGCGCGGTCTGGTGGTGCCGATCATCCGCAACGCCGATTCGATGTCGCTCGCCGAGATCGAGAAACTGATCGCCGACTTCGGCAAGCGTGCGCAGGACGGCAAGCTCACCATCGAGGAACTCACCGGTGGCACGTTCTCGATCTCCAATGGCGGGGTGTTCGGCTCGATGCTCTCGACGCCGATCATCAATCCGCCGCAGAGCGCGATCCTGGGCATCCACGCCACCAAGGACCGGCCGGTGGTCGAGGATGGCCAGATCGTGATCCGGCCCATGAACTACCTCGCCCTGTCGTACGACCACCGGATCATCGACGGGCGCGAAGCGGTGCTCGGGCTGGTGGCGATCAAGGAAGCGCTGGAAGATCCGGCGCGGCTGCTCCTCGATATCTGATGACCATGACCAGACAATTCGACGTTGCCGTGATCGGCGCCGGTCCTGGCGGCTATGTCGCCGCCATCCGCGCCTCCCAGCTCGGCCTGAGCGCCGTCTGCATCGACGACTGGAAGAATCCGGCGACGGGCAAGGCGAGCCTCGGCGGCACCTGCCTCAACGTCGGGTGCATCCCGTCGAAGGCGCTGCTCGAATCATCCGAGAACTACGAGCGTGTCCTGCATAAATTCGGCGAGCACGGCATCGGTGTCAAGGGGGTCACCCTCGACGTCGGTACGATGCAGGCACGCAAAGACAAGATCGTCGGTGACTTCACCAACGGCATCGGCTACCTCTTCAAGAAGAACAAGGTGACGTCGGTGCATGGCCACGGGCGTTTCACGGCGTCGGACCCGAATGGTTACACCATCGAGGTCACGGGCGACGCCCGCACCGAAACCATCGCCGCGAAGTACGTGGTCATCGCCACCGGGTCGGTGGCGCGACCGTTTCCCGGCGTCGAGACCGACAACAAGCTGGTCTGCGACAACATCGGCGCTCTCGCTTTCGAGGCCGTGCCCAAGCGCCTCGGCATCATCGGCGCCGGCGTCATCGGCCTCGAGATGGGCAGCGTCTGGCGTCGCCTCGGCGCCGAAGTGACCATTCTCGAAGCGTTACCCGGCTTTCTCGCGCTCGCCGACGAGCATGTCGCCAAGGAGGCCTTTCGGGCCTTCACCGGGCAGCTCGGGCTCAAGATCTACACCGGTGCCAAGGTGTCGGCGATCACCCCGGCCAAGGCCACGGTCAAGGTCGAATACGAAGACCGCAACGGCACCAGGCACCGGGTCGATTTCGACCGGCTGGTGGTGGCGATCGGGCGGATTCCCAACACGGCCGGCCTCAACGCCGAAGCCGTCGGCCTGAAGCTCGACGGGCGCGGCTATGTCGATGTTGACGCCCAGTGCCGTACCAACCTGCCCAACGTTTTCGCTATCGGCGATGTGGTGCGCGGGCCGATGCTGGCGCACAAGTCTTCGGAAGAAGGTGTCGCGGTCGCCGAAACCATTGCCGGCCAGTCGCCGCACGTCAACCTCGATACGGTCCCGTGGGTGATCTACACCTCGCCCGAGATCGCCTGGGTCGGCAAGACCGAGCAGGAGCTCAAGGCGGCGGGCGTCGAATACCGCGCCGGCCAGTTTCCGTTCGCGGCATCCGGACGCGCCCGTGCGCTGGGCGAGACCGGCGGCTTCGTCAAGATGCTGGCCGACGCCAAGACCGATCGTATTCTCGGCGTGCATATCATCGGGCCGTTCGCGTCCGAGCTCATCTCCGAAGCGGTGGTGGCGCTCGAATTCGGCGCCAGCAGCGAAGACATCGCCCGCATCGTGCACGCGCATCCGTCGCTGTCCGAAGCAATGCACGAAGCCGCGCTTGGCGTGGACAAGCGCGCGCTCAACATCTGACGCCGGCGGGCGCTGCCCGATGACCGGTTCCGCAGCGTTGCCGGCCGCGCCGTGCGGCATGGTCGAGGGCCAGATCGAGCGCCGGGTGGCGGCGCAGGCACGGCAGCACGGCTTCGCGCTCGATGCCGCCCAGCGCGACGCGTTGCGGCACTTCGAACGCATCGCCGCCGACCTTGCCGGCGGCGCAGCCAATCGCGGCTGGCTCGGTTTCCTGCAGACCTCCAGGCCGGTACGCGGCCTCTACCTGTGGGGCGGCGTCGGGCGCGGCAAGAGCTTCCTGATGGACAGCGCGTTCGAGCACATGCCGGTCGAACGCAAGCGGCGCGCCCATTTCCATCGCTTCATGCAGGAGATGCATCATGACCTCAGGCGCCTGCAGGGTCAGGCTGAACCGCTCGACCAGGTGGCGGCGCGCATCGCCGGTGAGTCCCGGCTGCTGTGCCTCGACGAGTTCCAGATCACCGACATCGGCGACGCGATGCTCATGCGCAAGCTGCTCGAAGGCCTGTTCGCGCGCGGTGTCACGCTCATCACCACCTCCAACACCGCGCCGGCGTCGCTGTATCTGCATGGGCTGCAGCGCAGCCAGTTCGTGCCCGCCATCGAACTGATCGAACGCGAACTCGAGGTGGTGCACCTGGATGCCGGCATCGACTACCGGCTTCGCGCCCTGGAGAAGGCGGGCACCTGGCATCACCCGGTCGATGCGGTTGCCGAACGCACGCTGGACGAAGCATTCCGCCAGGTTGCCGGCGCCGCCGGCAGCGACGGCTCGCTCGATATCGAAGGCCGGATCATTGCCGCACGGCGGATCGAGGGCGGCGTGGCCTGGTTCGACTTCGCCGCCCTGTGCGACGGTCCGCGCGGCCAGGCCGACTACATCGAGCTGTCGCGCCGGTTCCACACCGTGCTGATATCCGGGGTGCCGCGCTTTGCGTCCGATCAGGCCGACACCATGCGCCGCTTCAGCTGGCTGGTCGACGAGTTCTATGATCGCCGGGTCAAGCTCATCGTGGCGGCGGCAGTGCCTGCCCTGGAGTTATTCGGCGCGGTCGCGGTCACCAGCGAGCAGGAGCGCACGGCGAGCCGGCTCGTGGAGATGCAGACTCTGCAATATCTCGGCGCCGAGCATCAGGCTTGATGCCGCGAGGTCTCCGCGTACGCTGATGTCGCGCGCGAAGCGGCGAACAACTTAGAATCACTACCAACCATCGTCAACGGAGGCAGCACCATGGCAGAGCGCTTCAAGGCATTTCGCATCTTCAACGAGGACGGCAAGGTCGCGAGCCGCATGGTCGACATGGCGCTGGACGAACTGGATCCGGGCGAGGTGGTCATTCGCACGGCCTACTCCAGCATCAACTTCAAGGATGCCCTCGCGGCCACCGGCACCGGCAAGATCATCCGCCGCTTTCCCTGCGTCGGCGGGATCGACGGCGCCGGCATCGTCGAGTCGTCCACGGATGCCGCGTTCAAGCCTGGCGATGCGGTGATCTGCACCAGCTACGACACCGGCGTCGCGCACGACGGTGGCTACGCCGAGCGGATGCGGGTGCCAGCCGCCTGGGTGGTGCCGATGCCCAAGGGCATGACGCCCTTCGAGGCGATGGCGCTGGGCACCGCGGGGTTCACCGCCGGGCTTGCGGTCGAGCGCATGGAAGCCAACGGCCTGAAGCCCGCCAACGGTCCGGTCATCGTCAGCGGCGCCACCGGCGGGGTCGGGTCGGTCGCGATCGACATCCTGACCCGCCTGGGCTATCGCGTCGTCGCCTTGACCGGCAAGGAGGCCGAGGCCGGCTATCTCGAGGAGATCGGCGCCGCTGAGGTCATGCTGCGTTCGAGTCTCGATCTGGCGAAGATCCGCCCGCTCGGTTCCGAGACCTGGGCCGGCGCCGTCGACAACCTCGGCGGCGACGTGCTGTCGTGGATGGCGAGCACGGTGAAGATCGGCGGCACCATCGCCTCGATCGGCCTCGCAGCCACCCATACCTTCAACACCACCGTCATGCCGTTCATCCTGCGCGGCGTCACGCTGTGCGGCATCGACTCCGTCAATTGCCCGATGCCGCTGCGACGCCGGGTATGGGATCGCCTGGGCAGCGACATGAAGCCGGCGCATCTGGCCACCATGACCCGCACCATCGGTTTCGACGACCTGCCCGGTGCGTTCGATGCCTTCGTCAAGGGCCAGGTGCGAGGTCGCACCGCCGTCAAAATCACACATGATTAGCGACATTCCTCAGCCTCCCTCACCCTCGGTCCCTCTCCCGAGGGGAGAGGGATGTCTCCTGCGCCCTACGCCCTGCGCCCTTCTCCCTTCTCCCGTCGGGAGAAGGGCTGGGGATGAGGGAAACCTGAGCGTTGATGGCGGGGTTACCTTGTTGTGGGCCAGTCTTTTGGTTGCAGTCACCTGCAGGCGTGGTGGCTGAACTTCATCGCTGATCAGGAAATCACATAAGGCATGGGACTCACCTACGACGCCTTCCACCGGCGATCGATCGACGACCGCGATGGATTCTGGAGCGAGCAGGCGCGGCTGATCGACTGGCATCGGCCCTGGGACCAGGTGCTCGACTATTCGCGACCGCCGTTCGCGCGCTGGTTCGTCGGCGGCGAGACCAACCTGTGTCACAACGCCGTCGATCGTCATCTCGCTGCGCGCGGCGAGCAGGCGGCGCTGGTCTACATCTCGACCGAAACCGGCGTCGAATCGACGCTGACCTACCGCGAACTGCACACCGAGGTGAACCGGTGCGCGGCGATGATGCTCGCGCTCGGGGTCGCACGCGGTGAGCGTGTCCTGCTCTACATGCCGATGATTCCCGAGGCGGTGGTGGCGATGCTCGCCTGCGCCCGCATCGGCGCCATCCATTCGGGAATCATCGGCATGTAGAGCAGGACACGCTCACCGCGCGTAACCCCGAGCGCGAGCATCATCGCCGCGCACCGGTTCACCTCGGTGTGCAGTTG
>JANMWG010000437.1:0-6616 GCA_031393885.1 Betaproteobacteria bacterium | reverse complement strand
CGACCGTAAGGAAATCTGCGTCGATTGCTGCGACCAGTGACGATTCCTGGATCGGTTCAGGCGAGGGCGAATCGCGCCACCTGCATTCATTCGCGCTGACCGCCCTTGACGGATCGGCTTGGAGCGCATCGCAGTCGGACGGGAGGTGGGTGAGCACAACTCCTACCGAATCGATTCGGTTCCTGCACCCTTGAACCATGCGCTGGTACCGGCCTCCAGTCCCTATTCGGACGGCGGTATCGTAGACCGCAGACCATGGGGCGTCATCGCCGCAACGCGCTCAGGTAAACTCCAAAGTTGCCTCGAAGCCCTGTACCCGGCATGAATCATCAACACAGAACCGTCCTGGTCACCGGCGGCGCCAGTGGCATCGGCGCCGTGCTGGTCGAGCGCTATGCGCAGGAAGGCGCCGCCGTCGGCTTTGTCGACCGCGAAGCGAAGGCCGGAAATGCCCTGGCCGAACGATTGAACGGTCTCGGCCATCGCGTTTGCTTCACGGTGGCGGACGTGGCCGACCTCGACGCCTGCGGCGAAGCCTGCCGCATGATCGAGAGCCAGCTGGGCCCGGTGGATACGCTGGTCAACAACGTCGGCATCTCACCCAAACATGACGGGCTGCCGGCGCCGATCTGGCGCATGGACCCGCTGGAGTGGCAGCGCGTCATCGACGTCAACCTGAACAGCGTGTTCAACTTCTGCCGCCTCCTGACGCCCGGCATGGTCGAGCGCCGCTTCGGTCGCATCGTCTCGATGTCGTCGGTCGCGGGCAAGGCCTACCTCGACATCGTCGCCGCGCACTACAGCACCACCAAGGCAGCCATCATCGGGCTGACCCGCCACCTGGCCGGCGAACTCGGCCCGCATGGCGTGACGGTCAACGCGCTCGCTCCAGGCCGCATCGACACGCCGATGGTGGCGGGCGCGCCGGCCGCGGCCAACGCGGCGGTCGTCGCCGCGACACCGTTGCGTCGCCTCGGCAAGCCGGTCGAAGTCGCCGATGCCTGCCTCTACCTCACATCGGCCCAGGCCGGCTTCATCACCGGGCAGGTGATCGACGTCGCCGGCGGCTGGCTGATGACCTGACGGATCCCGCCTTCACCCTGGCTCCAGCAGCATGACCACCATCTCCGGACGCACGCGGGTCTTCGGCATCCTGGCCGATCCTGTCCACCACGTGAAGACACCGCAGGCCATCAACCGCCTGTTCGAAGCCCAGGGGTTCGACGGTGTCATGGTGCCGTTGCATGTGGAACCCGGCGCGCTCGCCACGACGTTGCAGGCCTTGCGCGGCATCCGCAACTTCGATGGCTTCATCGTCACCGTCCCGCACAAGATTGCCGTCGTTTGCTGGTGTGACGAACTGACCATCGACGCCCGCCAGGTGGGCGCGGTCAATGTCGTGCGTCGCACCGCCGATGGTCGGCTCATCGGCGGCATCCTCGATGGAGACGGCTTCGTGCACGGGCTGCGTGCCGCCGGCATCGACCCTGCAGGGCAATCCGTGTATCTGGCCGGCGCTGGTGGTGCTGCCAGCGCGATTGCCTTCGCACTGGCCAAGGCGGGGGTCCATCGACTGACCCTGGCCAACCGTTCGGCCGACAAGGCAAGAAGCCTGCTGGACCGGGTGGTCGACGCCTTTCCCAGCCTGCAGGGGGCCGTCGGCACCGACGATCCCTCCGGGCACGATCTGGTGGTCAATGCCACCTCGCTCGGGCTGCGGCCCGGCGATGCCCTGCCGCTGGATACGGGCCGCCTGGAGGCGCGGCAGATCGTTGCCGAGATCATCATGGACCCAGCACTGACGCCACTGCTTGCGGCGGCGGCGGACAGGGGTTGCCGCACGCATGCGGGGGCGCCGATGCTGGCGGGTCAGGTCCAGCTCATGGCCGCGTTCATGACGGGCCAATCCACCGCGGAGGCGCATCGCCCATGAGCCCGACGGCACTGATCTGACCAACCAGCACATGGACTCCTTCGACTACGTCATCGTCGGCGGCGGCACTGCCGGCTGCATCCTCGCCAACCGCCTGACCACATCGGGGCGCCACCGCGTCCTGCTGCTCGAGGCAGGTGGCGAACCGACCGGCATGTGGATTCCGATCCCGGCCGGCTTCAGCAAGCTCCTGACCAACCGCAAGTACAACTGGCGATTCGCAACGACCCCCGAGCCCGGCACCAACCAACGGGTCATCGCCGTGCCGCGCGGCAAGGGGCTGGGCGGATCGACGCTGATCAACGGCATGATCTACGTCCGCGGCCAACCGCATGACTACGACGCCTGGCGCGATGCCGGCGCCCGTGGCTGGGGGTACGCGGAGGTCGAACCGTACTTCCGCAAGCTGGAGTGTTATGCCCCTGGTGGCGAAAGCCGCGGCAAGAATGGGCCTGTGAACCTGGAGCAAGTGCGCGAGCGATTTCCGATCACCGATGCGTTCCTGAAGGCCGCCCAGCAAGACGGTCAGCCGTTGAACGACGACTACAACGGCCCCGATCAGGAAGGCTTCGGCTACTACCAGGTGAACCAGCGTGGCGGCCGGCGATGGAGTGCCTACGACGCCTATCTGGCCCCGGCCCGGAAGCGGGCGAATCTGGTCGTGGTGACCAATGCGCTAGTGCGCTCCCTCGATCTCGATGGCGGGCGCTGCACCGGCGTCACCTATCGGCGCGGCGAGCAGGAAGTCAAGGTCAGGGCCGGCATCGAAGTGATCCTCGCAGCGGGCACCGTGCAGTCGCCGCAACTGCTCGAGCTGTCGGGTATCGGTCAACCTGAACTGCTGCAGTCGATCGGGGTTCCGGTGCGCCATGCGCTGCAGGGGGTCGGCGAGAACTACATCGATCACTTCTGCACGCGGATGAACTGGCGGGTGAAGAACACCGTGACGCTCAACGAGATGTCGCGTGGCTGGCGTCTGGCGCGTGAGGTGTTGCGCTACGTAACGCAGGGCAGAGGCATCCTGACGCTCGGGACCGGGCTGGTCCATGGCTTCGTCAGATCGAGCCCCGAACTGCCGACGCCGGATGCGCAGTATTTCTTCGTTCACGCGAGCTACGCGAATGCGGCCGAGCGCATCCTCGACCGCGCCCCGGGCATGACGATCGGCGTCACCCAGTTGCGCCCGGAATCGGTGGGCAGCATCCATGCGCAGTCCCGGGATCCCTCGGCGGGGCCGGCCATCCGCCCCAACTTCCTGAGCAGCCCGGTCGACCAGGCCTGCATGGCTCGCAGCATGCAGCTGGCCCGCCGTATCGCGGCGCAACCGGCGATGCGCCACTTTGTGGACCACGAGATGAGCCCCGGTGACGCCGTGCGCAGCGATGCCGACTGGATCAGCTTCGCACGCGCAAACGGGCAAAGCATCTATCACCCGCTCGGCACCTGCCGAATGGGCGAAGATGAGGCGGCCGTGGTGGACCTGCGACTCAGGTTGCGCGGACTCGACGGCCTGCGGATCGTGGACGCTTCGGTCATGCCGAGGATGGTCTCGGGCAACATCCAGGCGGCGGTGATGATGACGGCGGAGCGGGGTGCCGACCTGATCCTGGAGGACGCGCCGCGCTGAATTCCGCCATACGGCCCAATTTCCAATCTACCGGGTGGAACGCCCTGGCGGGTGCTGGTACCTGCGGATGGCGGGAGAGGCCTTACGGGTGCTGCCGCTGACGGCCGGGGTCTGGAACAGACGAGCCAAGTTCGAGCCTTCAGGCTGCGGCGCGACGAGGCAAGACCCAGTTCGGTCGCACGAAATGACACGTATAGCCGCCCGGGTACTGCTGCAGGTAGTCCTGATGCTCCGGTTCAGCCTGCCATAAGGCACCCACCGGGGCGACTTCCGTGACCACCTTTCCCGGCCAGAGGCCGGAAGCTTCGACGTCCTTGATCGTGTCGATCGCCTCGAGCCGCTGTGCTTCGGAAACAAAGTAGATCGCCGAGCGGTAGGACATGCCGCGGTCGTTGCCCTGCCGGTTCGGCGTGGTCGGATCGTGGATCTGGAAGAAGAACTCGAGCAGGCGCCGATAGCTCGTCGCCGCCGGGTCGAAAGTGATCTCGATCCCCTCGGCATGGGTACCGTGATTGCGGTACGTGGCATTCGGCACATCGCCACCGGTGTAGCCCACCCGCGTCGACACCACGCCGGGCATCTTCCGTATCAGTTCCTGCATGCCCCAGAAGCAACCGCCTGCCAGAACCGCGCGCTCTGTAGTCATCTCAACTCTCCTTGAAATTGGGTCTACTGGTGAGGGGTTTCAACCGTCCTGACGGAAGTGCGCGGGAGCCGTCGAGTCGCGACCGCCGCAGCACTGCCGAAGGGCAGGATGCGCTGGGCAAAGTCTTCGTTGAACATCGCGCTCACGGATCGATTGCGCGATGCCGCGCGCACCCGCAGGCGGTTCTTGAGAGTGTCGTCCAGGTTGCGAATAGTCAGTGTGGCCAAGAGATTCTCCTCGAATGCCAGCATTGTAAGCAACGCCAGCATTGACAGTATTGACAGCTGCCGTGAGAACGGACGCCACCTACCGAAGGAGATCATCCGTCCGCCCCTCGGAGACGAGCCGCCCGGCCGTCTTGTAGCCGAATGCCGAAAACGGTTCGTTGCGATACCAGAACAGCGCCTTGCCCAGATCGGCGCTGAGGTCGGTGGCTACCTTGATGACTCGTAGCGCGTCGCGCGCTGCCGCTCGAAGCGGAAATGTGGTCAGACTTTCGCAAAAAGCGACGACGGCATCGGTGTATCGCTCGGCGACAGGCGGCGAGCCGTGGGCGGCAATGTACAAGTACAAATCCGCCAGTTGTCTCTTGGCCTCGGGCGCGAAACCGACCGCGTACGACTTCACGTCCAGCCGACGGTTTTCTTGTGAAGCGCCGCCAGCGAGGCGCGGACTTCATCCGCGCTGACCGCCTTCGACGGATCGGCCTTCAGGGCGTCGTAGGCGGCGGCCACGTCGTTGAGAAGCCAGCCTTCGACCGCACGATCTCGCGCCAGGAGCGCGCGCAGTCCTTCGCGGATGACTTCGCTTTCGGTGTTGTACTCGCCAGCGGCGACTTTGGCTGGCTTGACCTCGCGGTGCGGCCGGGCCGATGGGCGCCGGGAGGTGGGCGTGAATCTACGCACCGCGGCGTCGCCAACTTGCTGGCTCTGTTGCAGTCACCCGAATTCCTGGCCATCCCACGAGCCGACCCGCGGAAAGTGGAAGAACGTATTCGCGGTCTGCGCAACGAGTGGGACGATGAGTGATGCGCCGTGCCTGTGTCGATGCCTGCCTGCTGATCTACTGGGTGGAAGACTCCAGTCCCCTGGCGCGCAGCGCGAAAGTCTGGGTGGCCCGGCAACCTGATGCCAAGTTGTGCGTGTCGCCATTGGTGCCGCTGGCACGCTGGCGGTGAACGTGTTGACAGCAACAATCTGAATCGGCTTTCCCTCGAATAACACGGGCCAGGTCCAGCACGCGGACCTGCGCTTCGGCGACCCGACCGGACTAGTCGGACCGGCCGACCAAGCTCGACCCGATTCTCGGCCCGGCGGGCATGAGAGCAGCCAGACTGAGCAGATCAGGCGCCAGTTTTTTCAGCTCGGGCACGCTGACAGGCGCTACCATGCCATGCGCGTGCGACAGTCAGGTAGCTCTGGGCCTACCGTGCGCGTGGTGTCCACCTCTCGCCAGCCTTGAGGCTTAAGGCGCGCATAGAAGAATAACGAACAAGGGCCCTGGCACCAGAGGCCACGTACGAGGAACCAGCGTTGCCCCGCTTTCTACATACCGCCGATTGGCAAATCGGACGCCAGTACAGCCAGTTTCCGGCGGACGACGCCGTGCCGCTCGCAGAGGCGCGCTTTGCCGCTGTCGAAACCATTGCGCGCCTGGCAACCGAGCATGCGGTGGACGCCGTGCTGGTGGCTGGCGACGTGTTCGACGCGCAAACCGTTTCTGATCGCACCATTCGAAAGCTGTTCAACGCGCTACGGGCGTATACCGGCCCGTGGGTGATGATTCCGGGCAACCACGACGCGGCGCTCACCGAAAGCGTCTGGACCCGGTCCATGCGTCTGGGTGCGACACCTGCCAATTTGCACTTGGCGCTTCAAGGCAAGGTGCTCGACTTTCCTTCGCTGGCCTTCACGGCACTGATGGCGCCTCTGACCCAGCGTCATACCTACAACGACTTGACAGAGTGGTTCGACCAGGCGGCTACGGCGCCGGGTCAGGTGCGCATCGGCGTTGCACACGGTAGCGTTCAGGGCGTTCTCGCGGAAGACATCGACTCGGCCAATCCGATCGGCGCGGATCGCGCCACGCGCGCCAAGCTCGACTATCTCGCGCTCGGCGACTGGCACGGCTGCAAACAGATCGATGACCGCACTTGGTACAGCGGCACGCCCGAGCCCGACCGATTCAAAGGCAACGAGCCGGGTTACGCGCTGCTGGTAGAGATCGACGCCCCCGGCGTTGCACCTCGCGTGACCCGGCTGGAGACGGGTCAGTTCGGCTGGCAGGCCTGGGAGCAGACCATCTCGGTGGCGAGCGATGTCGACGAGTTCATCGCCCGTTTGGCCAACGTCGGCGCACGCGACGTGCTGAGCATTGGTGTCACCGGACAGATCGACCTTGCCGGCCTGCA
>JANMWG010000403.1:0-3094 GCA_031393885.1 Betaproteobacteria bacterium | reverse complement strand
GGCTCAACCAGGCCCCCTGGACACGCGCGCCCCCGGCTGGGGGGGCCTACCCCGCATGGGGGGTTTCGGCCACCCCCGTCAGGCTCGCTTCGAGCCCGAGACCCTTAACCATACCCCATAGCGCCGCGATCGAGCGCGCCGGCTCACTCGCGTGGCCCGCCACCTGCCCGGCGTCGATACGGACGCGGTCGGCAATCTCGACCTGCAGGGGGGTCGAGATGGATCGCGTCATCGCCCACGCCGTCGATGTCGAAACCGCCCCCGAGCGAGCGCAGCTCGCGAATGCGGGCGGCGACCGCCGTGTCCAGATCCGCACCACGGAACGGGCGCACCGCCAGGTCCGACTCCCGCACGCACGCCGCGATGCGCTCGCTCACCACCTGCAACAACCGGTCTCCCTCGTCGTGGCCCAGCGTGTCGTTCACGTGCTTGAACCGGTCAAGGTCCAGGTACAGCACCGCTGCCATCGCCCCCGCCCGCTGCGCCCGCGCGATCGCAGCATCTCCCCCTCCCCGTATCCCCGTATCCCCGTATCCCCGTATCCCCGTATCCCCGTATCCCCGTATCCCCGTATCCCCGTATCCCCGTATCCCCGTATCCCAGCATCCCCAACAGCGCCGGATTCACCAACCTCACCACCCCCTCCGCATCCACCACCGCCACCCCGTCGGACATCGTGTCCATGAACTCCCGCGCCGCGAACGCCGGCGTGATCTCCACCAGACGGTAACGCGATGCGGTCCCGGCGATCACCAGCGCCGCCAGCGCGCTCAATACGCCACCGAACGGCAACACGCCGACGCCCAGGCGCGGCAGATGGTCGAGGTTGCCGACCGCACCGATGCAGCAGGCGATGAACAGATAGCGGCCGCGCGCGGACGCCGGGGTGTCCGGCGCGTTGCGCCGGAAGCCGTTCCACGCCATGCGCATGCACCAGCTCGACACCAGCACGCTGAAAACGGCGAATGCCATCCCGGCCGGGCCGTACAGGGTGTAAGTGCCCCAGGCGTAAGCGACGGTTCGCCCGAACATGAGCGGGGTGAAGGCGAGCCCGGCGAACACGGCGGCGCTCAGGGCACCAGGGGTCGCGAGCGATTTCAGATCGAGAATCGGCGTTGGCTTCTGGCAAAAGGCGGCGTCAGGGGGGCGACGGTGGCACCCCATCGTGGACCCGATGGCAGCGCGACCCGGTCAGGGTTCGCGCGGGATAGTCAGTACACCGAGTTCGCGATCGCGATCGGCTTGCGACAGGCGCGCGAGGCGTTTCGCCTGCGTATACAGGTGCGGCAGGATCCCCTTCTCGCGGGCGAGCAGGGCCTCGAACGCGGGCAGGCGCTGGGTGTAGGTGGCGATCGATGCGAGGTGCGCGTTGCCCAGCGGCTGGGCAAACCAGCGGTCGTAGCCGGCGAAGCCGCCCCAGGCGCGCTTGAGCGCCGCATATTCCAGGCGCATGTCGTCGAAGGCGCCGCGCTTGGCGGCACGCATCGCCTCGGCGGGCAGGCCGCTGGCATAAAGACGGGCGAGACGCTCGCGGGTGCGCTCCACCAGGGCCACGAAATCGTGCTTGCGCATCTGCATGGCGCCGAACTCGGCCCGCTCGGCGTCGGAACCGGCATGCGCCAGCCAGCGCCGCACCCCTTCCAGCTCGACGCTGGTGGCGAACGACTCGTTGAATGTGCTGTCGCCGTCGGCATAGGCCACCTGATGCGCGAGTTCGTGGAACACCAGCCGCGCGACCTCCGCCCGCGGGTAGCGGATGAACGTGCTCAGCATGGGGTCGTCGAACCACCCGAGCGTGGAATACGCCGGCACGCCGCCCACGAAAACATCGTAGCCTTCCTGCCGGACGCTCTGCGCGAACCGCGTCGCGTCGCGCTCGTCGAACCAGCCCTTGTAGCCCACGCAGCCCGCTACCGGAAAACACCACTCGCGCGCCTTGATCGAGAACTCCGCCGCGGCGAACACGTTCCACACGACGAAGGGTCGCTTCAGATCGGCGTAGCGGCGATAGCTCGCGTTGTCGGGCAGCGCCAGCTCGTGGCTCGCGAAGTCGCGCAGGTCGCGCGCGGTTTCGAGACGCGCACGCAGCGCCGGGGTGATAGCCGGGTCCGCGATCACCGCTTCGATCGGTCGTGCCGCCCAGGTGATGGCAAGCTGTCCGCGCGCCGCCTGATAGTAATAACCGATGGTCGAACAACCTTCGGTCATGGCGATGCCGACGACGGCGGCAACCAGGGTGACGAGTCGACCGATCATCTGGCGCGCGCTCGTCCGCCGTGCGTGAACCGGCCAGTATCGAAGAACCGGCACGCCTCATCGGCAACCCGCGCCGAGGCGAGCATGCCGGTATGGCTGACCGGCAGCACGATGTGATCGGTGGCGCTGTCGCACCGCGTCTCGGCCACGGTGACGGTGCCGTCGTGCGGTGCCGGGAGCTTCGCCACCAGGGTGCCGAGACCGAACCCGAGCGAGCCCGCTATCACCCCGATCTCGTAGCGCAAGCCCAGGTCCGGCCGCGGTACCGAATACCACTGGTCGAGCGCTTCGCCCATCAGGGCCCGGCCGGCCGACAGCCGCGACAGGCCGCGCATCGCGATGCTGTCACGTACCGGCGAACCGATCAGCAGCACCCGGCCGCAGCGTCGTTCCGGTTCGAGCGCGAGCATGCGCAGGATCAGCAGGCCGCCGAGGCTGTGGCCGGCAAAATGGAGGATGCGACCGGGCTGCAGGCGGCTGAACGCCGCCAGGCGGCGGGCATTGACGTCGAGATCGTCGGCAACGGATGCATACGAAAAGGTGACCGCGCGGTAGCCGCGGCGCGCGATCCGCGCCCGCAACAGCGCCAGCGCCCAGCCCGAGAGCCAAAGGCCGTGGACCAGAACCACGGTGGTCGAAGGAAGACCCGATACGCGCGCCATGCCGGATTCTAAAGGAGATCGGGGTCAGGCCTGCATAACTGCATTATCGTCTCCGACGATAATGCAGTTATGCAGGCCTGACCCCTATCTCCTTTAGAATCCGGCATGGCGCGCGTAGCGGGTCTTCCTTCGACCACCGTGGTTCTGGTCCACGGCCTTTGGCTCTCGGGCTGGGC
>JANMWG010000347.1:0-2252 GCA_031393885.1 Betaproteobacteria bacterium | reverse complement strand
TCTCCACCGCCGGCAATACCTTGCCTTCGAGAAATTCGAGGAACGCGCCGCCGGCGGTCGAAATGTAGCCGATCTTCGCGGCGACGCCATATTTGTTGATCGCGGCGATAGTGTCGCCACCGCCGGCGATCGAAAATGCCGGCGACGCCGCGATCGCCTCGGCCACCGCACGCGTGCCGCCACTGAACTGGTCGAACTCGAACACGCCCAGCGGGCCGTTCCAGACGATGGTGCCGGCGCCTGCGATCAGACCGGCCAGCGCCTGCGCGCTCTGCGGACCAATGTCGAAGATCATGTCGTCGGCCGCGACGTCGGTCGCCGCCTTGGTGGTGGCAATCGCGTTGGCTGCGAACTGCTTGCCAACTACCACATCGACCGGGATCGGCACCGAGCCGCCCTTGGCCTTCATTTTCGCCATCACCGCACGGGCATCGGCCTGCATATCCGGCTCGGCCAGCGATTTTCCGATCGGCAGACCTTCGGCCAGCATGAACGTATTCGCAATACCGCCGCCCACGATCATGTGATCGACCCGCTCAGCCAGGGCGTGCAGGATAGAGAGCTTGGTCGACACCTTGGAGCCGGCGACAATCGCCAGCAGCGGTCGCCTGGGCGCCGCCAGGCCCGCCTTGAGCGCATCGAGTTCGGCCGCCATCAACGGCCCGGCGCAGGCGATCGCAGCGTACTTCGCGATGCCGTGGGTCGTGGCCTCAGCGCGGTGCGCGGTGCCAAATGCGTCGTTGATATAGAGGTCGCAAAGCCTGGCCATTTTCCGCGCCAGGGCATCGTCGTTCTTCTTCTCGCCGCGGTTGCAACGGCAGTTCTCCAGCAATACCACCTGCCCGGGCGCAACCGTCACGCCGTCGACCCAGTCGACCTTGAGCGGCACGCTGCAGCCGAGCAATTCCCCGAGCCGTCGGGCGATCGGCGCAAGAGAATCGGCGGGCTTGACCTCGCCTTCGGTCGGGCGACCGAGATGGGAGGTCACCATCACAGCCGCGCCAGCGTCAAGCGCGAAGCGAATGCCCGGCAGCGAAGCACGAATGCGGGTGTCATCGGTGATGTTGCCGGCGTCGTCCTGCGGGACGTTGAGATCGGCACGGATGAATACCCGTTTGCCCTTGAGCTGCTGGTCGGCGAGTCGTTTGAAATTCATGGTCTGCTCGGGAAAAAAAGGGCGCCAGCGGCGCCCCCGGAACGTGTCCTACTTCGCGGCCATCAGGGCGACGGTGGTATCGAGCATGCGGTTGGAAAAGCCCCACTCGTTGTCGTACCACGAACCCACCTTGACCAGGGTGCCTTCGGCCACCTTGGTGAGCGAGGCGTCGAAGGTCGAGGAAGCCGGGTTGTGGTTGAAGTCCGAGGACACCAGCGGTTCGGTGGTGTAGTCGAGAATGCCTTTGAGCGAACCGTTGGCCGCTTCGCGCATGATGGTGTTGACTTCCTCGACCGTGGTCGGGCGCCGCGCGGTGAATGTGAGGTCGACGATCGATACATTGATGGTCGGCACGCGGATCGCATAGCCGTCGAGCTTGCCATTCAATTCCGGCAGCACCAGGCCGACCGCGGCAGCCGCACCGGTCTTGGTCGGGATCATGTTCTGCGACGCCGAGCGCGCGCGCCGCAGGTCTTCGTGATAGACGTCGGTCAGCACCTGATCGTTGGTGTAGGCATGTACGGTGGTCATCAGGCCGGCGACGATACCGAGCTTGTCGTGCAGCGGCTTGACCAGCGGCGCCAGGCAGTTGGTAGTGCAGGAGGCGTTGGAGATGACGGTATGCGATGCCTTCAGCACGCCATGGTTGACGCCGTAGACGATGGTGGCGTCGACATCCTTGCCGCCCGGGGCGGAGATGATCACCTTCCTGGCGCCGCCGGCAATGTGCGCCGAAGCCTTTTCCTTGGTGGTGAAAAAGCCGGTGCACTCGAGCACCACATCGACCCCAAGCTCGCCCCACGGCAGTTTCGACGGGTCGCGATTGGCCAGTACCTTGATCTTGTCGCCGTTGACGACCATGTATTCACCATCGATGCCGACAGTACCCGGGAACTTGCCGTGGGCGGTGTCGTACTTGGTGAGGTGGACGTTGGTCTTGACATCGCCGAGATCGTTGATCGCGACGATCTGGATGTCGTGCTTCTTGCCGCCTTCGTAGTGGGCGCGAAGGATGTTGCGCCCGATGCGGCCATAGCCGTTGATCGCTACCTTGATGGTCATTGCCTGCTCCGTGTCAGATCAGAAAAAGTCGCCG
>JANMWG010000283.1:0-7242 GCA_031393885.1 Betaproteobacteria bacterium | reverse complement strand
ATTTGCGCGCCACCGCCCCAGGAGGCGTCGGATCGATCTTTCAACCAGGCATCGATCACCTGCGCCACCAGTTCGAATTCGCGCGACTTGTCGAAGTAATAGTTGGCACCCAGGTCGAGACAGCGCTGCCGCATCTGCGGTGACGAGAAATTGGTCAGAACGATCTTGAGCACCGACGTTTCGTGCCCGAGTCGTTGCAGTACACCCACCCCCGACCCCTGTCGGAGCTGGAGGTCGATGATCGCGATGTCGACGTTGCCGCGATTCACGATATCGATCGCCTCTTGCTCGGTATCGGTGGTCGCGACGACTCGCCGCCCGGGATCTGCATTGATGATGTCCACGAGGCTGTCGAGGATCATCCGCGAATCTTCTATCACCAACACGCTAGCCGGCTTGCCAATCGCGGTGCCGTTCATGTTTCGCGAAATTGCTTCATCGATTGCGCTCAAGGAACCCCCCGAAAACCTCGTCGTTCCACTCGGCGCAAACTCTACCAACTATTAGTTCCGACATCTGTCAGCGGGCGCCTGACAGAGCCGTTCGAATAAACGGGTCACTGAATGAGACCATTGCGCACCGCATAGTAGGTCAGCTCGGCGTTGGTCTTGAGACGCAGTTTCTCGAGCAGGCGCGCGCGATAGGTACTCACGGTCTTGACGCTGATAAACAATTCATCCGCGATTTCGGAGACACTGGTGCCGCCTGCCAGCTTGCACAGCACCTGGAATTCGCGCTCCGACAAGTCCGAATGCATGGGTCGGTCGCTATCGGTGTCGAGTCGGCTCGCCAGCAGTTCGGTCACCGTTGCACTCGCATAGCGCCTCCCCTGCACCGCAATGCGGATAGCGCGCAGGATCTCGTCACTGTCTGCATCCTTCCGGACATAACCGTTGGCGCCTGCACGCAGCACGTTGATGGCGTACTGCTCCTCGGGAAAGCCGCTCACCATCAACACCGGAAGGGTTCCGACGTGCTGCCGGATCAGCCGCAGTGTATCCACCCCGCTGCGATCCGGCAGCGCCACATCGAGCAATACAAGATGCCAGACGCCGTCCTGGAGGAGCCGTAACACCTCGGCGCTGGATCCGGCCTCACCGCCGACTTCGAGGTCCGCTTCGGCTTCCAGCAACTGCCGAAGGCCGGAACGGACGAGTTGGTGGTCGTCCGCGATCAACACCCGGTGCTTCGTCATCGGCAAGCTCCGCGGGCAACCGGTTACATCTTTTCTTTGGTCTTGTCCGAACCGCTTTGAATCTTTTCGCCGGCGCGCTCGACGTCCTGGCCCACGCCGTGGACCGTGTTGCAACCACCCAGCATCAGCGACAGACCGAAAATGGCAGCCAGAATCGAAAAAGTCGTTTTCATTCGGGTTCTCCGAGACAAAGTAAGGCTGGCAAGCCGGCCGCCGCGGTGCGCCGTCGCCACTGCCCGGCACTCATAATGAATAATGTCCGGTCGCCACAATCGTGACTGTAATCCACTCCCTGAAGAATACTGTCGGTGTTGTCCTACAAACACCGCCGGGCATTGGCTTCTCCGAAAAAGGGCGTGCATCGCACGCCCGAGAACGGCTCGGAGGGAGGGGAGGACATCGAGCCGGAGAGTTTTCCTCGAGTGTTCGGTCAGGCACCAACTCGCAGCCGGTGCGGTAATGGCCATTCGACTTGCGCCGCTGCTACTGGCGCTCCAGAAGATCGGCCATGTCATCGGCGTGCTCTTCTTCCACCGCGAGAATGTCTTCCAGCATGCGGCGGGTGGTGGAGTCGGCGTCGCCGAACCAGGCGATCATGTCGCGGTACGAATCGATGGCGATGCGCTCCGCCACCAGGTCCTCCGCGATCATGTCGCGCAACGATTGGCCTTCCACGTATTCCGAGTGACTGCGCTTCGACAGGCTGTCGGGCGAAAAATCCGGCTCGCCACCGAGCTGGACAATGCGGGCTGCAATACGGTCGGCATGCTCCTGCTCTTCCGCCGCATGGGCGTGGAACTCGTTCGCGATCGGCTCGCTGTTCGGCCCCTTGGCCATGAAGCCGTGGCGCTTGTAGCGCAGCACACAGATGAGTTCGGTGGCAAGGGCGTCGTTCAACACGGCCACCGCCTGTTTCTGGTCGATCACATAGCCGGCTGTCACCGCTCCCTGCATCATGTTCTGCCTGGCTCGGGCACGGATATCGGCGACATCGGAGACGAAAGCACCCGGCCCGCCGACCGCGACTTTCGTATCCCGCCCATGGTCTGTACGAGCATGGCCGTTCATGTGCGGCTCGTTCGCAGCAGTCCGGCCACCAGCGACACCAGCGTGAGTACGATGAAGATGAAGAACAACACCTTGGCGATGCTTGCGGCACCGGCAGCAATGCCACCGAAACCGAGAACACCGGAGACGATCGCGATGACGAAGAAAACCAGTGTGTAGTAAAGCATGTGGATCTCCGATCGAAAGAGTTCGAATCTGCAGGCGCCGGGCGTGTGCACGACCTTGCAGTTCGGAGCTTAGCGATCGGGGACGGCGCATGCTGTCAGCCGTGAGACGGCGCCGCCGTCGGACAACGCCGGCGCGGGAGATGCGCCGACTACGACTTCAGCGTCGCAAGGTAAGTGCGCCACCCGCCCAGTGCGGTGATGTCCGTCGCCGCCGCCACGGCATAGGCCTCGCAGACGAAGCCCTGCACCCGGCTGCCGTCGGCAAGCTCGACGGTGCCGATGCAAAGCGGTGCCGGAATGCCGGCCACGAAGCTGCCGAATGCGGTTGCCGGCAACTCCCAGACCTCGACGCCGATCGCCGCCGTCGGCGACCCGTGCCATCCCGGGTCGCATCGGAGGTCCGCCGGGTAGCGCATAGAAGCGGTACACCGGTGCGCTTGCCGTTGCGCAGACCAGGCGGGCTCCACGGCTGGTCAGTTGCGGGTTCAATGGCAGGCCGCTCATGTGGGCACCGCAGACCGCAACCCGCACCTGGCCGGATAGCGCAGGTACCGCGACGACCGCCTCGGCCGCCGGCAGCGACACCCCGGTCGCGCCGGTCGTGGTGACCGCCGCACGCTGCATCTTCGCAGCGAGCCCGAGCAGCGGGACATCCTGATGCGCGGGTGCGAACAGCGTCACGCCGAACGGCAATCCGCCCGGCACGAAGCCGGCCGGGACCGCGGTTGCCGCGTAGTCGAGCAGGTTCATGAACTTGGTGTAATAACCGAGCGTCGCGTTGAGCCGGATCGGGTCGGCCTCGACCGCGTCGATGCGATAGTGCGTGCCGGCCGTGGGCGTGATGGCGCAGTCGGCGTTTGCCCACATCGCATCGGCGACGCGCTCGAGTTCTTTCAGGCGGTACACGGCGGCATAGGCAGGCTCTCCAGTCGCGACTCTTCGCCGTGATCTCGCGTGTCACCGGCGTCGATCAGCGCGGCAGGCGTGAGATCGCCACTGCGGTAGCGATGGTGCAGCGTGGATATCGATAGGGCTATGGGTGTCATGGCGACGAGTGTCAGGAGGACGATGGCGGGATGGCGCGGAGGCTCTTCGCCCGCGGGGGTATCGCGGTGCAAAAGAGTACCGCGCCCAAAAATACTGTCCATATGTTCGTTATCGAACATATCGCTCCCGCAAGGTGTAACAATAGTCGGTCCGGATTCATACGCTGCCGGGTCCCTGATGCCGAGGAGCTTCTTTGGACGCCACATCGAATCGAAGACGCCTGCTGAAAGCCGCGCTCGCCGGGTCGGCCACCGTTGCGGCAGGCCCGCGGTTCATCCGCGACCTTTGTGCCCAGGATGTCATCAGGATTGCCGGCATCCACGATGCAACCGGCCGCTTCGGTCTGTACGGTCGCCCGATGATCGACGCCCTGACGCTCGCCGTGGAGGAGTTGAACGCGGCTGGCGGCCTGCTGGGTCGCGACGTCACGTTGATCAATTTCGACCCTCAGTCCGACATGGACAAATATGCCCTGTGTGCTGCACAGGCTGCCACCCAAGAAAAAGCGGCTGTCGTTTTCGGGGGAATCACGTCGCCATCGCGAGAAGCGATCCGCCCGGTGCTCAAGCGCCTCGATACGCTGTATTTCTACAACACGCTCTACGAGGGCGGCGTCTGCGACCGCAACTGCTTCTGCACCGGCTCGACCCCGGCCCAGACCGTGGAGAAACTCATCCCGTATGCGATGAAGCGGTTCAACGGCAAGAAAGTCTACGTTCTTGCCGCCGACTTCCAGTACGGCCAGATCACCGCCAAATGGATCAAGAAATATGTCCTGGAGAACGGCGGCACCGTCGTTCAGACCGATTTCTTCGCGTTCGACACAGCCGACTTCGGCCCGACGATCAGAAAGATTCAGGCAGCCCGGCCGGATATCGTCATGTCGGTGCTGGTCGGTAGCGTGCACCTCCCGTTCTACCGTCAGTGGGCGGCCGCCGACATGAAGAACCAGATTCCGATGGCGTCCACCACATTCGGCATCGGCAACGAGCACATTGCCACCGATCCGGCCGAGCACAACGGCATCCTGGCGTGCTATGCCTACTTTCAGGACCTCAAGTCGGCAGCCAACGTCGAATTCGTGGAGCGCTACCGGAAACGCTTCGGCGACCGGGCCGCTGCGCTTGCCGAGCCGGCGATCATGACCTGGCACGGTTTCCAGCTCTGGGCCGCGGGCGTCAGGATCGCCGGGACAGTCGAGCGCTCGAAGGTGATCGAGGCTCTGGAAACCAACCTCGGCATTTCCGGTCCAGCCGGCACGACCACGATCGACGCCGCCACCCATCACGTCATTCTCGATGTCCACCTGGCCGAAGCGCAGAACCGGCGATTCAAGGTGCTCGAGAGCTTCAGTCAGCAGAAGCCGGCCGATACCGCCGCGGTCTGCGACCTGAAGAAGAATCCGGACGACAACCAGCAGTACGTGATCTCCGTGAAGGTCTGAACCCGGGTCTCCCGCGGGCGAATTCCTGCGCTAATGTGCGTTGCCGAACATAATAACTTCGGTGACCGTGGTATCGAAGGGATCGTGGTGTTCGCGCATTTCTACACTGCCGATGTTCCGCACGGAGACTCGAGGTGACCATATTGAACCGCAGACGCATGCTCCAGGCCGCCGTTGCAGGAGCGGCCATCGGCACGGGCCCATGGTTCATCCGCGACCTGCGCGCCGCCGACGAAATCAGGATCGCCGGCATCCACGATGCTTCCGGTGGTCCGGAGATCTACGGCCGACCGATGAGCGACGTGCTGACATTGGCCGTGGAGGAGGCCAACGCCGCCGGCGGCGTGCTCGGGCGCCCACTCAGGTTGATCCACTACGACCCGCAGGCGAAAACCGAGAACTACACCCAGTACGCCACCGATGCGGCCGGCAAAGAGAAGGTGGCCGTGGTGTTCGGCGGCATCACGTCGTCGTCGCGGGAGGCAATCCGCCCGGTGCTCAGGCGCCTCAACACGCTCTATTTCTACAGTGCACTCTACGAGGGCGGCGTGTGCGACCGCAACTGCTTCTGCACCGGCTCGACCCCGGCCCAGACCATGAAGAATCTCATCCCGTACGCGATGAAGAGGTTCAATGGCGAGAAGATCTACGTGCTCGCCGCCGACTTCCAGTATGGCCAGATCGCCGCCAAATGGATCAAGCGCTACACCAATAGCAATGGCGGCATGATTGTCCAGACCGATTTCATTCCGGTCGATGTGGGCGACTTCGGTGCGACTATCAAGAAGATCCAGGCGGCAAAGCCGGATATCGTTATCACGGCGTTGGTGCGTTCCACCCACATCTCCTTTTACCGGCAATGGGCCGCCGCCGGCATGAAGACGCAGATCCCGATGGCGTCGACCACCTTCGGCGCCGGCAACGAGCAGGTGGTCACCAAACCGGAAGAGCACAACGGCATCCTCGCCGCGTATGCCTACTTCCAGGAAGTGAAGTCGCCGGCGAACACCGAATTCATCAAGCGCTATCACAGACGCTTCGGCGACACGGCGGCGCCACTGACCGAAGTGGCGATGATGACCTGGCACGGTTTCCAGCTCTGGGCCGCGGGGGTGGAGAAGGCCGGCACGATCGAGCGCCCGAAAGTCATCGAGGCATTGGAAACCAGCCTGAGCGTGACCGGCCCCGGTGGCAAGACCACCATCGACCCGGCCACCCACCACGCCATCCTGGACGTCTATCTGGCCGAAGCCCAGAACCGGCAGTTCAAGGTGCTGGAGAGCTTCAGCCAGCAGAAGCCGGCGGACACGGCGGCTGTCTGCGATCTCATCAACAACCCTGGCGACGACCAGCAGCACGTGATCTCGGAGAAGGTCTGAGGAAGACCGCACAATCACCGACCCCGCTTGGGCCCGACGGCGCGACAAGCGGGACAGCAGTCTTCTGGATCGCGAGCGCAGCCGTAGCCTTGGGGCGCGGAGCGAAGGGAACTCGGAAGCGAAGGTACGGCATCCACAGGGGCCCCGAGGAATGCTACGCCCCCGTCGAGGGGGGAAGGCGGAGCAACAGCGTAGCCTGGGGGTGGACGTCCACTGTCTCAGTCGACGACGTTGCCGCCCTCCCCTTCCCACCCCTCGATCGCTTTGTCCTCCGCCCGATGCTCAAGCTGCTTGCGCTGCCGATTTGCCGAGTTGAGCCAGTATCCGGCATACATCACGATCGCCAAAATCGTTGTGGTTCGTAACAGATTCATGATGATTATCCCTCCAGTCGAGTTGAAAGACGGCGCCGATCGATCGGCGACGCACCATTGCGGTTTCTGCCTGCGAAACCGCTACCGCTCAGCGCCTGTTGCGGTTGTCGCCCGGATCACCGCCGCGATCGCCGTCGTTGCCGGGGTTGTCGGCCATTCCGTTGTAATCACGCCAGCCACAGCTGCAGCCGGTGAAAACGAGCGCACGGCATTTCGACACATCGACTGCTTCCTCGACGTGCTGCGACATTTGCTGCCGAGGTCACGTTGCGCGGCCGAGGGCGGGCCGCTTAGCGGTCATCGTCTAGTCGGTGTGCAGGACTGCACCTACACGTCGCGCGCGCCGCCGGGCTCGAAAGGACACCGCCAATCATCATCACCGGCCCGGCCCGCATACTCCCGGCTCTCGGACCGCTCCCCGAAGCCGCTCAACATCGGCTTTACGTCGCCCTGGAACGCGACGTCCCGGGCGCGAATCTGGTCGCGGACGCGGTCGTACTGACCCCCCTCACGCCGTCGCCCGAACTGGTCGTG
Source organism: Betaproteobacteria bacterium (assembly GCA_031393885.1). Lineage (GTDB taxonomy): Bacteria > Pseudomonadota > Gammaproteobacteria > Burkholderiales. The sequence goes on along the minus strand of JANMWG010000283.1, from coordinate 34 downwards.
CAGGTTGAAGACCACAGTGGGCAGTGCGGCTCGG
>JANMWG010000181.1:0-2140 GCA_031393885.1 Betaproteobacteria bacterium | reverse complement strand
ATCCTGCCCACCATCGCCGGCATGGCCAGGGACGGCATCACCTACACCGGTTTTCTGTACGCCGGTTTGATGATCGACGCGCAGGGCCAGCCGCGCACGGTCGAGTTCAATTGCCGGCTCGGCGACCCGGAAACCCAGCCGATCCTGATGCGGCTGAAGAGCGACCTGTTCGAGGTGCTGATGCATGCCACCGACGGCACGCTGAACCAGGTCGATCTGGAATGGGACCGGCGCGCGGCGCTGGGGGTCGTGATGGCGGCGAGTGGGTATCCGATGAACCCGCGCTCGGGCGATGCGATCACCGGTTTGCCGGTCGAGCTGCCGGATGCGTGCGTGTTCCATGCCGGCACGGTGGTCGGGCCCGCCGCACCGCTCACGTCGGGCGGGCGCGTGCTGTGCGTGACAGCGCTCGGTGACTCGGTGAAGCTCGCGCAGCAGCGTGCTTACGAGGTGCTGCGCGGGGTTCGTTTCGACGGCGCGCAATACAGGCGCGACATCGGGTTTCGGGCGATCCGGCGCTGATGTGATGGTGCTCGTCGTGCCGCCGTCTCTCCCTCACCCCAACCCTCTCCCGCCAGCGGGAGAGGGGGCAACACCGGAGCGCTTGCCCCTATGGCTCCCTCTCCCCAGCGGGGGAGAGGGTTGGGGTGAGGGCGGGGCGCCTCCAGCTTCGCACCAACCGATGAACACCCACCCCGTCCGCACCTACCTCCTCGCCCTCCAGGACCGCATCGTCACCGTGATGGAAGCCGAAGACGGCCAGCCCTTCATCACCGATGAATGGCAGCGCGAACCCGGCGGCTCGATGGTGGCCCCCAAGACGCCCGCGGCGTCGCCCCCCCCAGGGGGAGCGCCCGCCTTGGGGCGGCCCGGCGCCGGGCTCGAAGGCATGGGCCGCGCGCGCCTGCTCGAAGAAGGCAAGCTGCTCGAACGCGGCGGCTGCAGCTTCTCGCATGTGAAGGGCAAGACCTTGCCGCCCTCGGCCACCCAGCACCGCCCCGAGCTGGCCGGCGCGCCGTTCGAGGCGATGGGCGTGTCCCTCGTCTTCCACCCGCGCAATCCGTATGTGCCGACCGTGCACATGAACGTGCGCATGCTCGCCGCGCTGCCCGAGGGCCGCGAGCCCGTCACCTGGTTCGGCGGCGGCATGGACTTGACGCCGTACTACGGCTTCGAGGCCGACGCCGCCCACTTCCACCGCACGAATCGCGACGCGCTCGCACCCTTCGGCGCCGACAAGTACCCGCGCTTCAAAACCTGGTGCGACGACTACTTCTTCCTCAAGCACCGCGACGAGCCGCGCGGCATCGGCGGCGTGTTCTTCGACGACTTTGCCGAGCTGGGTTTCGACAACAGCTTCGCGATGCTGCGTGCCGTGGGCGATGCCTTCCTGCCGGCCTACCTGCCGATCATCCAGCGCCGCAAGACCATGCCCTTCGGCGAACGCGAGCGCGACTTCCAGGCCTACCGGCGCGGCCGCTATGTCGAGTTCAACCTGGTCTTCGACCGTGGCACCTTGTTCGGCCTGCAGTCGGGCGGGCGCACCGAAAGCATCCTGATGTCGATGCCGCCGATCGTGAAGTGGCGCTACGACTGGAAGCCCGCGCCGGGCACCGAAGAAGCACGGCTCTACACCGATTTTCTGCGCCCGCGCGAGTGGGCCGACTGGGTTGCCGCTTGAGCCTCGCTGCGGGCCGAGCGCCGGGCCGCCAATGGGCCACGCAGAGGCCCACCTTGTGGACCTTGCCGGCCCGCATCCCCACGGGGGATCGGCGGACGTACCTGTCCGACGAGGGGCAGTCATGAACATCGGCATCTTCGGCGGCAGCTTCGACCCGGTGCACAACGCGCATCTCGCGCTCGCCAGGCTGGCGCTCGACGAGTTGCAGCTCGACGAACTGCGCTGGGTGCCGGCCGGTCAGGCGTGGCAGTAGGCGCGGCCGCGGACGGCCGCCGTGCACCGCGAGGCGATGCTGCGGCTGGCGATTGCGGGCGAGCCGCGCTTCAGCGTGTCGCGGCTCGAACTTGATCTGGCCGGTGCCAGCTTCACGCTCGACCCCGTGCGCGAGATGCAGGCCGCGATGCACGAAGCACATCCCGGCGCGCGCTTGTTCCTGCTCGTCGGCCAGGATCAGTACGC
>JANMWG010000160.1:0-49974 GCA_031393885.1 Betaproteobacteria bacterium | reverse complement strand
AAAACCCGATGTGGTGGACCGATGCGGGCGGTGCCGCCCGCCATTGCACCGGTGGTCAGGTCGCGGGGGACCCGACCACCGGCTGTTGGCTCAAGTCCACCAGGGCGCTTTTTGCAGACCCGACTCCTTGATCTCGTAGGGGTAGATGATCTTGTGCTCCTTGTTCTGCACCTGAACGTAGAGCTGGCTCATGCCCTTCTCGAGTTCGGTCGCCGACACCTCGTAGCCGTTGTCGGGAAAGTGCGCGGCTTCCTGGTAGGGGTTGCGCATGTCCATGTAGCCGCACACGCCGCGATACGGATTGGCGCGGACCCAATCGCACACCGCCTTGAAGTTGTTCGGATCCTTGGTCGCCTCCCACGCCGCCTTGAGGTAGTAGGCGATGTCGTAGCCGTTGCCGGTGTAGACCAGCCCCATGATGCCGGGGAAGCGCTTCTTGTACTTGGCGCGGAAGGCATTGCCCTTGGCATCGGCATACACGCCCAGCACCGTGCTCCAGCAGAAGCCGTTGGCGGCTTCGCCGGCCAGCGTGAGGAACTCGGGCTGCGACGGCCCGTACTGCAGGTAGACCAGCGAATCTTTCACCGGATTGGCGCGGAACTGCTTGCAGAACGCGGCGTACTCGGCGGCGACCCAGTGGTCGATCATGATGGCGCCGGCGTCGACTTCCTTCAGCTTCTGGATGACGGGCGCCCAGTCCTGCACCGGGAACTGGATGTCGGTGACGGCAGCCACCTGGAAGCTGCTCTTCTTGAGCGCCGCCTGCGCCGCCTTGGAAATGGTCTGGCAGTAGCCGACCTGTTCCTGGACGATGTGCACCTTGCGATTCTTGGGCTTCCACTTGCCCGAGGCCTCCATCGCCGCGAGCCACAATGGATAGGTGTAACCGTAGTGGACCTCGGACGGGTCGGTCTGGAAGATGTGGCTGTACTTGGCGGGGTTTGCCTTGAACGCGTCGGTCGCGGCGCGCTGGGTGTTGCCCTGCAGGTAGGGGCAGCGATATTTCGCGGACGCGTCCATGGCCGGAATCGGCACGAACAGGAAGGCGTTGGAGATGGCATGCACCTTGGCGTCGACGCAGGCCGCGATGGCCTGCTGGCAGCTCTCCGGCGAGAGCTTGTCGACGTCGGTGACGAACAGCTTCAGCGGCCGGCCGAGAATACCGCCGGCGGCGTTGATCTCCTCCATCGCGAGCGTGGTGCCGTTGAGATGGTCGAGATCATCGGCGACACCCGCCGCTGCGGTCTGGGAAGTAGGCACACCAAGAATGATCGGCGCGCCGGCAGCCTGTGCCGACTTGGAAAGGCCGAAGGGGACCGCGGATGACACGAGGGTGGCGGCAGCGCCGCCGAGCACCTGACGACGGGTGATTTTTCCAGACATGCGTGCATCTCCTTCGACGTTCACGTTTGAAAAGAGCCCTCACCACAGCAGGGCCGTGCCTTCAAAGCTTGATCCGTGACTGCGCTGCATATCGTTGTCGCTGCTTAGCCGTGCATTCGGGGCGCGAGTCGCGAAAACACACTCGGCTTTGCATCGGGAGCAACTTTATCTACTGCGATGAATTAAGCGGCATGCCGATTGTTCTGTCAACCGATACCTGCGCGTGGTGCGCCGGTGTGCTCTCAGTGCAGGCGAGAGACATGGACCGCTCGTCATGCGGCGAGCATCTCCTCGATCCAGCGCCCCACCGACAGCACGATGGCATCGGCCCCGGGCCGGCCGACGATCTGCAACCCGACCGGCAAGCCGGCATCATCGGTGCCGCACACCAGCGACAACGCCGGCAGTCCGGTCAGGTTGAACGGGCCGGTGAAGCGCGTGAGGCGGGCCGCGACCGGAACAATGCGACCGGCGATCTCATGGGTCGCGGCGCCGGCCGGGGGAGCCACGCACGGTAAGGTGGGTGTGATCAGCACGTCGGCGTCACCCAGCGCCGCGACGCAGGCGTCGAGCAGGTCGCGCCGGATGCGTTGCGCCTTGACGTAATCCATGCCGAGGAAGAACTGCCCGATCTCGAGCCGCAGGCGAACGTCGGCACCGAGCTTGTCGGCGCCAGTACGCAGCGTCTCCCAGTTCGCCTGCGTCGCTTCCGAGCAGAGGGTCACGAATTGCGCGCCGGGCGCCAGACCCATCGCCGGGATATCGATGGCATCGATGCGGGCGCCACTTTGGCCGAGTTGTTCGGCCGTGCGATCGACCGCCGCCAGAACGTCAGGCTGGACGTCGTCACGGAAGAACCCGCCGACGAAACGCAGTTTCGGCGGTGAGGTCGGCGCCGCGCCAGCGCGTCCGGCGGGCCAGCCTGCCAGCACCTCGAACATGAGCGCGGCGTCGGTGACGCTGCCCGCGAGCGGTCCGATGTGGTCCAGGGACCACGCCAGCGGAATCGCGCCGGTCTTGTCGACCATGCCGTAGCTCGGCTTGAAGCCGACGATGCCGCAGCAGGCCGCCGGAATGCGGATCGATCCGCCGGTATCGGTGCCGATGGCGAGCGGCGCGATGCCGGCGGCGACGATCGCCGCGGAGCCGCCGCTGGAACCGCCCGGCACGAGCGACGGATGACGCGGATTCACCACCGCGCCGAAGTGCGGATTGGCGCTGGTGACACCATAGGCGAGTTCATGCAGATTGGCCGTGCCGAAGATGATCGCGCCGGCCGCACGCAGCCTGGCGACGACAGGGGCGTCGTTGGTTGCCAGCACCGGCTCGCGCGCCAGCGTGCCGCCACTCATCCGATAGCCGCGCACCGGCATGAGGTCCTTGATGGCGACCGGCACGCCCGCGAGCGGCCCGGGATCGATGCCGCGCGCGATGGCAGCGTCGAGCGCCTCCGCCTGACGCAGCACGTCGGCGGCATCGAGCGCGGTGAACGCATTGAGCGCCACTGCCATGTGGGCGCGATCGAGGGCTGCTTGCGCCACATCGACGGCGCGGCTGCGACCCGAACGAACCGCAGCGGCCAGAGCCGAAACACCGTCGTTCGCTGCGCCGCCATTAGTCGTCGGCGCGATTGGTATCGCGGACGGCGGCACCGAGATCGGGTCGGCCAGCGGGAGGGCCTGTTCGAGTTCGGCGATATCGGCCAGACTCGATCTCAGGCGGTCGCTCCAGGAGCGCGTACGCGCCGCGTCGGCGCTGGTGCCGCGCAAGGCGGCCGCGACTTCGATGAATGGCGACAGATGCGAAAAATCGATGGCCATGGTTACCTCGAAAAGGAAGGTCGGATGACGCAAACAGGACCACGCCGGCAACCTGCCCGGCGCGCGGAAAAGCGATGACGATCGCCTACTGGTGCGTGCTGGTGGCCGCCATCATGCCGGTGGTGCTGGCCGGCGCGGCAAAATCACGGGGCGATTTCGACAACCGCGCGCCGCGCGAATGGCTCGGCGCCCTGGAAGGCTGGCGGCGGCGGGCCAATGCGGCCCAAAGCAACTCGTGGGAAGCGTTTGCGCCGTTCGCCGCGGCGGTGATCATCGCCCATGCAGCGGGCGCCCGCCATGCCGTGATCGACGCGCTCGCGCTCGCGTTCATCGCCTGCCGCATCGTCTACAGCGTGCTGTACATCACCGACCGGGCATCGCTGCGATCGGTGGCCTGGATCGCCGGCTTCGGCTGCGTGATCGGCCTTTTCATCGCGGCCGCTTGATGTGCGTTAATCATCTAAGGCTCGTAGCGCGGCGGAGTGGAACTCTCGGTGGTAGAGGATGGCCACCACCCAACTGGTGGATACCATCCATATCCACGGGTTGAGAAACCACGTCATGGCCGCCAGCGCGAAGTAGTAGGCGCGCAGGCCATTGTTGAAGCTTTCGGCAGCCAGGCTCGCGGTGGCACTGCCGCGCCGCACGAAGCTGTCGCGGTCGGCCTTGTCGCCATCGAAAGGTACCGCCCCGCCGATCAGCACCGACAGGAAATGATAAAGCCGCAGCGACCACGTGAACTTGAAGAACGCGAACATGAAGATGCCGGTGAGCAGGAGGATCTTGATGTCCCAGAGGCGCTCCGGCGAGGCTCTGTTGAATGGCAGCTCGGACACGATCGAGGCCACCTTCTCGGTGGTGCCGAGCAACGCCAGCAGGCCGCCGAGAATCAGCAGCGTCGTCGACGCGAAGAACGTCGATCCGTTCGACAGATTGGCAATGATGGACACGTCGCCGATCCGGATCTCGCGCTCGGCCGCCTGCTCCATCCAGCGCTTTCGATAGTGATCGAGCCGGATGACCAGCCCCGGGACCCGCTTCGCCCGCCAGCCGGCGAACGAGAGGTAACCGATCCACCAGACGAAAAACCATACGAAGGCGATCCAGTCGCTCGAGCCGAGCGGCAGCGTCACGATGGCGGCGGTCACAGTCACAGGAACAACGTCAGCACGCCGGTGTAGCCATACAACCGGTTGTGCGAGATCTCGCCGTTGCAGAAGAACCCCACCAGCGGCACCTCGCCGAGCGCCTCCCGGATCATGACCAACTCGCGCGAGGTCTCGCCGAACAGGCCGGCGCCGCGCCCCAGGCAGGAAAAGTAGACCGCGCCGCGCGGCCGCGCGAACAGCCCGGCGCGGATGCTGTCGAGCATCCGCGCCATGTCCTCGATCGCGGAGCGCTGATCGCGGCGGCAGAAAAACAGGCGCGATCCCTGGCGCACGGGTTCGGCGATCGCCACCAGACCGCGAGCGGTATCGAGACCGACCAGGTTGCGCACCTGGTAATCGCCGGTATCGGACCCGGCAACCGGCAAGCCGGCGAAGATGCTGCCGCCGACGCCCTCGAGCTCGCGCGTCGACCGAAGCCCGGTGTCTTCACGCAGCGCATCGAGCGCGGGCCGCCCATCGAGCGTGATGAGCACGTTGCGCTGGCACTCGGTGACGGTGCGCGGCGCGCCGATCGGCGAGCACCCCTGCGTGAGCCGGGTCGCGACCACGACCTGATCGCCGAACACGACCCCCGACAGTCCACCCTCGACGATGACATCGGCAACCTGCGCATGAACCCCGCGCGAACTGGTCAGGCCACCAACCACGAATCCGCTTTCGAGTCGCCGCGACAACTCGGCCACCAGCGCATTGAGCATGGCGTTGTGGGGATCGGCGTGCACCACCGCAAAGCTACCGGGTGCGTTGCCGATGGTGAGCGGGTCACGCGCCAGATCGGCCGGACTGCGCATCGCGGGCAGCACCCGGAACGAGTCCGGCTCGAAGCTGCCCAGCATCACGGCGAGCGCGCCCTCGTCGAGATACTCGACGCCGGTGGCGCAGATACCGATGCCGACGCTGCCGACCCAGTGCTCGACACCGGTGCGCGCCCGCAACACTTCGAGCAGGTCGGGCATGCGCGTGGCGTAGGCGTCGGTGGCGTAGACGAACCCCAGGTTTGCCCCGGGTGGCGGCGCGCCGAGCTGGTCGAGGCATTGGGCGACGGCCATGCGCCAGTGCGGGGAAGCGGCGTGCGCGACGGCGAAGCCGGAAGCGACGGATTGGTGGTGTGTTGACATGGCGGCGGTCGATGGGCCGTGGGCTCGGACGGATCTCTGACAGGTTGATGGTAGCGCGGCCGGCCGGCGACAGTTGCATACGGCTGGCGGGCACAACGCCTCTGCGTGCGGAGCGCGGCACCCTCATCTCTATAATAGCCAGCTTTACCGAAGAGGATGCACGCATGAACCTCGATCGCGTCGGTCCCGGCCGCGACCTGCCAAACGATTTCAACGTCATCATCGAGATTCCGATGAATGCCGACCCGATCAAGTACGAGGTCGACAAGGAAACCGGCGCGGTGTTCGTCGACCGCTTCATGTCGACCTCGATGCACTACCCGTGCAACTACGGCTACGTGCCCAAGACCCTGTCAGGCGACGGCGACCCGGTGGATGTGCTGGTGCTGTCGCCGGTGCCGCTGATCACCGGGGTGGTGTTGCAGTGCCGGCCGATCGGCATGCTCAAGATGAGCGACGAGGCGGGCGACGACACCAAGTTGCTGGCGGTGCCGGTCGACAAGCTGAGCAGCCTCTACCGCAACATCACCACGCCGCGCGACCTGCCCGAACTGGTGCTGTCGCAGATCGCCCATTTCTTCCAGCACTACAAAGATCTGGAGCCGGGCAAATGGGTGAGGATCGGCGGCTGGGTCGGCCCGGAGGAGGCTAAGGCGGAGATCATGGCGGGGGTGGCGGCGTACCTGGAGATGCATCCGAAGCCGGCGTTCTAAGCATTGAATTTCTAGCGGCGTTGCGTGCGCAGCGCCAGTCGGGCCGGCGTAGGCGAAGTCTTGTCCAACGAGGTATGAGCCTGGAGGCAGGCTCTCTTCGGCGCAACGCCTGGCGCCTATAATCCAGGGCTGTTCCTGATGCGGCGATCCCCGCCGCCAACCGGAGGCTTTCCATGTCCACCATCGCCACCGCACCAGCGCCCGTCACCACCCAGCCCATCCTGTTGCACACCGCGAGCGACGGCGTTGCCACGCTCACGCTCAACCGGCCGCAGCAGTACAACGCGCTGTCGTTCGCGATGCTCGATGCGTTGCTCGCTGCACTCGGGCAGATCGAGCACGACCCCTCGGTGCGCGTCGTGGTGATCGCCGGCAACGGCACCGCGTTCTGCGCCGGGCACGATCTCAAGGAAATGCGCGCCGACACCAGCAAGGCGTTCTACGACCGGCTGTTCGCCCGGTGCAGCGAGTTCATGCTCACCCTGGCGCGCCTGCCGCAACCGGTGATCGCCCGGGTGCACGGTATCGCCACCGCGGCCGGCTGCCAACTCGTGGCTGCCTGCGATCTGGCGGTGGTGTCGGATAACGCCAGGTTCGCGACCTCCGGCATCAACATCGGGCTGTTCTGCTCCACACCCGCCGTGGCGCTCACCCGCAACGTGTCGCGCAAGCGCGCCATGGAGATGCTGATGACCGGCGACTTCATCGACGCTGCAACCGCTCGCGACTTCGGCCTGGTCAATCGTGTGGTGCCGCTCGCGGAACTGGATGCCGAGGTGTTGCGCCTGGCAGCGTCGATCAAATCCAAGAGTCCGGTGGCCGTTGCCACCGGCAAGCGGCTGTTCTATCCGCAACTCGAGGCTGGCGTCGAAGACGCCTACCGGCTGGCGGCGGAAGCCATGGCATGCAACATGGTGGCAGGCGACGCCCAGGACGGCGTCGCCGCCTTCGTCGACAAGCGCCCGATGCCCCCCTGGCAGGGTCGATAACGCAGTCGCCAGCCCGCCGCCACGGCAGCCGAACCGTTCATCACCTCAGCATATCCAGCCATGGCAACATCCCCCGCGAAACCCAAGGTCTCGCCGCTCGTCATTGCCAAGACCGTCTTCTGGAGCTTCCTCGGTATCCGCAAGCGCCAGGATCACGCCTCCGATCTGGTCAAGCTCACACCGGTCCAGGTGATCATCGGCGGGTTCGTCGGCGCAATGCTGTTCATCGCGACGCTGCTGACCATCGTCTACGTCGTGACGCGATGACCGCCACGGTGCGCCGCCTGTCCGGGGTGTTCACCCTGCTCTGCCTGCTGGTCGCCACGCCGGCCATTGCCGCCGACCTCGACGAATCCGGCGTCGCCGATGCCATCGCCGACTACAGCCAGGGGCGCTTCGATATCGCGCGCCGCCAGTTCGAAGTGGCCGCGAGTGCGGGCAGCGCCGCCGCGCAGTACCACCTCGGGCTCATGCATGCCCGCGGCGAGGGCACCACGCCGGATCTCGTTGCGGCCGCCCGCTGGTTTGCACTGGCAGCGGAGCAGGACCACGCGCACTCGCAGTTCATCCTCCGGCACATGTAGGCGCGCGGGGAGGCGTGGCGCGCGACCTCGTGTCGGCCCACCTATGGTTCTCGGCCGCGGTGGCGGCCGGCTGGTGGAAATCGCGCGAAGCCCGCGAGCGGCTGGTGCCGGAAATGACCCCCGCAGAAGTGGCGCGCGCCTCGGCGCAGTTCGCCGCTCGCGAACGTCGGAAGGAAGCTGCCAACGGCAACCGATGATGCCGTCGCGACGCGCGCTGCGTTCGCGCGGCAACGCATCTACGACTGCTCCGGCTCGATCGCCTTCATCGCGGCGGCGACCGGCTCGGCACCGCCGGCGTCGCGCTGGCACAAACCTTCCATCACGCCCTGGCGATCGGCGGCGTTGCGGTTCTGGCTCAGCTTCCATTTGCCTTCGAGCCCGGTGAGGCGCAGTTCGAAGGCGCGGATGGCGCCGAGCTGGGACTGGATGAAATCGGGCGGTGCATCGTCGATCGACCAGGGGTGTTCGAAGCCGGCTTCGTGTGTGGAGGTGAGTTCTTTCACCACCGCATGCTTCTGTCCGGGTTCGTCGAGGAACGTGATGTGGCCGGTCGCATACACCGCCATGTAGTTCCAGGTCGGCACTACCTTGTGGGTTGTACGCTTGGTCTCATACCACGACGGCGAAACGTAGGTGTCGGGCCCGGTGAATACCGCCACCGCCTCGATCGCGGGATCGTGATGCTTCGCCTGCGGATTGGCGGCCGCCATGTGACCCACCAGCGTGCCGTGCTCGCCGCGCCCGGCGTCGAACATCAGGGGAATATGGCTGACTTGAAGACGGCCATCGCCGAAGGTGATCAACACCGCGAGCGGCGATGCGACCATCAGCGCGCGCAGCTCATCCTGGTCGTGGCGGCGAAAATGCGATGGCGTGTACATGAGCGGATGATAGCCCGCTGGCGCCTGCCCCCTCTGGGGGAAGGCGGAGCGCAGCGCAACCTGCAGGTGCCAAACGAAGGGACTTCGGAAGCGGAGGGGCCCCCTCGAGGGGGAAGGCGCAGCGCAGCCTGGGGGTGGGAAACGAAGGGACTTCTGAAGCGAAGGGGCCCCGTCCACAGGGTGCCAGCGGCCGGAGGCCGCTGTCGTTCGGCAGGCACAGACAGTCCGTAGGGACTGTCCGTGTCCGGCCTCACCCCCGAGGACGGGGCGCCCCCTTGAGGGGGAAGGCGCAGCGCAGCGCAGCCTGGGGGTGGGCGTCACCTCTCACGCGCTGCGGAAACGCGTGGTGCGTACCACCAGGATGGCCAGCATCGGCAGCACGAAACCGATCGCGATAGCCAGGATGAACAGGTTGCCGAGCTGGCTGTAGTCGGCCGACACCTTGATGGCGCCGGTGGCGGCGTCCTTGACCTCGCGCGTGACGGTATAGGCACTGTTGAGGTACTCGGTTCCGAGCTGGGACAGGGACAGCGCCAGATTGGTGAACGAGGCCATGACCGCGAAGTAGGTGGCCTTGAGGCGGTCCGGGGCGGAATTGGCGATCCACGCCAGCATCGGGATCATCGCGATCTGGCCGAGCGGCGATTCGAGCGCGGTATCGACCAGCGCGATGAAGCGGGCGTCGACGACACCACCGGTGTGCGCCGCGGTCCACTGGTGAAAGCCGAAATACATCGCCACGCTCGGCAGCGACAGCACGGTGCCGGCCACCGTGAGGAACCCCAGCACCCGCGCCATCGAGCTCTCGGCCATGAAGCGCCGGAACACGAACATGCCGAACAGTGCCAGGACCGACCCGATCAGCGACATCACCGCCAGGAACTGCTGGTCGAACCCGAGACGGTCGATCATCCACCAGGTGGCGCCGGCTCCCGGGCCGGGCATCGCCCGAAACACGAACACCAGCAAGGCGGTGCCGATCAGCACGTTGCGCTGCGCCGGTTCGAGTTCGCGCACCAGCCGGGTCATGAGAAACAGCACGATCGCCATCGAGCCGGCGAACACGATCTCCTGGTCGTAGGGGATGCCAGACAAACCGATCGTCACCGTGAACGCCACGAACACGGCGCTGCCGCCGAGAATCCACCAGTTGACGGTCGGCCGGTCGAGATGCCCATGCAGCATGACCTCGACTTCATCCCGGCTGTGGCCGCGCGCACCGAGCCGCTTCGCTTCACGGCGCTGCAGATGACCGGCGAGGAGGACCCCGCATACGGAGATGACGGGGATCAGCAGCGCGAGCAGGTAGATCTGCCGGTAGACCGCGACCTTGGCCGCCGGGCTGAGCATGCCGACGTCCTTGAACAGCACCACGTTCACGAATGCCACCAGCACGCCACCGCCGACGATCGCCACGCGCCCGAGCGTCTGCATGGTCACGTGACCGGCACGACGCTCGTCGGCCGATACCGGCTGGTCGTTGTCGTCCAGGCGCGGCACCGCCTCGACCGTCATCGCGTCCGCGACCACGTCCTGCAGCACATAGCCGAGCGGCGACAGCAGCGCCGCCAGCACGTACCAGGTTTCGGCTTTCATCACCGCTTCCATCGCCGCACGGTCAGACAGCAGCCCCACCATGATCAGCAGGCTGGCGCTGATCAGGCTGGCACCCAGGTACACCAGCGCGCCCTTGTACTTCCATAGCAGGTCGACCAGGTGTCCCATGGGCATCTTGATCGCCCAGGGCAGCCCGGCCCAGAAGCCGAGTGCGGCGAGAAACGCCGCCGACAGCCCGAGATATTCCTTGACGAAGAAGGTGCCGACGATGCCGGTCAGCCCGGCGATACCGGCCGCCATGTAGACCATCAGGGGCGGCAGGTACGACAGGCGCAGCCGGCGCCCGAGGTCGATCACGTTGCGATCGACCCAGCGCCATGGCGCCCCGGCGGCGACGGGTGGACGGGAAATGCCGGTATCGCTCATGGTGGTTGCCGGTCGGGGACGTCAGGACTGGCAGAGAGTAACGCAACGATGCCGAAGTTCACCGCATGCCTCATGCGGTGCCGACACCCGGCGGGTCGGTCCGGCCCGGACGGCCGGATCGAACCGCCGCGGATGCGGTTCAGGCGCCGCGGTCGCCGGCCATGTCGAGCAGCAGGGAGTTGATGCGCTTCACGAACGTGCCCGGATCTTCGAGCTGGCCGCCTTCGGCAAGCAGCGCCTGGTCGAACAGGATGCGGCTCCAGTCGTCGAAGCGGGTACCGGCGGCCTCGGCCTTGAGCCGCTGCACCAGCGGATGCGCGGGATTGATCTCGAGCACCGGCTTGCTGTCCGGCACTTTCTGGCCCGCCGCCTTCAGCAGCCGCTCGAGGTTGTTGCCCATGCCGTGCTGGTCGGCAACCAGGCAGGCCGGTGAGTCGGTCAGCCGGTGCGTCACGCGCACTTCCCGCGTCTGGCCGCCCAACGCCCGGCCGATGCGCTCGATCAGGTCCTTGAACTCCTCCGCGCTCTGCTGCTGGGCGGCCTTCTCGGCCTCGTCCTCGAGCGGGCCCAGGTCGAGGTCACCCTTGGCAACCGACTGCAGCGCCTTGCCATCGATCTCGGTCAGATGCGAGACGACCCATTCGTCGATGCGGTCCGAGAGCAGCAGGACCTCGACGCCTTTCTTGCGGAACACCTCGAGGTGCGGCGAATTCCTGGCGGCGGCGAAGGTATCGGCGGTGATGAAATAGATGCGGTCCTGCCCCTCCTTCATCCGGCCGATGTAGTCGGTAAAGGAAACCCCCTGCGCCTCGGTGTCGAGGTGGGTCGACGCGAACCGCAGCAGCTTGGCGATGCGCTCGCGATTGGCGAAGTCCTCGCCGACCCCCTCCTTGAGGACCCGGCCGAATTCGGACCAGAAGCCGGTGTACTTGTCGGCTTCAGCGGTGGCGAGTTCCTCGAGCAGGCCGAGGATCTTCTTGACCGAACCATTGCGGATGGCCTCGACATCGCGCGACTGTTGGAGGATCTCGCGCGAGACGTTCAGTGGCAGATCGGCCGAATCGATCACGCCACGGACGAAGCGCAGATAGGCGGGCAACAACTGCTCGGCATCGTCCATGATGAACACGCGCCGCACGTACAGCTTCACGCCCCGGCGATGGTCACGATCCCACAGGTCGAACGGCGCGCGCGCCGGAATGAACAGCAACTGGGTGTATTCCTGCCGGCCCTCGACCCTGGCGTGGGTCCAGGCAAGCGGCGCTTCGTGGTCGTGCGCCACATGCTGGTAGAACGCCTCGTATTGCTCCCTGGTGATCTCGGTCTTGGGGCGCGCCCACAAGGCCGAGGCCTGGTTGACCTGCTCGTCCTGGTCCGTGGACACCTGTTCGCCCTTCGCCTCGTCCCACTGCTCCTTTTTCATCACGATGGGGAGCGTGATGTGATCCGAGTAGCGACGCAGGACCTCGCGCAGCTTCCAGCCGCTCAGGAAATCGTCTTCGCCAGCCCGCAGATGCAGCGTGACCGAGGTGCCCCGCGCCGGACGGGCAATCGGTTCGAGGGTGTACTCGCCACCGCCGGCGGATTCCCAGCGCACGCCCTGAGCCGTATCGAGGCCGGCGCGGCGGGTTTCGAGCGTGACCCGGTCGGCCACGATGAACGCCGAGTAGAAGCCGACGCCGAACTGGCCGATGAGATTGGCATCTTTCGCCTGGTCACCGGTGAGCGCCTGGAAGAACTCGCGGGTCCCGGACTTGGCGATGGTACCGATGTTGGCGATGACCTCGTCGCGCGACATGCCGATGCCGTTGTCGGCGATGGTGATGGTGCGTGCGGCCTTGTCGAACGAGACGCTGATATTGAGTTCGGGGTCGTCTGCGTACAGCGCCGGATCGGCTATCGCCTCGAAGCGCAGCTTGTCGGCGGCATCCGAGGCATTGGAAACCAGCTCGCGCAGGAAGATTTCCTTGTTGCTGTAGAGCGAGTGGATCATGAGGTCGAGCAACTGCTTGACCTCGGCCTGGAAGCCCAGTGTTTCGCGTTCGGTGGTTTCGGTCATGTCTGCTCCCCGTCAGTTTCAAGAGGCGCAGAACTTGGGGCGGCGTCCGCGGATTTCAAGGATCCAGCGCGTCGGGGTCGGCGCGATCGGGGCCGGCGGTCTCGCTGCTCCAGAGCCGGTCGTCGGAAACGATTTCCATCAAGCGCACATAGTCGGTCTTGCCGTTGCCGAGCAGGGGAATGGCGTCGAGCCGTACCACGCTGCGGGCGACCGCCAGCTCTTGCGTGCCCAGAGCGCGCGCCGCCTTTTGCAGGCGCATCCGCGAGAGGGTGGGGTCGGTGGTGAACAGCACCGTGGTTTCGCCGCCGGCAGCCTGCAACTTCAGCACCGCGGCATGCATGTATCCCGGGGACGCGGCGGCGGCAACCCGCTCGACCTGTTCCAGCGACACCATCTCGCCGGCGATCTTGGCGAAGCGCTTGACCCGCCCCGCGATGCGCAGGAAACCTTCCGGATCGATGTCGACCACATCGCCGGTTCGATGCCAGCCTTCACCGTAGCTCGACGCCACCGGTTGCACCACGCCGGGGGACTCGGCGGTGAGGTAGCCGAGCATCACGGCCGGACCGCGCACGTGCAGCACACCGCCGTTCTCGATGCCCTCGACGGGCTCGATGCGCGCCTCGTTTCCCGGCAGCAGGCACCCGACCCGACCGCGCTTGAACTGCAACGCCGTCGAGAGCGAGATGACGGTGCATTCGGTGGCGCCGTAACCCTCGAAGATCCGCAGGCCGAACTTGTCGAGCCAGAGACGCTCGACTTCCTCACCGAGTTTCTCGCCCCCCGAGATCACATAGCGAAGACTGCCGAAATCGCCAGGATGGGCATGGCGCGCATAGAACCCCAGGAACGTGCTGGTGCCGAACAGATAGGTGGCATCGCGCCGATAGACGATCTCCGGAATCGCGCGATAGCGCAGCGGCGACACATACAAAAACAGTTTGGTGCCGGTGAGCACGTTGAGCATCACGCCGGCCGTGAAGCTGTAAGCGTGGTACATCGGTAACGCATTGAACACCTTGTCGGCCGGGCTGAAATCGATCACCGAGGCGATCTGCCGGATGTTCGCCTGGATGCCGGCGTGCGACAGTGCCACGCCCTTGGGTCGGCCTTCCGACCCCGACGTGAACAGGATCACCGCCGGGTCATGCGGACTCACCGAGCGCCGCACCAGGCGCGGGAAACGCAAGGCGAAGGCCATCAGCCAGAGCTTGTCGAGCCAGCCGACCTGGGCCCGGATATCCTCGACATAGAGGATATGGACCCCGCCGAGCACTGCCATGAGCGGCTCGAGACCGGCCTGGTCGATGAAGCGTCGCGACGTGATCACAGTGCGCAACCCGACCGCCGCCCGGGCGCTTTCAACGCCCCTCGGACCGCTCGTGTAATTGATCATCGCCGGCACCCGGCCGAAGCACTGGAGGCCCAGCAGGACGGCAACGGAAACGATCAGGTTGGGCAGCATCACGCCAACGGTCTCCTGCTCGCGCGAGTGGCGCGCGGCCCAACGCCCGATGGCGAGACTGGCCTTCAGCAGGTCGCCGTAGGTTTTCGGCTCTTCGTTCAGGTCTTCGATGATGTGGGTCGCGCGTCCCTCGCGATCGACGGCGTCGAGAAAAGCGTCGAACGTGCTCCGCGGCGGTTGGGAGTGGAACGTGGCTGCCTGGAGGATCCTGGCCAGTTCGCGCGCCACTGCCTCACGTCGTGCCTTCGGTCCGAGTCCGGTCGGGACGTCGATATGCGCCGACGGCTGCATGCGCAGCACCACCTGGCCACCCGTTCGCGGCCGGTCGATGCGCACCGGCACCAGCGTGGCTCCGCTCTTCATGGCGATGAGCGCCGGGACTTCATAGATCTTCATCACGTTGGAGGCGCGGGCGACCCGCCCCTCCGGAAACAGGGCGACGGGCCGGCCCTGCTCGATCAGGCGCAGCACCTTCTTGACGGTCAGCGGGTCGTTCATGTCCCACATCTGGTGCTCGGCGAAGTGCAACAGGAACCGCACCAGTCGCCCACCCCGGTCTTCCCGCGGAAAGATCACCACCGGCCGCACCGGCAGACAGTAGGCGAGCCATACCCAATCCAGCACCGACGGGTGGTTGGCAACGATGAGCACCCGCCGCTCGCCCAAAGGTGACGTATCACCGGTGACCGTGACGCGAAATAGCATTTTGATCAACCAGCCCAGCATTCTCGTCATGGCGTTCTTCCTCCCGGATTGGCAGCCTTGCATTGCTCGATATGCAGGGCGCGCCGGCCGCACCGACGGTGGCGGCCCGGTCACCGGTCGTGCGCCACGACACGCCGCGGCGCCCCGCGTCGGAAAAACTCCTGCGGAAACATCAAAACTCTCCTGATACGGCCCCCTTGTAATCTGTCAATACGGTAGATTTGCCGGGGAAAAAACATCCCTTTACAGTGGGTTGGCGTGAATTGTAGCGAGACCTCCAGAGTTTCGCTTGGTTTCGAAACTCACTTCCACCCAGGAGAACTTCCAAATGGACATGCAGATCCCCCGCGCACTGTTAAAGGTAGCCGAAGAGGTCTCCCAATACGAAAATGGCGGCAATCGCCTCAACTTTTTCTGCGCGGAACAACTGTCGGCCTGCTATGACGCAGACCAGCTTGCGGTTTGGCTGCGCCTGCGACCGACACCCCGGCCGAGCTTCAATCCGGAACTACTGCGCGACCTCAACACCTACTGCCGCCTGCTGCACGAGACCTCGGCGCGCATCGACTTTCACGGTGAGGAACGGCCGGTCGAGTACGCCGTTCTCGCCTCTGCCACACCGCATGTCTTCAACCTCGGTGGTGATCTCGCCCTGTTCATGCGCCTGATCGAGACCCGTGACCGCGATGCCCTGGCCGTGTATGGAAAGGCGTGCGTTGATGTGCTTTATAGCAATTACATTGGGCATGGTTTGCCGATTCTGACAATTTCGCTGGTTCAAGGCGAATGTCTCGGCGGTGGATTCGAGGCAGCGCTGTCGAGCGACCTGATCGTGGCTGAGCGTTCGAGCCGCTTCGGATTTCCTGAAATTCTCTTCAATCTGTTCCCTGGCATGGGGGCCTATTCCTTCCTCGAACGCAGAGTGGGAAGGAAGGCCACCGACGACCTGATTTCAAGTGGCAAAATCTACTCGGCGGATGATATGCTGCGAGCAGGCGTCGTCGATTGTGTCGCGGAGGACGGGGGCGGAGAACTCGCGATCGCCGCCTTGATTCGTCGCAACCAGCGGTGTCGCAACGGCTTGGCCGGTATTGCCCGTGCCCGTCGCCGGGTTTCGGGTATCAATCTGCAGGAACTGATGGATGTCGTCGCGATCTGGGTCGAAACAGCGCTCAATCTGAAGCCACGCGATCTCAAGCTCATGCAGCGGCTGGTGTCGAGGCAAAACGAGGTCGGCGGCGAAACCGGCCTGGTGCACTGAACGTGGTTGGAACTCGGGGAAATCGGGAGGATTTCGTCGATCTACCTTGAAAAGCCAGGAAAAAATGTCGAAAAACAGCGTCGAGTACAGCATCCAGGAAGTATCCGATAAGCTTGGAGTGCCGGTTCAAAAATTGCGCCGCTGGGATGCCCAGGGGGTCCTGGTGGCGCGCCGCACCGATGGTGGGCACCGGCGCTACGCCAAGGAGATCGTCGACGGCCTTGCCGCGTCGACGCTTGGCAGCTCGCTCGACAAGTACAACGACGAACTCGAGCATGCTCGCAAGACCCTCCAGGAGAAACGCCGGATCATCCAGCTTCTGCTCGAGAGCGAGAGCCGCTATCGAGACCTGGTCGAAACCTCGCACGATCTGGTGTGGACCACCGACACGCAGGGTCGCTTCACCTACCTCAACAATGCTGCCCAGGACATCTTCGGCCTCAAGCCGCAGGCACTGATCGGGCGCTGCCTGTTCGATTTCGAATCCAAGCCGGCGCATGTGTCCAATCGCCGCTTCTTTTTGCACCTCAAGAAAAACGGCGAGATCAAGAATTACATCACCCGACTCATCGGTGCCGACGGCGAAGAACGTTGGGTCGGAATCAATGCCAAGGTCGCGTTCGACGAAAATGGCGGGATGATGGGCATTCGCGGCACGGCGCGTGACAGCACCGAGGAACAGCGCGCCGCCATCCAGATCGAGTATCTCGCGACCCACGATGCGCTTACCGGGCTGCCCAACCGGGTCAGTCTGCAGCGGGAAGTCGAACGAGCACTCGAGGCGGGCGAAAAAGGCGCGGTCGCCTTCATCGATCTCGATCACTTCAAATACGTCAACGACAACGTCGGTCACCGCCAGGGCGATCACATTCTGCTGGCCGTGGGCGGCACCCTCAAGGAAGTCGCCAGCAAACATAATGGCAAGGTGTATCGCCTGGGTGGCGACGAATTCGCGATTCATCTTCCTACCGCGTTGCGGCCGCAAGCCGTGCACGTCGCGGAAATGTTGCTCGCGCAGTTGCGCCAGCATCCGATGAAGATCGGCCCCGAGGGAAGAATCGTGACCCTGACTGCGTCGGCGGGCGTGGCGCTCTACCCCTTCCATGGCAACGATGCAGCGGGTCTACTGGCCGCGGCCGACATCGCGCTCTACCAGGCCAAGGATTCCGGCCGTAACCGGGTCGTGGCCTACGGCCAGGATGGCGGCGAAGCCATGAAGGGGACGCATAAGCGGGTTCTCTGGGCGAAGCAGTTGCGCGAGGTACTCGACGAAGACCGGCTGCTGCTTTATGCCCAGCCTGTGGTACGGCTGGCCGACAACGCGGTGATGCACCATGAGGTGCTGGTCCGCATCGAGGGTGACGATGGCCGCATCGTCACGCCGGGGCAGTTCATCGAGGCTGCCGAATCGCTCGGCATGGTCCAGGAAATCGATCTCAGGGTGACGTCGAAGCTGGTGGAGTTCCTGCAGGAGCCCTCGAACCGAGACCCCAAGATGCGGTTCTTCGTCAATCTGTCGCGAGTCAGCATTTCCGACCCCCATTGGACCCAGCGTTTCTACAAGCTGCTCCAGGGGGCTGGTGCAATACGCAAGCAACTGGTGTTCGAGATCTCGGAATCGGCTGCAATGGCGGAAGTGAGCATCACCAAGGGCTTCATCAAGGAATTGAAGCACCTCGGATGCCGCTTCGGCCTCGACGATTTCGGGTCGGGATTCAGCTCCTTCTACTACCTGCGCCAGTTCGACGTCGACTACATCAAGATCGACGGCAGTTTCGTCCGGGACCTCACCCGCGACGAAGGCAACCGCATCTTCGTGAAAGCGCTGTGTGACGTCGGCCAGGGCCTTTCGAAGCAGGTGGTGGCGAAGTGGGTCGAAACACCCGAGGTTCTGTCACTGCTGCGCGACATGGGTGTGCAATACGGTCAGGGCTACCTCTTCCAGCACCCGAAGCCACTGATCGAAACCGAAACCGAAGAGCCGCTGGTACGTCACCAGTCCCAAGGCTGAACGCGCTGAACGGAGGGAACCGCTTAAGCGAAGGGGCAGCGCCCACAGGGTGCCAGCAGCCGGCGGCTGCTGTCGTTCGGCAGGCACAGCGCAGCCTGGGGGTGGGCGTCACCTCAGGCGGGTAGCGCCGGCTCCAGCGGCCAACCGGCGCGCAGCCGATCGGCCCAAAGCAGGCCGAGAATGGTCTTGGCCTCGGTGATCACGCCGGATCGTATCCACGCCAGCGCCTCGTCCAGAGGCACCGGCCTGGTCTCCAGGAATTCGCCCGGATCGAGCGCCGGCCGCTCGAACGTCAGTCCACGCGCAACGAACATCTCCACGACTTCGTCGGAATAGCCGACGCATGGGTGCAGCGTGCATAGATGGTGCCAATCCGCGGCGACATAGCCGGTTTCTTCCCGGAGTTCGCGCCGGGCGGTGGTGATCGGCGCTTCGCCCGCATCGAACTTGCCGGCCGGCACCTCGAGAAAATGGTCGTGCAGTGGATAGCGGAACTGCCGCTCCAGCAGGATGCGCCAGTCGTCGAAAATCGGCAGGATCACGGCCGCGCCAGGGTGCACCACGTACTCCCGCCGTGCCTGACCACCGTCGGGCAATCTCACCTCGTCTTCGCGCACTTCGAGCAGGCGGCCCCGATAGGTCATCCGGGAGCCGATTGTCGTTTCGGTGAAGTCGGCGTCCGGTATCGGCGGGATGCTCACAGCGAACTCTGGATCGCGTACTGGCACACCGACATCAACCAGCCGGGAACGATACCGACCACCAGCGTGGCGATGCCGTTCAGGCTGAGCAACAGACGCGCGCTCGTGTAGCCATGAATCGGCGAGGTATCGGTCGGCTCTTCGAAATACATCAGTCGCACGATGCGCAGGTAATAGAACGCGCCGATCAGGGAGAACATCACCGCCACCACGGCGAGCCAGGTGAATCCCGCATTCACCACCGCCTGCAGCACCGCGAGCTTGGCATAGAACCCGACCAGCGGTGGCACCCCGGCCATCGAGAACATCAGCAGGAGCATCAGCAGCGCATGCCAGGGACTGCGGCGGTTGAGCCCCTTGAAGTCTTCGAGCCGATCGGCCTCGAAACCATCGCGGGCCAGAGCCAGGATCATGCCGAACCCACCCAGCCCCATCAGCGCATAGACCACGACATAGAACATGCCCGCGCCATAGCCGTTGATATCGCCCGCGATCACGCCCAACAGCATGAAGCCCATGTGCGAGATCGTGGAATACGCGAACATGCGCTTCAGATTGGTCTGGGCGATGGCCGCGATGTTGCCGACCGCCATGCTCGCCACCGACAACAGGATCAGCATCTGGCGCCATTCAGCGAGAATGGCCGGATGGCCGAGCGCCTCCACCAGCACGCGCATGACGAAGGCGAACGCCGCCAGCTTCGGGGCGGTACTGATCAACTGGCCGACAATCGTTGGAGCTCCCTCGTACACATCGGGAACCCACATGTGGAACGGGACCGCGCCGAGCTTGAAGCCGATGCCGGCCACGATGAATACCAGACCGAACACCAGAATGGTCATGTTCGCCTTGCCATCGGCCACGGCTTGCGCGATCTTCGGGATCTCGATGGAACCGGTCGCGCCGTAGATCATCGACATGCCGTAGAGCAACATGCCGGACGCGAGCGCACCGAGCACGAAATATTTCATGGCGGCCTCGGTGCCGGCGGCCGAATCACGCTGCAGGGCAACCAGGGCATATACCGACAGCGACAGCAGTTCGAGGCCCAGATAAAGCATGAGCAGGCTGTTGGCCGAGATCATCACCATCATGCCGAGCGTCGCGAACAACAGCAGCGTGAAGAACTCGCCGCGGAACATGCCGCGCGCCTCGACATAGCCGCGCGAGTAGACGACCACTGCCGCCACCGCGATGCACACCATCACCTTGAGCGTGTCGGAAAGCGGGTCGTCGACGAACATGCCGTGCAGGGCGTATGCCGGCCCGGCTCGCGCGGACAGGCCGGTGACGAGCGCGACGGCACCCAGCGTCGCCAGGGTGAGGGCGTAGGTCACGTGTCGCTGATCATCGGGCAGAAACAGATCGACGAGCAGGATCAGGCACGCCATCACCAGCAGCAGGATCTCGGGCCAGACGGCGGCGTAGTCGAACGCGCTCAGACCCACGGCGTTGGTCTCCCTGTGGTGATCATGGCAACTTGCTCCGGTCCAGATGCAGCAGCAGGTCGGACACCGGCGCCTCCAGGATCGCGTTGAACGGCGCGGGATACAGCCCCATTCCCATCACCGCCACCACCAGGATCACCATGAGCACGACTTCCCGCCATTCGAGATCCGCGAGCGCGGCGACGTTGCTGTTCGCGACCGCGCCGAACACGACCCGCTTGAACATCCAGAGCGTGTAAGCGGCGCCGAACACGAGCGTGGTCGCCGCGGCAAAGCCGATCCAGAAGTTCGATTGCACCGCCCCCATGATGACCATGAACTCGCCGACGAATCCGCTGGTGCCGGGCAAACCGGCGTTGGCCATGGCAAACAGCATGAAAAAGGCGGCGAACAGCGGCATGCGATTGACCACGCCGCCGTAGTCGGCGATCTGCCGCGAATGCATGCGGTCGTACAGCATGCCGACACTCAGGAACAGGGCACCGGAAACGAATCCGTGCGAGATCATCTGGATCACGGCGCCCTCGACGCCGATGCGATTGAACAGGAACAGCCCCAGGGTCACGAAGCCCATGTGCGAGATCGACGAATAGGCGATCAGCTTCTTCATGTCGGTCTGCACCAGGGCGACGAGGCCGATGTAGATCACCGCGATCAGCGACAACGCGATCATCAGCCCGGACAGGGCGTGGCTCGCATCGGGCACGATCGGCAGCGAGAACCGCAGGAAACCATAGCCGCCGAGCTTCAGCGCGATGGCGGCCAGCACGACCGAGCCGCCGGTCGGCGCCTCGACATGCGCATCGGGTAGCCAGGTGTGCACCGGCCACATCGGTACCTTCACTGCGAACGCCACCAGGAAAGCGATGAACACCAGGGTCTGTGCGCCCATGGGCAGCGGCAGGCGGTACCAGTCGGCCAGCGCGAAGCTGCCACCGGACGCGTTGTACAGATACACCAGCGCGATGAGCATCAACAACGAGCCGAACAACGTGTAGAGGAAGAACTTGACCGCGGCATACACGCGATTCGGCCCCCCCCATACGCCGATCACGATGAAGAGCGGGATCAGCGTCGCTTCGAAGAAAACGTAGAACAACAGCCCGTCGAGGGCGGCGAAGACGCCGTTCATCAGGCCCGACATGACCAGGAAGGCGGCCATGTACTGCTCGACGCGACTGTCGATCACGCGCCACCCCGCGATCACGACCAGGATCGTCGTGAGTCCGTTGAGCAGGATGAGCAGCAGCGAGATGCCGTCGATGCCCAGGTGATAGTTGACATGGTAGCGCGCGATCCAGGAGGTCTTCTCGACGAACTGCATCGAATGCCCGTAGGTCTCGAAGCCGGTCGCGAGCGGCAGGCTGACCAGGAAGCCCACAAGCGCGACCAGCAGGGCGACCCAGCGGGCCCGATCCGGATTGTTGCCCGCGCCGACGGCAAGCACGACCGCGCCACCGGCGATCGGCACCCAGATGGCGAGCGAGAGCAGCGGCAGGCCGGTCATGAGCTTTGGCAGGCGCGCTTCAACGCTGACCGACGAACCAGAACGTGAGCAGGACGAACAAGCCGATGATCATGGTGAACGCATAGTGGTAGATCAGCCCGGACTGAAAGCGACCTACCGCGCCGGACAGCCAGCCGACGCCGCGCGCCGTGCCGTTGACCAGCAGGCCGTCGATCACCGCGACGTCGCCGAAGCGCCAGAAGGCGCGCCCCAGTCCGCGGGCACCACCGCCGAACACGAAACCGTAGATCTCGTCGAAATAGTATTTCTCGAGCAGCAGGCGATGCAGTCCGCCGGCCCGCGCCGCGATCACCGCGGGCCAGGCGGGTCGCGCGAGATACAGCAGCCACGCCAGCGCAACGCCGCTCAGGGCCAGCCAGAACGGCGCCGAGGTGAATGCGTGCATGCCCATGGCAACCGGGCCATCGAATTCTTCGCGCAGGTGCGCCATCGCCTGGTGATGCCCGGAGACGCGGATCACGCCGTTGAACCAGTCACCGAACAGCATCGGGCCGATCGCGACGCCACCGATGATCAGCGAGGGAATCGCTAGCGCGACCAGCGGCACCCACACGACCCACGGCGATTCGTGCGGCTTGCCGGGATGGGCGTCGTCGTGACCGTGATGCGCGTTCGCGTCATGTGGCTGCCGATCGAACCGCTCTTTGCCGTGAAACACGAGAAAGTACATCCGGAACGAATAGAAGGCCGTGACGAACACGCCCGCCAGCACCGCGAAGTAGGCAAACCCCGCGCCCGGCAGATGCGACTGCGCGACCGCTTCGATGATGCTGTCCTTTGAATAGAACCCCGACAGGAACGGCGTGCCGATCAGGGCGAGCGAGCCGATCAGGGCGGTGATCCAGGTCACCGGCATGTAGCGGCGCAATCCGCCCATGTAGCGGATGTCCTGGTTGTGATGAACACCCATGATCACCGAGCCGGCGGCGAGAAACAGCAACGCCTTGAAGAACGCATGCGTCGTGAGATGGAAGATCGCGATCGGGTAGGCCGATGCACCGAGGGCGACGGTCATGTAGCCCAGTTGCGAGAGGGTGGAATAGGCAACCACCCGCTTGATGTCGTTCTGCACGATGCCGAGGAAACCCATGAACAGCGCGGTGATGGCGCCGATCACGAGGATGAACGAGAGCGCGGTTTCCGCCAGTTCGTAGATCGGGGACATGCGGGCAACCAGGAAGATGCCCGCCGTCACCATGGTCGCCGCATGGATCAGCGCCGAGATCGGGGTCGGTCCTTCCATCGAATCAGGCAGCCAGACATGCAGCGGAAACTGCGCCGACTTGCCCATGGCGCCAATGAACAGCAGGACACCGATGACATCGAGCAGCGGCCAGGGTTGGCTGCCCCACAGGCTGATGGTTGCCGTGGCCTTGTCGGGGGCAGCCTGGAACACCGTCGCGTAGTCGAGGCTACCGAACTGCGCCAGCACCAGGCCGATGCCGAGCAGGAATCCGACATCGCCGACGCGGTTGACGAGGAACGCCTTGAGGTTGGCATGGATGGCCGTCGGGCGTGTGTACCAGAACCCGATCAGCAGATACGACATCAGGCCCACCGCCTCCCAGCCGAAGAACAACTGCAGGAAGTTGTTGCTCATCACCAGCATCAACATGGCGAAGGTGAAGAGCGAAATGTAGCTGAAGAAGCGCTGGTATCCCGGGTCGTCCGCCATATAGCCGATGGTGTAGACGTGCACCATGAGCGAGACGAAGGTCACCACCAGCATCATCGTCACGGTGAGTGAATCGATCAGGAAGCCGACATCGAACCTGGCGTTGCCGGACAGTAGCCACGTGTAGACCGGTCCGTTGAACACGTGGCCCGCGCGGACGTCTTCGAACACCATCCACGAAGCGACCAGCGACACCGCGACCCCGAGAATCGTGACCGTATGCGCCCCGGCCCGGCCGACGACACGACCGAACAGGCCGGCCACGATCGCTCCGAGCAGGGGTGCCAGCGGGATGATCAGGTAGAGCAGCTTCATGGGCGATGCCGGCGGTGGCCCGATGCCGCCATCCGGACGATGTGTGGTCCGCGGATCGACGGTGCCCGACTTCGCTGCTGGTGTTTCACCCGGTCTATCCCTTGAGACTGTCGAGTTGGTCGACGTTGATGGTGCGCAGATTGCGGAACAAGGCCACCAGGATCGCCAGGCCGATCGCGGACTCGGCAGCCGCGACGGTGAGGATGAAGAACACGAACACCTGGCCGGCAGGGTCGCGCAGGTAATGCGAGAACGCGACGAAATTGAGATTGACCGCCAGCAGCATGAGCTCGATGGCCATCAGCAGGATGATCACGTTCTTCCGGTTGAGGAAGATGCCGACCACGGCGATCGCGAACAGCAGCGCACCGAGCACCAGGTAATGGGAGAGCGAGATCATGGGTTCACTTGCCGGCTGCGGGCGCGTCGGCAACGCCCGGATCCGGCACCGGGGCCGGGGTTTCGGCCGCCATCGAGACCAGTCGCACGCGGTCACCGCGCTTGACCCGGATCTGCGCGGAGGCGTCCATGGCGCGGGTGTCCTTGCGCGTGCGCAGCGTGAGCGCGATCGCGGCAACGATCGCGACCAGCAGGATCACGGCGGCGACCTCGAAAGGGTAGACGTATTCGGTGTAGACCAGCTTGCCCAGTTCGCTCGTGTTGCTGTAGCGCTCGGCATGCGGCGCAGGATTCGCCATCCCCTCGAGCCGGAAATAGCGCCCGGCGAGGATGACCGCCATTTCGGCGACCATGATGCCGGCCACGACCAGCGCGGGAACGAGATAGTCCCAGTAGCCCTCGCGCAGCTGGTCGAGATTGATGTCGAGCATCATCACCACGAACAGGAACAGCACCATGACCGCGCCGACGTACACCAGGACCAGCGTGATCGCCAGGAACTCGGCCTCGAGCAGCATCCACAACCCGGATGCCGTGACGAACGCCAGCACGAGGTACAACGCCGAGTGCACGGGATTGCGCGCGGTGATCACTCGCAGCGCCGCGAACAGCATGATGGCCGAGAAGGCCCAGAAGACTACGGTCTTGAAATCCATGAGTGCTCGGCAAGTGCCCGCACCGCGACTGGCGGCGCACACGGGCTAGGGCTTCGCCGTTCTCCCCCCGCGCGTGCAACCCGGGCTAACGGTAGGCAGCATCGGCAGCCCGGTCTTGTGCGATCTGCCCTTCGTAACGATCACCGATGGCGAGCAGCATCTCCTTGGTGTAGACCAGATCGCCGCGGCGCTCGCCGTGATACTCGAACACGCGCGTCTCGACGATGGCGTCGACCGGACAGGACTCCTCGCAGAACCCGCAGAAAATGCACTTGGTGAGATCGATGTCGTAGCGTGTGGTGCGGCGCGTGCCGTCATCGCGCGGCTCGGATTCGATGGTGATCGCGAGTGCCGGACAGACCGCCTCGCACAGCTTGCAGGCGATACAGCGTTCTTCGCCGTTGGGGTAGCGCCGCAACGCATGCAGGCCGCGGAACCGCGGGCTCTGCGGGGTTTTCTCGTCGGGAAACTGGATGGTGATCTTGCGGGCGAACAGATGGCGCCCGGTCAGGGCCATGCCCTTCACCAGCTCGAACAGCAGGAAGGTCCGCAGGAACTCGCGCACGGTATTCATCGTGGAGACCTCATTTCCAGGGCCAGAACGGCGTCTGCATCCAGCCGCCGATGATCACCAGCCACACCAGGGTCACCGGGATGAAGACCTTCCAGCCCAGACGCATGATCTGGTCGTAGCGGTAACGCGGAAAGGTCGCCCGGAACCAGAAAAACAGGAACAGCACGAACGCGATCTTGGCGAACAACCAGACGAAACCGTCGGGAATGAACGGCAGCGGCGACAACCAGCCCCCCAGGAACATGATCGAGGTCAGGGTCGAGACCAGGATCATGTTCGCGTACTCGGCGAGAAAGAAGATGGCGAACGCCATGCCGGAATACTCGACGTGGAAACCGGCGACGATCTCCGACTCGCCCTCGGCCACGTCGAACGGCGCACGGTTGGTCTCGGCCACGCCGGAGATGAGATAGACCAGGAACATCGGAAACAGCGGCAGCCAGTTCCACGACAGCAGACCCAGGCCGCCGTCCTGCCGACGAACGATGTCGACGAGGTTCAGGCTGTGCGACATCATCAGCACGCCGACCAGCGCGAACCCCATCGCGATCTCGTACGACACGATCTGCGCCGCGGAGCGCAGGCAGCCGAGAAACGCGTACTTCGAATTAGAGGCCCAGCCGGCGATGATCACACCGTAGACCCCCATCGACGTGATCGCCATCACGTAGAGCAGCCCGGCGTCGACATTGGCGAGCACCAGTTCGGGACTGAACGGCACCACCGCCCACGCGGCCAGCGCCGGCATGATCGACAGTACCGGTGCCATCACGAACAGGAAACGGCTCGACCCGGTCGGGACGATGATCTCCTTGGTCATCAGCTTGAGCGCATCCGCGATCGGCTGTAGCAACCCCCGGAAACCAACCCGGTTCGGCCCGATCCGGACCTGCATGTAGGCGATGACCTTGCGTTCGGCGAGCGTGAGATAGGCCACCGCACCCATCAGCGGCAGCACGATCACCACGATCTTGGCGAGCGTCCAGACCAGGGGCCAGGCGGGGCCGAGCAGCTGTTCGACGTAGTCCACTAGGCCCTCACCTGGCGCGACGCCACCACCGCTTCCAGCGTCAATCGACCCGAGATCGGCCCCAGTTCCGCGGTCAGCGGATGCCCGCCGGAAACCCGTACGCACCCTGCCGGGATGCGGTCGTCGCAACCGGCGAACAGCACTGCACTGCCGCCCCCCTGACGAACACGCACCTGATCGCCCGCGACCAGACCACCCGCCGCCAGCGTGGCGGCGTTCATCCATGCCTGCGGCGTAGCGGCGTCGCGGGTCTTCTGCAAGGCTGGTGCGCGGCGCGCCAGCGGATCGGCGAAGTGGATCGGGATATCGCCGATCCGTTCGAGCTCGGAGGCCCCGGCGGATACCGCTCCGAGCGGAGCCGTGATCACGTCGGCAGCCGACGCGGCCAGCGCATTGTCCAGTCGCGCCACAAGATCGTGATTTCCGCCGAGGGCTTCGTCCCGCACCTGGTCGACGCTTTGCTGCTCGAAGCCGTCGAGGCCCAGGAGGTTGCCGAGGACGCGCAGCACCTTCCAGCCCGGCCGGGTGTCTCCGAGCGGTTGAACCACGGCGCTGAAGCTCTGCACCCGACCTTCGGTATTGATGAAAGTGCCGCCGGTTTCGGAAAACGGCGCAATCGGCAGCATGACGTGCGCGTACTCGGCGGCGCGATGCGCGAACGGCGACAGCGCCACCACGAAACTCGCCTGCCGCAACGCGGCCAGCGCCGCGGCGCCATCGGCGGCATCGAGTTCCGGTTCGGCGTGCAACAACACGTATGCCTTCTTCGGCTCTCTGAACAGGCTGGCGCCAGCGAGCCCGCCGTCGCGGGCGACGGCGCCGGCAACGAAACCGCCGACGCTGTTGGCCGCCTCGCCGAGAAATCCGAACCGGGCGCCGGACAACTGCGCGATCGCCTGGGCCTGCGCTTCGATCTGCGCGGCAAGCGCGTGATGCTGGGCGGCGTTGCCAAGCAGCACGGCCGCCGGCCGGCCATCGGCCAGCATGGCGGCGATCAGAACAGCCGGATCACCGCCATCGTCGCGAGACGCCGCCGGTGCGGTTTCGGATGCGGAAGCGCGGGCTTCGAGCGCCTGCCGGATCGCGGCGAGACGTGACAGGATCGCCGACGGCGGCACGATCAGGTTGGCGGACAGCGGAAACAAAGGGTCGTCTGCATACGCGCCGATGAACGCGATGCGGGCACCCCGCTTCTGCGCCTGCCGCAGGCGCTGGGCGATCAGCGGATGATCCTTGCGCAGATTGCTGCCGATCACGAGCACCCGCTCGAGATCGCTCAGCGCGGCGATCGGCATCCCGAGCCACGGAATGCCCTTCCGGTGTGCGTCGAGCGCGGTATCGGCATGGCGCAGGCGGCAGTCGATGTTGTTCGAGCCCAGCGCACGCGTGAGCCGCCCCGCCAGATAGAGCTCTTCGAGAGTCGCGTGCGGACTGGCGATGGTGGCGAGATGGTTGGCGCCATGGGCCTCTCGCACAGTGCGCAGGCCGTCGGCAACCGCTTGCAACGCGGTGGGCCAGTCGGTCTCGGTCCAGCCCTCGGCACCGCGCAGCATCGGGCGCGCCAACCGCTCGGCCGAATTCAGCGCCTCGTAGGAAAAGCGGTCTTTGTCGGAGAGCCAACATTCGTTGACCGCTTCGTCCTCGAGCGGCAGGACGCGCATCACGCGGTTGCCCTTCACCTGGAGCACGAGGTTGCTGCCCAGCCCGCAGTGCGGGCTGATCGACTTGCGCCGCGCCAGTTCCCAGGTGCGCGCGCTGTAGCGGAACGGTTTGGAGGTGAGGGCTCCGACCGGGCACAGATCGATCATGTTGCCGGACAGTTCGGAATCGACGGTCTTGCCGACGAACGCGAGGATCTCGGCGTGCTCGCCACGACCGGCCATGCCGAGCTCCATCACGCCGGCGATCTCCTGACCGAATCGCACGCAGCGCGTGCAATGGATGCAGCGCGTCATGTCGGTGGAGATGAGCGGGCCGAGATCCTTGTTCGGCACGACCCGCTTCAATTCCTGGAAGCGCGCCGCCGAGGGCCCGTAGCCGACCGCGAGATCCTGCAACTGGCACTCGCCGCCCTGGTCGCAGATCGGGCAATCGAGCGGGTGGTTGATGAGCAGGAACTCCATCACGCCCTTCTGTGCCTTCACCGCCTGGTCGGAGTGCGTGAATACCTTCATGCCTTCGGTGACCGGCGTGGCGCACGCCGGCAGCGGCTTGGGCGCCTTCTCGACCTGCACCAGGCACATGCGGCAGTTGGCCGCGATCGACAGCTTGCCGTGCCAGCAAAAATGCGGCACGTAGACACCGAGCGCATTGGTGGCGACCATGACCATGCTGCCTTCGGGCACGGCAACCGCCCGCCCGTCGACCTCGAGATTGATCAGCTTGCGTTCGCTCATGTCAGTGTGCGCCGGGTCGGCCCCTCGGAATCGGAGGGGCCCCGTCCGCAGGGTTTCCCGAGGAACGGGGCGCCCCCTCCTGAGGGGGAAGGCGCAGCGCAGCGCAGCCTGGGGGTGGGCGTCTTCAAGCCGCGACCGCCAGGGAACCGACCATGCATTGCCGGTGGTCGATGTGGTACTGGAACTCGTCGCGGTAGTGCTTGATGAATGCGCGCACCGGCATCGCCGCCGCGTCGCCCAGTGCGCAGATGGTGCGCCCCTGGATGTTGTCCGCGACCGAATTGAGAAGGTCGAGATCGCCCGGCTTGCCCTTGCCGGTCTCGATGCGATGGACCATGCGATACAGCCAGCCCGTGCCCTCGCGGCACGGCGTGCACTGGCCGCACGACTCTTCGTAGTAGAAGTACGACAGCCGCTCCAGGCATCGCACCATGCAGCGCGTTTGGTCCATCACGATGACCGCGCCGGAGCCGAGCATCGAGCCCGCCTTGGCGATCGAATCGTAGTCCATGTCGGTGGCCATCATCACCTCGGCGGGCAGCACCGGCATGGATGACCCGCCCGGGATACAAGCCTTGAGCTTGCGCCCCCCGCGCATGCCACCCGCCATGTCGAGCAGCGTTGCGAATGGCGTGCCGAGCCTGACCTCGAAGTTGCCCGGCCGCTCGACGTCTCCCGACACCGAAAAGATCTTGGTGCCGCCGTTGTTCGGCTTGCCCATGGCAAGGAACGCTTCACCGCCGTTGTTGATGATCCAGGGGACCGCGGCGAAAGTCTCGGTATTGTTGATCGTGGTGGGCTTGCCATAGAGACCGTAGCTCGCCGGGAACGGCGGCTTGAAGCGCGGCAGGCCCTTCTTGCCCTCGAGCGACTCGAGCAGCGCGGTTTCTTCACCGCAGATGTAGGCGCCGAAGCCGTGGAAGGCGTGAAGCTGGAAGTCGAAGCCGCTGCCGAGAATGGCATCGCCCAGGAAGCCCGCAGCGCGCGCTTCATCGATGGCTTCTTCGAAGCGCTCGTAGACATCCCAGATCTCGCCGTGGATATAGTTGTACCCGACGCTGATACCCATCGCGTAGGCACCGATCGCCATGCCCTCGATGACGATGTGCGGGTTGTAGCGCAGGATGTCGCGGTCTTTGAATGTGCCGGGCTCGCCTTCATCCGAATTGCACACCAGGTAGCGCTGTCCGGTGTAGTTCTTCGGCATGAAACTCCATTTGAGCCCGGTCGGAAAACCGGCCCCGCCACGGCCGCGCAACGCCGACTTCTTGAGCTCGTCGATCACCACCGCGGGCGGGATCTTCTCGGTGAGGATCCGGCGCAGCGCCTGATAACCCCCACGGGCCACGTAGTCGGACAGCCGCCAGTTCAGGCCGTCCAGACCCTTCAGGATGAGCGCATCGGGCCCGTAGGCATCGGTCGCGAAAGGGGCATGAGACGATTTCACCTGGCGAGCTCCGCGAGCAGTTCGTCGAGTTTGCGCGGTGTCATGCCGATGAGCATGCGCCGTTCGTTGTGAAGCACGACCGGCGCATCGCCACAGGCACCGAAGCACTCACCCTCTTCGAGCTTGAAGGCGCCGTCAGCCGTGACGGCGCCGAAGCCGATGCCCAGTTTGCGTTTGAGATGCTCGGCCGCCTCGCCGGCACCGGACAGGACACACGGCAGGTTGGTGCAGATGCGCAGCCGGTTGCGGCCGCCCGCGGCGCGCTGGTAGAGGCTGTAGAAGGTCGCGACCTCGTACACCGCCACCGGCGCCATGCCCAGGTAGCCCGCGACGAAATTCATGGTTTCGGTGCTCAGGTTGCCGAGCTCGGCCTGCGCGATCGCGAGCGCCGCCATCACCGCCGATTGCTTCTGGTCGGCCGGGAACTTGGTGAGTTCGCGGTCGATGCGCTCGATGGCTTGCGCCGACAGCATCAGCGGTCGATCTCGCCGAACACGACGTCCATCGTGCCGATGATGGCGACGGCATCGGCGATCATGTGACCGCGCGCCATCTCGTCCATCGCGGCCAGGTGCGGATAGCCAGGCGCCCGGATCTTGAGGCGGTAGGGCTTGTTGGCGCCGTCCGACACCAGGTAGATGCCGAACTCGCCCTTGGGCGCCTCCACTGCGGCATAGCACTCGGCTTCGGGCACGTGCATACCCTCGGTGAAGAGCTTGAAGTGATGAATCAGTTCTTCCATGTTGGTCTTCATCGCGACCCGGCTCGGCGGCGCGACCTTGTGGTCTTCCGCCATCACCGGGCCCGGATGCGAGCGGAGCCACTCCACGCATTGCCGTACGATGCGGGTCGACTGGCGCATCTCCTCGATCCGGACCAGATAGCGATCGTAGCAATCACCGTTGACCCCGACCGGGATGTCGAAGTCGACCTCGCCGTAGGCCTCGTAGGGCTGCTTCTTGCGCAGGTCCCAGGCGATGCCGGACCCGCGCAGCATGGGTCCGGTGAAACCCAGTTGCAGGGCGCGCTCCGGCGTCACCACGCCGATGCCGACGGTACGCTGCTTCCAGATCCGGTTGTCGGTCAGGAGCGTCTCGTACTCGTCGACCAGGCCGGGAAAGCGGGCTGCGAAATCATCGATGAAATCGAGCATCGAGCCTTCGCGGTTGCGATTGAGCCGCTTCACGTCGGCAGCGGACTTGAGTCGCGACTCTTCGTAGAGGGGCATGCGCTCGGGCAGGTCGCGATAAACGCCGCCGGGCCGGTAGTAGGCCGCGTGCAAACGCGCCCCCGACACGGCTTCGTAGCAGTCCATCAGGTCTTCGCGCTCGCGGAAGCAGTACAGGAACACGGTCATCGCACCGATGTCCAGGCCGTGTGCGCCGAGCCAGAGCAGATGATTGAGGATGCGGGTGATCTCGTCGAACAGCGTGCGGATATAGCGGGCGCGGATCGGCACCTCGATGCCGACGAGCTTCTCGATCGCCATCACGTAGGCGTGCTCGTTGCACATCATCGACACGTAGTCGAGGCGGTCCATGTATGGCACGCTCTGCAGAAAGGTCTTCTGTTCCGCGAGCTTTTCGGTGGCCCGATGCAGCAGCCCGATATGCGGATCGGCGCGCTGGATGACCTCGCCATCGAGCTCGAGCACCAGCCGCAGCACGCCGTGGGCCGCCGGATGCTGCGGGCCGAAATTCATCGTGAAGTTGCGAATCTCGGCCATC
Organism: Betaproteobacteria bacterium; assembly: GCA_031393885.1. GTDB lineage: Bacteria > Pseudomonadota > Gammaproteobacteria > Burkholderiales. The sequence goes on along the minus strand of JANMWG010000160.1, from coordinate 17,937 downwards.
GCTAACGACCGGCACCGTAGCCGGCTTCGCGCACCACGCGCGGCACGATGTCGCGCGGTTCGATCGACACCGGCTGGTAGATCACGCGCTGCTGCTCGGGGTCGTAGCGCATCTCGACATAGCCGGACACCGGAAAATCCTTGCGGAACGGATGACCGATGAAACCGTAGTCGGTGAGCAGGCGGCGCAGATCCGGGTGGCCCGGGAACACGATCCCGAACAGATCGAAGGTCTCGCGCTCGTACCAGTTGGCACTGCTCCAGATGTCGATCAGCGAGTCGATCGACGGAAAATCGTCGTCGGCCGCAAACACCTTCACCCGCAAACGCGCGTTGTGTTCGATCGAGAGCAGGTGCGCGACGACGGCGAATCTCGGCCCCATCCAGCGGCCGGCGCCGAAATCGCGATAGTCGACGCCGCAAAGGTCGATGAGCTGCTCGAAACGAAGGGCGGGGTCATCACGCAATCTTCGGGCGGCGGCCACCCAGTCGGCCGCCCGAATCGACACCATCGCCTGATCGCGAACCAGTTCGCTGGCGGTGACGGCTTCGCCCAGTGCGCCAACGACGCTTTCGAGAATGGCTGCGGGGAAAGGCACCATGGCGCTAGCGGGCGATGGTGTTGTTGCGGCGGATCTTGTTTTGCAACTGGATGATCCCGTAGAGCAGCGCCTCGGCGGTAGGCGGACAACCCGGCACATAGACATCCACCGGGACGATCCGGTCGCAACCGCGAACGACGGAATACGAATAGTGGTAGTAGCCCCCGCCGTTGGCGCACGATCCCATTGAGATGACCCATCGCGGCTCGGCCATCTGGTCGTAGACCTTGCGCAGCGCGGGCGCCATCTTGTTGCATAGCGTGCCGGCGACGATCATCACGTCGGATTGCCGTGGGCTCGGCCGGAACACGATGCCGAAGCGGTCGAGGTCATAGCGGGCCGCGCCGGCGTGCATCATCTCGACGGCGCAGCAGGCGAGACCGAAGGTCATGGGCCAGAGCGACCCGGTGCGGGTCCAGTTGATGAGGGAATCGACGCTGGTCGTGACAAAACCGCGCTGCAGTTCGCCTTCAATGCCCATGTCGACTGGCTCCTTGCTCGATCGTCCCGGGACCGACGGCGGAAATCGAATGCCCGACCGGCGCAGTCATTCCCACTCCAGCGCGCCTTTCTTCCACTCGTAGACGAACCCGACCACGAGGATGGCAAGAAATACCATCATGGCGAAGAAGCCGAAGGTCCCGATCTGCTCGAGCACGACTGCCCACGGAAACAGGAAGGCAATCTCCAGATCGAAGATGATGAACAGGATCGCGACGAGGTAGTACCGCACGTCGAACTTCATGCGGGCGTCTTCGAATGCCTCGAACCCGCACTCGTAGGGTGAGAGCTTCTCGGCATCGGGGCGATGGTGTCCGAGCACGCGGCTCAAGCCCCCGCCCAGCAGGATAGGCACCACTCCCACGCCGAGCCCGACGAGGATGAAGAGGAGAATCGGAAAATAGTTGTTCAGCATCGTGCTTCAACGCCAGTGTCCGGAACATTCCCTCGAGCGCGAAAACCTGTTTCTGCCACCCGACGGGTGCCCTCCGGATTATTCCCCGCGGCCGCCCCGGCCCAACCACCCCGACTGCTGCTGCCATCACATGGTGCCGATGGGGAGACTCGAACTCCCACAGCTTTCGCCACTGCCCCCTCAAGACAGCGTGTCTACCAATTTCACCACATCGGCTTTGAATCACACGGAAATCGAACGTTCCGACTCCCGTGACATTTACAACGCCACCGCTACTTCGGAATATCGCGAGTCTTCGAATCGGTCTCTCCGGGCGCCGCCGCAGGCGGCACGGTCGACGGTGGCGAAGACGGCAAGGCCGGCGTCTGCGTCGTTGCCGGCGCCCCGCCCGACATCACGCTGCCGGTACCGGACTTGCTCGTGGACAAATAGGTCAGTGAAAGACTGGTCACGAAGAATACCGCGGTGAGGGCGGCCGTCATCCGGCTCAGGAAATTGGCCGAACCGCTCGCGCCGAACAGGCTGCCGGCCGAACCGCTGCCGAAGGCAGCGCCCATGTCGGCACCCTTGCCGTGCTGGAGCAGGACCAGGCCGATTACCGCCGCCGCCACCAGCACATGAATGATCAGGAAGAAAGTTTGCATACCACTCTCAGTGACGTGCCGCCGAGGCTGCCCGCCAGATGTCCATGAACTCGCCCACCAGCAACGAGGCCCCACCAACCAGTCCGCCGTCGACGTCTGGCATCGCGAACAATGCCTCCGCATTCGCCGCCTTGACGCTCCCACCATAAAGAATGGGTACCTGCCCCGCTTCTGCACTGGCCGACATCAGGATTCCACGCAGAAACTCGTGGACTTCCTGCGCCTGCTCCGGCGATGCGGTCTTTCCGGTGCCTATGGCCCACACCGGTTCATAGGCAACAATCGAAGCCGAAATACCGTCGGCCCCGCACACCGAAATCGCTTCGGCGATCTGTTGGCCGACGATCTCGCGGGTCACACCACCCTCGCGTTCCGCCAGCGACTCACCCACACAGATGATCGGCGTGAGACCGGACCGCAAGGCCGACAATGCCTTTCTTCCCACCGTGCGACTGTCCTCCGAATGAAGGGCTCGCCGCTCCGAGTGGCCAACGGTGACCAGGGTACATCCGAAATCCGCCAGCATCGGCGCTGCCACCTCTCCGGTGAAGGCACCACTCATATGCTCGCTCACATCCTGCGCGCCCCAGGAGATCCTGCTGCCGGCGAGCGCCGAACCCACTTGCGCAAGGTAGGGAAACGGCACCAGAACGGCACACTCGGCGAGTTCAGCCTCGGCGAGTTCAGCCACTGCCTGCCGACTCAGCAGGCCGTCGAGCAGTTTGCGGTTCGCCTCGAGCCCGCCATGCATTTTCCAGTTGCCGGCGACCAGTTTGCGACGCATCTGTAGGCCCAGGGATCAAAGCCTTCGGAGTTTACCCGTCACAGCGGCCGAGGGTCAACGCCGTTACGGTGCATCATCCGCACCGGGCGCACCGTGGCCGGGATCCGGGCGCCCCTGGGGGAAGGCGGAGCGCAGCGAAGCAGGGGGGCGTCATCTCGGCGCAGCGCAGCCTTTGGGTGCTGAACGAAGGGACTTCACCAGCGAAGGGACCCCGTCCGCAGGGCCCCCCGAGGAACGGGGTCCCTTCAAGGGGGAAGGCGAAGCGCAGCCCAGCCTGGGGGTGGACCTCAACTCACTAGCCGAAACGCCCGGTGATGTAGTCCTCGGTTGCCTTGTTCTTGGGCTTGATGAAGATGGTGTCGGTGGCATCGAATTCGATCATCTCGCCAAGGTACATGTAGGCAGTGAAGTCCGACACCCGGGCCGCCTGCTGCATGTTGTGGGTCACGATCAGGATAGTGACCTTGTCCTTGAGGTCGGCGATCAGTTCCTCGATGCTCGCGGTCGCGATCGGATCAAGGGCGGACGTCGGTTCGTCGAACAGCAGGATCTCAGGTTCGGTCGCCAATGCCCGGGCGATGCAGAGACGTTGCTGCTGCCCGCCCGAGAGGTTGAACGCCAGTTGATCGAGCCGATCCTTGACTTCATCCCAGAGCGCTGCCCTACGCAGGGCGATCTCGACCTTCTCGTCCAGTACCTTGACGCTGCGCACACCCCGGACCCGCAGGCCGTAGGCGACATTCTCGAAGATCGATTTCGGGAACGGATTGGGTTTCTGGAACACCATGCTGATGCGCATCCGCACCTCGATCGGATCGACCTGCGGATGCAGCAGGTTGGTGTTGTCCGGGTAGAGCCAGATCTCGCCCTCGTAACGATTGCCGGGATACAGATCGTGCATGCGGTTGAAGCACCGCAGATAGGTGGACTTGCCGCAGCCCGAAGGACCGATGAGAGCGGTGACCTTGCGCTCGTAGATGGGCATGTCGATGCCTTTTAGGGCGTGGAAATTGCCGTAATAGAAGTTGAGACCCTTGGTCTCGGACTTCATTTTCAGATCGGTCGCGGAAGCAGGACCTTCAGTGACTTTGGACATGAGGGAAAATCACCACTTGATGTTCTTGCGGAGCCGGTAGCGGATGTAGATCGCGACCGCGTTCATCGACAGCGTCATCAGCACCAGAACCAGGCCCGCGGCGGCGGCGTTCTGATGGAAGGCGGCCTCGGGTCGGGAGGTCCAATTGAACATCTGGATCGGCATCACGGTGAATGGCGAGAACAGCCACTCGAACGACAGGAATGGAAAGTCGGACTCGACCGGCGCGGGCGGCAGGAACGCGATGAACGTCAGAGCCCCGATGGTGATGATGGGGGCCGTCTCGCCGATGGCGCGCGCCATGCCGATGATGATGCCGGTCATGATCCCCGGCGCGGAATACGGGAGGATGTGATCCGCGGTGGTCTGCCATTTGGTGGCGCCCAGCGCATAGGCGCCTTCGCGGATCGACGCCGGGATCGAGCGGATCGCCTCACGCGTGGCGACAATCACGATGGGCAGGATAAGCAGCGCAAGGGTCAGCCCCGCAGTCAAGATGCTCTGGCCGAAACCGAACGTGTAGACGAACAGGCCGAGCGCCAGCAGCCCGTAGACGATCGACGGGACCCCGGCGAGATTGGTGACGTTGATCTCGATGATGTCGGTGATGAGGTTCTTGGGTGCGTATTCCTCGAGATAGATGGCGGCGCCGACACCGACGGGAATAGCCGCGAGGGCGGTCGTGAGCATGACGAGCGTGGTACCCACCCAAGCCGAAAGAATGCCCGCGTGTTCGGCGCGGCGCGATGGAAAGTTGGCGAAGAACTCGAACGAAAGCCGCGGCAGCCCGTTGATCGCCATGCCGATGAACAGCGCCGCAAAAACCATGATGCCGACCATCAGCGCGGCCAGGCCGACGAGTGCGAAAATCAGATCCCAGCGCTTGTGACGTACGATCAGTGCGCGGATCTCGCCGATGTCTTGCTTCAGCATGTCAGCGTCCGCTGGCCCGCTGGAGGGGGAAGGCGAAGCGCAGCGCAGCCTTGGGGCGGACGTTCCATCTTCAGTACGCTTGGCGGAAGCGGCGACGCAGCACGTGGCCGAGGATGTTGAAACCGAGCGTCAGCAGCATCAGTGTCAGGCCGGCGGCGAAGATGGTCTGGTACCCGATGGACCCGTGGGGCAGATCGCCTAGCGCCACCTGGACGATGAAAGCGGTGATCGTTGCCGCTGGTTCGAGCGGGTTCCAGGTGAGATTCGGCTGCATGCCCGCCGCGACCGCCAGAATCATGGTCTCGCCGACCGCACGCGAAATGCCGAGGATGTAGGCGGCGGCAATGCCTGAAAACGCGGCCGGCGTCACCACGCGCACGGCGGTCTGGAATCGGGTGGCGCCCATCGCATACGACCCCTCGCGCATGCTCATCGGCACCGACCGCATGGCGTCCTCACTCAGCGAACTGATGTACGGAATGATCATGATGCCCATGACCAGGCCGGCAGAAAGCAGGCTGAACCCCGGCAGGCCCGGGATCAGCCACTGCAGCGCGGGGGTCACGTACAGAAGGGCGAAGTAGCCGTAGACGACCGTCGGAACCCCGCCGAGCATCTCGAGGAACGGTTTGGCGATTTCACGCAGGCTGAAAGGGGCGAATTCCGAAAGATAGATCGCGATGACCGTCCCCATGGGAATCGCGACCAGCAGCGCCACCAGCGAACTCACCAGGGTGCCGGACAGCAGCACCATGATGCCGTAGTGCGCGTCGTCGAACAGCGGTGTCCATTGGCGATCGGTGACGAAGTCCCACACCGACACGTGCCGGAAGAAGCTGAACGACTCGCTCAGCAGCACGTACACGATGCCGATGGTGACAAACACCGAGAACGATGCCGACAGGAACAATACGGCTTCGATGATCCGCTCGCGCACGTGCCTGGAAGCCCGCCGATGCAGACGAGCGCTCACCTCCCCGCCGGAGACCGTGCCGGGTGGCGGTGGGGTCGGCGTCGAAGCCGGTTCAGCGGGAGCAACCGTTGCCGTCATTGTCATGCCCTGCGGGCCGGATCACTCGAAAAAACGTCCACCCCCAGGCTACGCTGCGCTTCGCCACCCCCTCGAGGGGGCTGGTGCCCTTGGGAGCGGCCCGGCGGGGCACCGAACAGGAGGGCATCCGAACGATCCCTCCCGTTTCGACCGACGACCGAACCCGATCAGAGCTTGGCTTCGAGTTTCATCAATTCCTCGATCGTGAGGCCGACCTTGTTTTCACCGCCGAACTTGGTGCCGAGGACCTTCTTGTCGATCATCTCCAGATTGTACGTGTATGCCTTCGGCGGCAGCGGCACGTACTTCACTTCACGCACCAGCGCTTCGGCCGATTTCATGTAGTACTGAACGAATTCGCGGATTTCGGGGCGCTCCAGAGACTTGGCGTTGACATAGATGAAGATCGGTCGGGCAAGCGGCTGGTAGCTGCCATCGATCACCGTCTCCGGGGACGGCTCGACCGCTTTGCCGGTTCTGGGATTCACGATCGGCACGGCCTTGAGTTTGTCCTTGTTCTCGGCATAGTAGGCATAGCCGAAATAGCCGATGGCATTGCCGTCGCGAGCGATGCCCTGGACCAGGACATTGTCGTCTTCGGAAGCAGTGTAGTCGCCGCGGCTTGCCTTGGCGCGGCCGTTGATGGCCTCGGTGAAATAGTCGAATGTCCCCGAATCGGCGCCAGCGCCGAACAACTTGAGCGGCTGGTCCGGCCAGCTGCTGTTCACCTGCTTCCAGGTAAGCACCTTCGCCTGCGCCGCCGGCTCCCACATTCGGCGCAGATCCGCCACGGTGAGCGACTTGACGAACGCATTCTTCGGGTTCATCACCACGGTCAGCGCGTCGTAGGCAACCGCGAGTTCCACATACTGGACGCCGGTCTTCTTGCAGTCCTCCATCTCGCGCGCGAGGATGGGCCGGGAGGCATCCGATATGTCGGTCTCGCCCCGGCAGAACTTCTTGAAGCCGCCACCGGTGCCGGAGATACCGACCGTGACCCGGACCTTGTTCTTCTTGAGCTTCTGGAAATCCTCGGCGACCGCTTCGGTGATAGGGAACACCGTGGAAGATCCATCGACCTTCACCGTCTCCTGGGCCGTGGATAAGGTCGGTATCAGGGCCAGGCACAACAGCGCCGAGGCGCCGACGGCCGATCGATTCAAGACTAAGCGCTGCATCAGGTTTCTCCTGGAAAAGTCGGGCTCCGCAAACCCGCGCCGAGTGTAGGTTCCGATTGTGACAATTTCATTGCAGTTCGGGCCGGGCCGCCGACGGTATCCGAGGGTGCCGCCTCATGATGGGGGAGCCACATGGCAGCACCAAGGTGCCCTGGGGAAGCCGAACGAAGGGAGACTCAGGAGCGAAGGGGCAGCGCCCACAGGGTCCCCCGAGGACGCTGCGCCCCCTCGAGGGGGAAGGCGAAGCGCAGCGCAGACTGGGGGTGGACCTCACCTGCAACAGGGTCCCCCGAGGACGCTGCGCCCCCTCGAGGGGGAAGGCGAAGCGCAGCCTGGGGGTGGGTGCCAACTCAGATCGACGGGCGGTCACCTCGCGCTTCGGCGGCAAGCCGGATGGCATCGGCAAGACCGTGTGCCAGACCGGACACCTCGCCGGCATGCTCGCCTTCGACCATCACGCGAATTACCGGCTCGGTTCCCGAGGGCCGCAGAAGGATGCGGCCGCGCCGGCCGAGGACCGCCTCGGCAGCGGCAAGCGCGGCCGAGACATCGGCATGGGCACGATAGTCGAAGCCACGACGGGTCGGCACGTTGACCAGGATCTGGGGCAGCAGCGTGAGGTCGGCAGTGGCCTCCCCCAGGGTCTGACCGGCCGTGCGCAATGCGATCAGCACTTGCAGGGCGGAGACGATCCCATCGCCGGTGGTATGGCGATCGAGACAAACGATATGGCCGGAGTTCTCGCCGCCCAGCACCCAACCGCGCTCGATCATGGCTTCGAGCACGTAGCGGTCACCCACTGCCGCACGGGCCACGGGAATGCCGAGTCGGCCCAGTGCGAGTTCGGTTCCGAGGTTGGTCATGAGAGTCCCGACGACACCGCCTGGCAGGCTACCGGACAGCTTTCGCTGACGAGCAATGACGTAAAGCAGCGCGTCACCGTCGTACAGTCTGCCGGTGGCATCCGCCATGACAAGACGATCACCGTCACCGTCCAGGGCAACGCCGATATCGGCGGCATGGACCGCGACCTCACGGGCGAGGCACTCCGGATGGGTGGCACCGCAGCCGTCATTGATGTTCAGTCCATCGGGGTGGTTTCCGACCGTGACCACCTCGGCGCCGAGTTCGTGCAGGACCGGGCCCGCAACCCCGTACGCCGCGCCGTGCGCGCAATCGACCACGATCTTCAGCCCGCGCAGGTCGAGCTCGTTCGGAAAGGTGCTCTTGCAGAATTCGATGTAGCGGCCTGCGGCATCCGTGACCCGACGCGCGCGACCGAGTCGTGCGGACGGCATGCATCCCATCGGTTCCGAGAGACGCGCTTCGATCTGCCGCTCGGTGTCGTCCGCCAGCTTGCGCCCATTGGCGCCGAAGAACTTGATACCGTTATCGTCATAGGGATTGTGCGACGCACTGATGACGATGCCGGCCGCCAGTCGCAGAGCCCGGGTGAGATAGGCGATGGCCGGGGTCGGCATCGGACCGGCCAGCAGTACGTCGACGCCGGCGGCAGTCAACCCGGCCTGAAGTGCCGCCTCTAGCATGTAGCCCGAGATGCGGGTGTCTTTGCCGATCAGGACCGTCGCGCGGTCCGCGCCGGCATCGCCGCGCCGCGCCAGCACCTCGCCAGCCGCATGCCCGAGGCGCATCACGAAATCAGCGGTGATCGGCGCCTCGCCGACCTTGCCGCGGACGCCATCGGTGCCGAAATAGTGTCTCCCGGTCATCGAAGCGGCGCGAACTCGAAAGAGTCGTCTTCGATTGCCAGCCAGACGGCAATCGCATCACGGGATGCAGCCACGTCATGCACCCGCAGGATTGCCGCTCCACGGACCAACAGGGCCAGGGCAGCGGCGACGCTGGCGTGAACCCGGTCGGTTTCGGGGCGGCCGGTGATCGCACCGAGCAGGGATTTGCGCGAGATCCCGGCCAGGACGGGTCGCCCGAGCGCGACGATCGCCTGCTGCCTGCGGATCAATTGCAGGTTGTGATGCCCTCGCTTGCCGAATCCGTATCCGGGATCGACCACGATGCGGTCACGCGGGATTCCCGCCGCTTCGCATGCCGCAATCCGGGAATCGAGGAAGGCCGCCACTTCGCCGACCACATCGTCATAGGCCGGCGCCGCCTGCATGGTGCGTGGTTCGCCGAGCATGTGCATCAGGCACACGGCCGCCTGCCCCGAGGCCGCCGCTTCGAGCGCACCCGGTTGTCGCAGCGCCCAGACGTCATTGATCATCGACGCGCCCGCGGCCATCGCCGCCCGCATGACCTCGGGTTTGCTCGTGTCGACCGATATCGGCACCGGACCCGCGGCGAGCGCCTCGAGCACCGGCACGACGCGCGCAAGTTCGACGTCGATCGACACTGGCGAAGCGCCGGGACGGGTCGATTCGCCGCCGATATCGATGATGTCCGCACCTTCGGCAACCAGACGCCAGGCGTGCTCGATCGCCTGGTCGGGGGAAGCGTGCCGTCCGCCGTCGGAAAATGAGTCGGGGGTGACGTTGACCACACCCATGAGCAGCGGACGCAAAAGCGAGAGATCGAACCGACCGGCACTCAGGCGGGGCGGAACAATGGGTTGAGCCTGGTTACCGAGCATTCGCTCGCCCCTCGCACCACGTCGTTCAGGCAGACTTTCCCTGAACGGCGAGGTGCGAGGGGCTCCGGGAGATCTCAGAGTTCCGTCGCGGGTGTCGCGGTTGGCGCCGGCGAGGGCGTGTTGTCTGGCGGCGGCTTGGGCGCAGTCGTGGCCGCAGGCTTCGGCGGCCGCGGCGGGCGCCCCGCCATGATGTCGCCGACCTGATCGGCGTCGATGGTTTCCCATTCGAGCAGAGCACCTGCCATGGCTTCGACCTTGTCCCGGTTTTCCTCGATCAACTTGCGCGCAAGCGCGTATTGGGCGTCGATGATCTGCCGGATCTCGTGATCGACCGACTTCATGGTCGCCTCCGAGAGGTTCTTGTGGGTCGTGATCGACCGGCCGAGAAACACTTCGCCTTCGTTCTCGCCGTAGACCATCGGGCCGAGACTGTCCGACATGCCCCACTCGGTAACCATCCGGCGTGCCATGTCGGTGGCGCGCTGAAAATCATTGGAGGCTCCGGTCGTCATCTGATTCATGAAGACCTCCTCGGCGATCCGACCGCCAAACAGGACAGAGATGTTCTGCAGCAGATACTCCCGGTCCATGCTGTAGCGGTCTTCCTGGGGAAGCTGCATCGTCACGCCAAGAGATCGGCCTCGTGGAATGATCGTGACCTTGTGCACCGGATCAGTACGAACGAGCAGCTTGGCGACGACCGCGTGGCCGGACTCGTGGTAAGCCGTGTTCTTGCGCTCGTGTTCCGGCATGACCATAGACCGGCGTTCCGCGCCCATCATGATCTTGTCCTTGGCGCGCTCGAAATCTTCCATGTCGACCAGGCGCTTGCTGCTGCGTGCCGCGAATAGCGCCGCTTCATTGACGAGGTTGGCGAGGTCAGCACCGGAAAATCCGGGGGTGCCACGCGCCAGCAAGTCGGGGCGCACATCGGGCGCGATCGGAACCTTGCGCATGTGCACCATGAGGATCTGCTCACGCCCGCGGATATCGGGCAATGGCACCACCACTTGGCGGTCGAAGCGCCCCGGCCGCAACAGCGCCGGATCGAGTACATCGGGCCGGTTGGTCGCGGCGATCACGATGACGCCGGCATTGGCCTCGAAACCATCCATCTCGACCAGCAACTGATTGAGGGTCTGTTCACGTTCGTCGTTGCCGCCCCCGAGCCCGGCGCCGCGCTGGCGTCCGACGGCATCGATTTCGTCGATGAAGACGATGCAGGGCGCGTGCTTCTTGGCCTGCTCGAACATGTCACGCACCCGCGCCGCACCCACCCCGACGAACATCTCGACGAAGTCCGAGCCGGAAATCGAGAAGAAAGGCACCTTGGCTTCACCGGCGATGGCCCGGGCGAGCAACGTTTTCCCGGTGCCCGGGCTGCCCACCATCAACACGCCGCGAGGGATCCGTCCACCCAGCTTCTGGAACTTGCCCGGATCGCGCAGGAAATCGACCAGTTCGGAGACTTCCTCCTTGGCCTCTTCGCAGCCGGCCACCTCGGCAAAGGTGACCGGGTTGGTGTTCTCGTCCAGGAGTCGCGCGCGACTCTTGCCGAACGAGAACGCCCCACCTCGTCCGCCACCCTGCATCTGCCGCATGAAGAACACCCACACCCCGATCAGCAGCAGCATCGGGAACCACGACACGAAGATGTTCATCAGGAGCGAAGGCTCCTCCTCGGGCTTGGCTTCGACCTGGACGCCGTTCTTGAGGAGATCGGACACCAGCCAAAGGTCCTGTGGGGCATAGACCGTGATCCGCTTGCCCTCGGAAGTGGTGGCCTTGAGGACCCGCCCCTCGATGGTGACCTTGACGATCGAGCCCTTCTTGACCTCCTCGATAAACTGGGAGTATTCCATCGGCGCCTGCGCACTCGGGCGCTGGCTGAACTGATTGAATACGGTCATCAGAACCAGCGCGATGACGAGCCATATCGCAACGTTCTTGATGAGATTGTTCAAGGTTTCTCCTGAAACTTGGGGCCGCGGGCGCCGCCGCATGGAAACTGCCGGAGGCAAAAAAGGCGTCGCCCGCGACGCCTCACACTTGGTCTCATTCTACGCTCGAAACGTTCCCCGGCGATGGTGACGCCCCTGCCCGGGTCAGCCGCCGAGCCAGCAGGTAGGTTTCGGCACTTCGGCCACGCGACGCTTCCGGCTTGCGCGACACCACCTGGGCAAAGTGCCGACGCACTTCGCGCACATAATCGTCGAAGCCGGCGCCGTGGAACACCTTGACCAGGAAAACCCCGTCTGGCGACAGCAACTGCAAAGCAAACTCCAGGGCGAGTTCCGCGAGAGCGACCGATCTGGCCTGGTCCGCCATCGCGATACCGCTCACATTGGGCGCCATGTCGGAAAGCACAAGCCCTACGCGGCGCCCGGCCAGCGCCGCTTCGACCGCGGCGAGCGTCGCGGCATCGCCGAAGTCGCCGCGCACGAACCGAACCCCGGGCAGAGGTTCCATGTCGAGCAGGTCGACCGCCACGACATGACCGGCGCCCCCGACCTGCCGTGCGGCTACCTGAGCCCAGCCGCCCGGGGTCGACCCCAGGTCGACAACGGTCATACCCGGCTTCAGCAGGTGGTCGCGGGCATCGATTTGCTGCAGCTTGAACGCCGCACGCGACCGCAAGCCCTCCGCCTTCGCTTTCTGTACCCAGGGATCGTTGACGTGCTCACGCATCCACGCCTTGCTGGTTCTAGTTCTGGCCATCGCCTAGAATCCGGTATTCGACAGCGAACGTCCATGCCCATCACTTCCGCCCAACGCCGAAATCTCCGCGCCAGCGCCCACGCGCTCGATCCCGTTGTCCTGATCGGCAATCATGGTCTGAGTCCGGCCGTGTTCGAAGAAATCGACCGCAGCCTGCGCCGTCATGAACTGATCAAGATTCGTGTCTCCAGCGAAGATCGGGAAGCGCGGGAGCGCATCCTGCGCGAAATCTGCGATGCGGTACAGGCGGAAGCCGTGCAGAGCATCGGTCGAATGCTGGTGATCTACCGCGCGAACCCCGAGGCAGCGCCCAAACCGGCGCCGGCACGGCGCAAGCCGGCCCGGGCTCTCAAGCGCTCGTTCCAGATCAAGCCCTGACGCACCCCGGTACCCTGGCCCCGGGGTCACCCCGGCCACGGATCAGCGTTGACCGCGGCCGGCCAGGGCCACCATCAGGATCGCCAGAGCGCTCTCGATCAGATAGAGAATGCTGCTGGCCACGCCGTGCCAGGTCGTGAAACGATCGCGAAAGACGTTTTCCATGACCTCTCGCGGCAACGCCTGCCCTTTCAGGCTCGCGAGGATCGGTTGCACCCCGAACTGCCCGGAAACACTCACCAGCAGCATCAGCACCACCACCCAGAAGAACCACCGGCGCATGGCGCCGAGCCCGAAGCGTCCGAGCTGAAAAATCAGCAGGTAGAGACCGCAGGCGGCACCGATATAGGCCATGCCCGAGAACATCTGGCCGGCAAGCGCGCCGGCGACCTGGCGATCCGGCACATGGCGGAACAGTGCCGGCGCGACCAACGCCCCGACGATCCAGAGACCGCCCGCCCAGAGCGCCACGACGATGTCGTTCAGCGTGGTGAAAAAACGGGTCATGGCCGATGCAGTCGCTGGGGGGAGGTGAAGTTGCTCACCGGCAGCCGCGGGCGGGATTCGCCGGGCGCCGCGGCGTTCTACTCGTACCGCACATCCAGGATTTCGTACTCCTTGATCCCGCCGGGCGCGTTGACCTCGGCCACGTCACCCGCGTACTTGCCGATGAGCGCCCGCGCGATCGGCGAACCGATCGAGATCTTGCCCTGCTTGATGTCGGCTTCGTCGTCACCGACGATCTGGTAGGTCACCGTTTCGCCGGCGCCGGCATCTTCGAGCTCGACCGTGGCGCCGAACACGCAGCGGCCCTCGGCATCGAGCAGGGTCGGATCGATGATCTGCGCGTTCGCGAGCTTGCTCTCGATCTCGGTGATGCGGCCTTCGACGAAGCCCTGTCTTTCCTTGGCGGCGTCGTACTCGGCATTTTCGGACAGATCGCCGTGCGCCCGCGCTTCGGCGATCGCGGCGATCACCGCCTGGCGCTCGACCGTCTTGAGCTGGTGCAGTTCGTGTCGCAGCTTCTCGGCACCGATCACGGTCAGGGGAACCTTCGCCATCGCTATCTGACTCCTTGGGAGTGGGGGACGATCGCGCTCACACCGCGATTCGGAAAAGAACGCCGTTCATGCCAGGCGGGCGTGGAGACTCTGCAGCGAGCACGCACCCAGTTCACGCATGTGCTGCATGCCGGTGCAGGCAGCCCGGGCACCGGCGACCGTCGTGTAGTAGGTGATGCGGCTTTGCAACGCGGAGCGGCGGATCGAGTAGGAATCCCGGATCGCGGAGCGACGATCTTCGACGGTGTTGACGATGAACGCGATCTCGCCGTTCTTGATCATGTCGACCACATGGGGGCGGCCCTCGGCGACCTTGTTGACCGCCGTCACGGCAAGACCGGCTTCGACCAGGAAGGCAGCGGTGCCACGGGTGGCGAGGAGCTGGAATCCGAGGCCGGCGAGCGTGCGGGCGATGTCGACCACTTTCGGCTTGTCGGAGCCGCGAACGCTGATGAACGCACGGCCGGTGGCCGGCAGCTTGACCCCCGCCGCCAGTTGCGACTTGACGAAGGCCTCGGCGAAGGTGTCGCCGACCCCCATCACTTCGCCGGTGGACTTCATTTCGGGTCCGAGAATTGTATCCACCCCGGGAAACTTGATGAACGGAAAGACGGCTTCCTTGACGCAATAGTAGGGCGGCACTACTTCGCCGACGATACCTTGCCGATCGAGCGAGACGCCCGCCATGCAGCGCGCGGCGATCTTGGCGAGCTGCAAACCGGTCGCCTTCGACACATAAGGCACCGTCCGCGACGCTCTCGGATTGACCTCGAGCACGAACACGGTGCCGTCCTGGATCGCGAACTGGACGTTCATCAACCCGATGACATCGAGCGCATCGGCCATTGCGACCGTCTGGCGCCGCAGTTCGTCCTGAAGTTCGGCGGACAGACTGAACGGCGGCAGCGAGCACGCCGAGTCGCCGGAGTGAACGCCGGCCTGCTCGATGTGCTCCATGATGCCGCCGATCAGCACCCGAGAGCCGTCCCGAACCGCATCGACGTCGACCTCGATGGCGTCGTTGAGGAAGCGATCGAGCAGCACCGGGCTGTCGTTGCTGACCTTCACCGCTTCACGCATGTAGCGCTCGAGATCCTGTTGCTCGTGCACGATTTCCATCGCCCGCCCACCGAGGACATAGGACGGACGGACGACCAGCGGATAGCCGATCTCCTCCGCCAGACGCAACGCCTGTTCGGGCGCGCGCGCCGTGCGGTTCGGCGGCTGCCGCAGACCGAGCGTCTGGAGCAGGCCCTGGAAACGTTCACGGTCCTCCGCGCAATCGATCATGTCGGGCGAGGTGCCGATGATCCGCACGCCATTGGCCTCGAGGTCGCGCGCGAGCTTGAGCGGGGTCTGCCCGCCATACTGCACGATCACGCCCCAGGGTTGCTCGACGTGCACGATCTCGAGCACATCCTCGAGCGTCAGCGGCTCGAAGTAGAGCCGGTCGGAGATGTCGTAGTCGGTGGAAACGGTTTCGGGATTGCAGTTGACCATGATGGTCTCGAAACCATCTTCGCGCAGGCTGAGCGCCGCATGCACGCAGCAGTAGTCGAACTCGATGCCCTGCCCGATGCGGTTGGGTCCGCCCCCGAGAACCATGATCTTGCGACGATCCGTGGGCCGCGCCTCGCATTCCTGCTCGTAGGTCGAATACAGATAGGCCGTATGGGTGTCGAACTCGGCCGCGCAGGTATCGACACGCTTGTACACCGGCCGCACGCCGAGACCCTGGCGATGCCCGCGGACCTGATCCTGTGTGGAGCCCAGCAGCGCCGCGAGGCGGCGATCGGAGAAGCCCTTGCGCTTCAGGTCGAGCATGTCGTCGGCCCGCAGCGAATCGAGAGGCCGGCCTTCGAGCGCCAGCTCGGTGCGGACGATATCCTCGATCTGCGCCAGAAACCACGGATCGATGCGGGTGAAACCGTGAACCTCGTCGAGGCTCATGCCGATGCGAAACGCATCGGCGACGTAGAAGATGCGGTCCGGCCCGGCGTCGCCCATCTCGGTCTCGATGCGCTCGCGGTCGGTGGTGCGCGGATCGAAGCCGTCGGCACCGGTCTCGAGGCCGCGCAGCGCCTTCTGCATCGACTCCTGGAAGGTACGGCCCATTGCCATCACCTCGCCGACCGATTTCATCTGCGTGGTGAGGCGGCTGTCCGCCTGCGGGAACTTCTCGAACGCAAACCGGGGAATCTTGGTGACGACGTAGTCGATGGCGGGTTCGAACGATGCGGGTGTCGCGCCACCGGTGATATCGTTGCGCAGTTCATCGAGCGTGAAACCCACGGCAAGCTTGGCGGCGACCTTGGCGATCGGGAAGCCGGTTGCCTTGGACGCGAGCGCCGACGAACGCGAAACCCGCGGGTTCATCTCGATCACCAGCATCCGGCCGTCGCTCGGGTTGATGGCGAATTGCACGTTCGAGCCACCGGTCTCGACGCCGATCTCGCGCAGCACCGCGAGCGATGCATCGCGCATGATCTGATATTCCTTGTCGGTGAGCGTCTGCGCGGGCGCCACCGTGATCGAGTCGCCGGTATGGATGCCCATCGGATCGAGATTCTCGATGGCGCAGATGATGATGCAGTTATCGCTGCGATCACGCACCACCTCCATCTCGAACTCCTTCCAGCCGATGACCGATTCCTCGATCAGCAGCTCCTTGGTCGGCGAGGCCTCCAGGCCGCGTTCGCAGATGGTCACGAACTCCTCGCGGTTGTAGGCGATGCCACCGCCGGATCCGCCCAAGGTGAAAGAGGGCCGGATGATGGTCGGGTAGCCGACCATCGCCTGCACCTGAAGCGCCTCCTCCATGCTGTGGGCAATGGCCGAGCGCGCCGATTGCAGACCGATGCGGGTCATCGCCGCCTTGAACTTCTCGCGGTCCTCGGCCTTGTCGATCGCCTCTCTCGACGCGCCGATCATTTCGACACCGTAGCGCTCGAGCACACCGTGCCTGGCAAGATCGAGAGCACAGTTGAGTGCCGTCTGGCCTCCCATGGTGGGCAACAGGGCGTCGGGGCGCTCGATCGAGATGATCTTCTCCACCATCTGCCAATGCACCGGTTCGATGTAGGTCACATCGGCCAGATCCGGATCGGTCATGATGGTCGCCGGATTGGAATTGACCAGAATCACGCGATATCCCTCTTCGCGCAGCGCCTTGCAGGCCTGGGCACCGGAATAGTCGAACTCGCACGCCTGGCCGATGATGATCGGGCCGGCACCGATGATGAGGATGCTCTGGAGGTCGGTTCGTCTGGGCATGGTTCTGGTGGTCTGAGGCGGATAGCGTGGCCGCGGCCAGGCGGGTGCCTAGCGATGCTCCCGCTTCATGAGGTCGACGAACCGGTCGAACAGGTAGTCGACGTCGTGCGGACCGGGGCTCGCTTCCGGATGCCCCTGGAAGCAGAACGCCGGTAGGTCGGTACGGGCAAACCCCTGCAGCGAGCCGTCGAACAGCGAGCGGTGCGTCACGCGTGCCGTCGGCGGCAACGTGGCGGCATCGACCACGAACCCGTGGTTCTGGCTGGTGATCATGACGCGCCCGGAATCGAGATCCTGGACCGGGTGGTTGGCGCCGTGGTGCCCGAACTTCATCTTGAGGGTTCGCGCACCGCTGGCGAGCGCCATGAGCTGATGCCCGAGGCAGATGCCGAACAGGGGAACCCGCATCGCCATGAGCCGTCGGATGGCGTCGATGGCGTAGTCGCAGGGCTCGGGATCGCCCGGGCCATTCGACAGGAACACGCCGTCGGGGCGCAGCGCCATGACATCGCTCGCCGGCGTTCGCGCCGGCACGACGGTGATCCGGCACCCGTGTGCGGCGAGCTTGCGCAGGCTGTTGTACTTGATGCCGAAGTCGTAGGCGACGACGTGGTGCCGGGCCTCACGCCTGACACCGTAGCCTTGCTCCAGGGACCACGTCGACTGGTCCCATTCGAAAACCTCGTTGCACGATAC
>JANMWG010000091.1:0-2089 GCA_031393885.1 Betaproteobacteria bacterium | reverse complement strand
CGACGGTATGCCGCATCATCGCTGACTCGTCGCAAAAGATCGTCTTGCGACGCCAGGCCATGCTCGATGGATGTCGTGAAAGGCTGCAGCACCTGCTCTTCCAGAGAACTGGTGCGGCCGTCCCAGTTGAATACGGAAAACCCGCGAACACCAATGAGGCTCGGGGCGTTACGGGTGCCAGCACTCTTGCCGATACCGACCGCGGTCGCCAGGCCATCAGCGTATGCGGCGTTTGGCTTGTGACAGGTGGCGCAACTGACGCTGCCATCCGCGCTCAACCGGCGGTCGGAGAAAAGCTGTGCGCCGAGTGCGATCCAGGCATCGTGATCTGGTTCGACGGCCACGCTGGATGTCAGAAAGCCGGCTCCGACAAGCCATGTGAACGCGACCATCGTCACCATTCGGCGACAATTCGCGTGGCGTCGGAATGGCGAACTGTGGTCGATACCAGAATCAGATCTTCATGCTGGAACATTGGGATCATATGGCTCCTTTCAGCTCTTGCTGGCGTCGCGCTCGCACAACAATCCCCCGTTACCGGAAGCGCACCGACGACAGGCGCCCCTCAATTGGCATTGTCCGCGAAGGTCGTCGAGGGCGAGAGCCGCACCCAGTTGCCCGATGGTCGAATTCTGATCCTGGGCGGTGCACGCGCAACCATCACCGCGCGCGTCTTCGATCCACGTACCGACCAGACAGCATATCTGCCCGAAGGCCTCAGCATCGCGCGGCGTCTCCAGGCTGCGGTGTTGTTGCCAAGCGGCCAGGTTCTGGTGTTTGGTGGGCGAGACAGCGCCGGCAACGTCGTGACCGACGCTACCCGTTTCGATCCCTCGACCGGTCACTTCGAATCCGCCGGCGATCTCGGTTTGCTACCTCGTGCAGGGCAAAGCGCGAAGGTGCTTACGGATGGGACTGTGCTCGTCATTGGCGGTCGGGGCTCGCGAGGCGAAGCCATCACCAGCGCCGAACTCTTCGATCCGCGCACGGGGCGAGTACAGGAAGTCGACCGGCAGGCCGCGCTCGATCGCTCGGGCGGCGACATGCAGCTTCTCACCGACGGCCGCGTCCTGATTTCCGGTGGCCGCGATGCGAACGGCAAGGCGCAGGAATCCGCGCTGGTCTACCAAACCGGGCAGCAACGGTTCGCGGCGGTGCAGACCAATGAATTGTCGGCACTCTTGCCGGCCGGCGCACCCGGGTCCGCACCCAAGCTCGCGGGGTCGCTCCCTCAGCGCGATGATCGCGCCTTCGATCCGAACAGTCTCGTCGGCCTGCGCTTCACCCAAGCGCTGGTGCCCTTCAGCGTACGTTCCGAGACCGTCGCGCTGATTGGACCTGCGGGTGCGGTGCGGGCAGTGGTAACGCCTTCCGATGATGGTTTGATCGCTTTCATCACGCCGGAGCGCCCGCTGCGGCCCGGTGCGAACTACACCATCGTCATCAAGGGCGTGCAATCGGCACGCGGCGGGACGCTTGCGCTGACGACCATCGCGTTCGCCACCCGCGATCTGGGGTCGATACCAGCCGGTGCAACACTATCGAGAAATGGTGCAGTAGCCGGGGCGGCGGGTGCGGGTGGCACCACTTCCGGTGGAACTGCCGGTACCGACGATACCGTCATCGTCACCGCGCCTGGTCAAGCCGTGAACGACGACGAAGTCTTCGTGCCGACCGAGAAGAACCTGATGGGCCGCTGGCGCACCGACCGGCCGCTGCCGCGTGTTGTCGAAAGGCAGATCAACGACGCGGTCACCCTCAAGGTCGCTCTCGCGTGGGAGAACGAGGCCCGCGGCCGGAAATCGCATCTGCTCAAAAGGATGAAGCCTTTCGCGGGGCGTTTCCCGCGGGCAACCTCAGGCGTGTCCGGGGTGGTCTTGAAGCTCAACGACCAACCGCTCGCCAACGTGGCGGTGTCCATCGGAAAGCGCCGAACCCGTACCGATGGTTCGGGGCGGTTCGCGATGCTGGGCTTGAGTCCTGGACACTATGAACTGTTCGTCGACGGTTCCACCGCAGGTGGCGACGGTTTTCAGTTCGGCAAGTTCATCATCGGCACCGACGTCGAGCAGGATGATGTAACCGAACT
>JANMWG010000052.1:0-14408 GCA_031393885.1 Betaproteobacteria bacterium | reverse complement strand
GGTGCACCTCTCCGACCTCTCGTGGCATGCCACCGGCGAGGAAGCGGTACGCAACTACAAGAAGGGCGAGGAGGTCGAGGCCGTGGTGCTGGGCATCGACGTCGAGCGCGAGCGCATCTCGCTCGGCATCAAGCAGCTCGGCGAAGATCCGTGGATCGGTCTGGGTCGTCGTTACCCCACCGGTACCCGCCTGTTCGGCAAGGTCACCAATCTCACCGACTACGGTGCGTTCGTCGAGATCGAATCCGGCATCGAGGGTCTGGTGCACGTGTCCGAGATGGACTGGACCAACAAGAACGTCCATCCCGCCAAGGTGGTGAGCCTGGGCGACGAGGTCGAAGTCATGATCCTCGAGATCGACGAAGACCGCCGCCGCATCTCGCTCGGCATGAAGCAGTGCATGTCCAACCCGTGGGACGAATTTGCCGCCAGCTTCAAGAAGGGTGACAAGGTCACGGGCCAGATCAAGTCGATCACCGACTTCGGCGTGTTCATCGGCCTGGCCGGCGGCATCGACGGCCTGGTGCACCTCTCCGACCTCTCGTGGCATGCCACCGGCGAGGAAGCGGTACGCAACTACAAGAAGGGCGAGGAGGTCGAGGCCGTGGTGCTGGGCATCGACGTCGAGCGCGAGCGCATCTCGCTCGGCATCAAGCAGCTCGAAGGCGATCCGTTCAACAACTACGTCGCCACTCACGACAAGAATTCGATCGTCGACGGCACCGTCAAGACAATCGACGCCAAGGGAGCGGTGGTCACGCTCGATGGCGAAGTCGAGGGTTACCTGCGGGCTTCTGAACTTTCTCGCGACCGCGTCGAAGACATGCGCACGCACCTCAAGGAAGGCGATGCCGTGTCGGTGATGATCATCAACGTCGACCGGAAGAACCGCACCATCAACCTGTCGATCAAGGCCAAGGACATGGCCGACGAGACCGACGCCATGCAGCGCATCTCGGTCGAGAGCTCCGGCAACGCCGGGACTACCAGCCTGGGTGCACTGCTCAAGGCCAAGCTCGATACCCGCAACACCGGCGGTCAGTAGCACGGTCGCGGATGACGAAGTCCGAACTCATCGCTAAACTGGCCACGCATTTTCCGCAGCTGGTGGCGAGCGATGCCGAACTCGCGGTCAAGATGATCCTCGATGCGATGGCCAAGAGCCTGTCGCAGGGGCAGCGCATCGAGATCCGCGGGTTCGGCAGTTTCGGACTCAACTATCGGCCGCCGCGCACCGGGCGCAACCCGAAATCAGGCGAGAAGGTTCAGGTTCCCGCCAAATACGTACCGCACTTCAAGGCCGGCAAGGAATTGCGCGAGCGCGTCGATCTGGAGCAGGAGAACGCCGTGAAGGCTTCCGCCTCCGCCTCGCTCGCGGCATCGTCCGCGGTGCCGTCCCCGTCGGCTTCCTGATGCTGCACGGCGGCCCTCGGCGCATCGGCGTCACGGGCTGAATCATGCGGCTCGCCGGCTGGCTGCTCCGCGGTCTGGCATTTTTGCTATTGCTCGGATTCGCGATCAAGAACACCTCGCCGGTCGTGGTTCGCTACTACCTCGGCAACGAGTGGCAGGCGCCGCTGGTGTTCGTGCTGCTCATTACGTTCGCGATCGGTGTCGCCGTTGGCATCGCGGCCAGTGCCGGCTATGTGTTCAGACAGCGCAAGCTCCTGGCCGCGGCACGTGCGGCAGCCGGTCTGACACCGGCTTCCCGGGATCGCGCCGACGCCTGAGCGTCGGCCTCTCGCTCACCCCAAAATGACACGTCCACCCCCAGGCTACGCTGCGCTTCGCCTTCCCCCTCCAGTGGGCCAGCACCCTTGGTGGGGTGAAGCCGGACACAGACAGTCCCTGCGAACTGTCCGTGCCTGCCGAACGCCAGCGGACGCCGGCCGCTGGCGGCCCGGCGGGCGCTGATGGAATTCGAGACCTGGTGGCTGCTGGCCCTGCCGCTGTTCTTCGTCCTGGGCTGGCTGGCGGCACGCATCGACATCAAGCAACTGCTGACCGAATCGCGGCGCCTGCCGCACTCGTACTTCAAGGGGCTCAACTTTTTGCTCAACGAGCAGCCCGACAAGGCGATCGAGGCGTTCATCGAGGTCGTCAAGGTCGAACGCGAGACAGTCGAACTGCATTTCGGTCTCGGCAGCCTGTTTCGTCGCCGTGGCGAGGTCGAGCGCGCGATCCGCATGCATCAGACGATCATCGACCGGGAGGATCTGCCGGGCGAACAGCGGCTGCAGGCACTCTTCGAGCTGGCGCAGGACTATCTGAAGGCCGGGCTGCTCGATCGTGCCGAGGAATTGTTCGGCAAGCTCGCCGGGACCACCTACGAGCAGCAGGGCTTGCGCTTCCTGCTCGAGATCTTCGAACAGGAGAAAGACTGGACCAAGGCCATCGACACGTCGCGTCGCATGGACGAGATCACCGGCGACAGCAGTGCCCGTGACATCGCGCACTTCTACTGCGAGCTGGCGGCCGTCGAGATCGTTCATGGGCGGCACGACGCCGCGATCCAGCGCCTCGACGAAGCCCTCGCCATCAACCGCAAGTGTGCCCGCGCCAATATCCTGCTGGGCGACGTTGCCATGGCGCAGGGACGGGTGGCGGAGGCAATCGGCTACTGGCAGCGCGTCGAGGCCCAGCACCCGGCCTACGTGTCATTGCTGGCGGACAAGCTGCTCAATGCCTACGAGCGCGACGGGCGCGCCGCCGAAGGCCTGCAGTTGCTGCGCGGCTACCTGGCCAATCATCCGTCGCTCGATCTGCTCAACACCGTTTTCGATGCCACGCTGCTCGCGCAGGGGCCCGAGGTGGCGCATCAGCTGCTGCGCGAAGAGCTGCGCCGCACGCCCACGCTCATCGGCCTGCTTAAGCTGATCGAAGTCCAGCTTGCCCAGGCACCGCCCGACAAGCGGCACGATCTCGAACTGGTGCGCACACTCGTGCAGCAGCACACGCGCAACCTGGCGCTATACAAGTGCGACAACTGCGGCTTCCGGGCGCGGCAGTTCTATTGGCATTGTCCCGCCTGTCATGGGTGGGAGACCTACGTACCGAAGCGTACTGAAGAGCGGGAATTGGCTGCATGAGACACCCGGCGAGGGGCCTGCGTCGCGTGGAGCAGGGGCCCCATTCATGGGGATGCGACCGCGAGGCAGGCCGAGGGCGCGGCTTCGACGACGGCCCCGTGCGCGGCTACGGGGTCGGATCCCCGATGGGGCCCCTCCTCCGCCCTCCGCCGCGCCCCCGAAGGGGGATCGACGGTCAGTCGAATGCAGCCGGCCGCCGAAACGGCCTTGTTGGAATTGACGCGATCATCACTGAGAGCGGCGGCTTGATGGCGACTTACCGGGATAGTTCCAGATGAGTTCTCTGGTTGCCAAAGGACGTGTCATCGTCGCGCTGGATGTTCCGACAGCGGATGCGGCGCTCAGGCTGGCGATGACCCTGCCGCCGGCGGACTGCGGCCTGAAGGTCGGCAAGGAGCTCTTCACCGCCGCGGGCCCGAAGCTGGTCGAGACCCTGGTGCAATCCGGACATCGGGTATTTCTGGACCTCAAGTTCCATGACATTCCCAACACCGTGGCGCGAGCCTGCGTTGCCGCTGCCGGACTCGGGGTCTGGATGATGAATGTGCACGCCTCCGGTGGCACCCGGATGATGATCGCCGCTCGCGAAGCGCTCGCGCCGCTCGCATCGCGACCATTGCTCATCGCCGTCACTGTTCTCACCAGTCTCGATCGGTCCGATCTGCTCGAACTCGGGCTCGATGAGGACCCCGAGCGTCTCGCCCTTAACCTGGCGGCGCTCGCGTATGGCGCCGGGCTCGATGGTGTCGTGTGTTCCGCGCGCGAGGCAGCGGCGATGCGAGCCCGCTTCGGTACGGAATTCAAGCTCGTGACGCCCGGCATTCGTCCCGCCGATACCGCCACCGACGACCAGTCGCGAGTCGCGACGCCTGCGGCGGCGGTGCGTGCCGGTGCGAGCTGGCTGGTGATCGGTCGACCGATCACTGCGGCGCTTGACCCCGCACGCGCCCGCGCGCGCATCAACCACGAAATCGCCATCGCCCTGGAGGGCTGCAACACATGAAGATCACCATGGTCGGCACCGGCTATGTGGGGCTGGTGTCCGGGGCCTGCCTGGCCGATGTCGGCAACGACGTGCTGTGCCTGGATCTGGACGAACGCAAGATCGAGCTGCTGCGAAGCGGCGGGATCCCGATCTACGAGCCGGGCCTGGAGGCGCTGGTCAAGCGCAACGTGGAGGCCGGGCGCCTCGCCTTCACCACCGACATCGAGGCGAGCGTGCGCCACGGCACGGTGCAGATGATTGCCGTGGGCACGCCGCCGGACGAAGACGGCTCGGCCGACCTGAAGCACGTGACCGCTGCGGCACGCAACATCGGGCGGTACCTGGACCATTTTGCCGTGGTGGTGGACAAGTCCACGGTGCCCGTGGGCACGGCGGACAAGGTCAGGGCGGCCATTGCCGAGGAACTGGGCAAGCGCGGGGCGGCGCCGGGGTTCGCCGTGGTGTCGAACCCGGAGTTCCTGAAGGAAGGCGCGGCGGTGCAGGACTTCATGAAGCCCGACCGCATCGTGGTGGGCTCCGACGACGAGCGCGCCACCCAGATCATGCGCAGCCTGTACCTACCGTTCCAGCGTAACCACGAACGCATGCTGGTGATGGATGTGAAGTCCGCCGAGCTCACCAAGTACGCGGCCAACGCCATGCTGGCCACGCGCATCTCGTTCATGAACGAGCTGGCCAACCTGGCCGAGCGCCTGGGCGCCGACATCGAGATGGTGCGGCAGGGGATAGGCTCCGACCCGCGGATCGGCTATCACTTCCTGTATGCCGGGTGCGGCTACGGCGGCTCGTGCTTCCCCAAGGATGTGCAGGCGTTGCAGCGCACCGGCAGCGAGAACGGTCTTGACCTTCGCATCCTGCGGGCGGTGGAGGAGGCCAACGAGTTCCAGAAGTCGCGGCTGCTCTCCAAGCTCGATGCGCGCTTCGGGGCGGGGTTGCGCGGCATGCGCATCGCGATGTGGGGGCTGGCGTTCAAGCCCAACACCGACGACATGCGCGAGGCGCCCAGCCGGGTGATCATCGAAGGGCTGCTACAGAGAGGCGCCACGGTATGCGCCTACGACCCGGTGGCGCAGGCCGAAGCGCAGCACGCGTTCGGGCAGGACGAGCGCATTGCCTACGCGGCCAATCCGATGGCAGCCCTGGACGGCGCCGACGTGCTGCTGATCGTGACCGAGTGGAAGGAGTTTCGCAGTCCGGACTTCGATGCCGTGCGCGCGAAGCTGCGGCATCCGGTGATCATCGACGGGCGCAACATGTACGATCCGGCGATGGTGCGCTCCTTCGGTCTCGAGTACGACGCCATCGGCAGACAATGACGCCCACCCCCAGGCTACGCTGCGCTCCGCCTTCCCCCTCCAGGGGGCGCAACAATCCTCGGGGAACCCTGCGGATGTTGCCCGAGGTGACGCCCACCCCCAGGCTGCGCTGCGCTTCGCCTTCCCCCTTGAGGGGGCGCCCCGTTCCTCGGGGGACCCTGCGGACGGGGCCCCTTCGTTTACCTGAGGAAATGCGTTGACCCATTCTGCTCTGCCCGATACCACCCGCGCCCGCGTGCTGGTCGCCGGCGACGTCATGCTCGATCGCTACTGGTTCGGCGAGGTGAGCCGCATCTCGCCCGAGGCGCCGGTGCCGGTGGTCAAGGTCGAGCGCACCGACGAACGGCTCGGCGGCGCTGCCAACGTAGCGCGCAATGCCACCGCGCTGGGTGCGCGAGTCGATCTGTTATCCGTGATCGGGGACGACGAAGCCGGGGGGGTTCTCGAGCGCCTGCTGGCAGCCGAAGGCATCACGGCGAGCCTGCAACGCGATCCAACCGTGACGACCACCGTGAAGCTGCGCGTGATCGGACGCCAGCAACAGTTGCTGCGCATCGATTTCGAGACCGCTCCCGGCCCCGCAGCACTGCAGGCGAAGCTGACCGAGTTCAACCGGCGACTGTCCGGGTGCGATGTCGTGGTCTTGTCCGACTATGGCAAAGGCGCGTTGGCGCATGTCAGCGAGATGATCGCCATGGCGCGATCGGCCGGCAAGCCGGTGCTGGTCGATCCGAAAGGCGACGAGTACCAGCGGTATCGCGGCGCGACCCTGCTGACGCCGAACCGGTCCGAGTTTCGCGAGGTCGCAGGCCGCTGGTCGTCCGATGCCGAACTCGCAACCAAGGCGCAGGCGCTGCGCCGCGAGCTCGGCCTCGAGGCGCTGCTGGTCACGCGCAGCGAGGAAGGCATGACGCTGTTCCGCGAATCGGGCGTCTTCCACGTGCCGACCGTCGCACAGGAGGTGTTCGACGTGAGCGGGGCTGGCGACACGGTCAACGCCACCCTGGCGGTAATGCTCGCTTCAGGGTTGGACCTGGAGCAAAGCGTGCGCTGGGCCAACCGTGCCGGGGGCATCGTGGTGGGCAAGCTGGGCACGGCCGTGGTGCATCCACAAGAACTGTTCGAAGAAAACTCTGACCCAGGGCAATAGATCATGATCATCGTCACCGGCGGCGCCGGCTTCATCGGTTCCAACCTGGTCAAGGGACTCAACGATCGCGGCGAAACCGACATCCTCGTGGTCGACAACCTCACGCGCGCCGACAAGTTCCACAACCTGACCGATTGCGAGATCGCCGACTACTGGGACAAGGAAGCGTTTCTCGACGCGCTGGTCGCCGGTGATTTCGACGGCGAGATCGACGCCATCTTTCATGAGGGCGCGTGCGCCGACACCATGGGTGCAGACGGGCGCTACATGATGGACAACAACTTCCGCTACACCCTCACGCTGCTCGACTGGTGCCAGTCGGAGAGCGTGCGCCTGATCTACGCGTCGTCGGCGGCGGTGTATGGCGCGGGCCCGGCGTTTCGCGAGGAGCGCACCTGCGAGGCGCCGCTGAACGTCTACGGCTATTCCAAGTTCCTGATGGACCAGATGGTGCGCCGCCGCCAGCAGGACTTCACCACCCAGGTGGTGGGCTTGCGCTACTTCAATGTCTACGGGCCGCGCGAGACCCACAAGGGCCGCATGGCGTCGGTGGCCATGCATTGCTTCAACCAGTTTCGCGCCGATGGCCGGGTCAAGCTGTTCGAAGGCAGCGGGGGCTATGGTCCGGGCGAGCAGCGGCGCGATTTCGTATCGGTGGACGACGTGGTCGCGGTGAACTTGTGGCTGCTCGATCACCCGCGGGTGTCGGGGATCTTCAACCTGGGCAGCGGACACGCGCAGCCGTTCAACGACGTGGCGGTCGCGACGGTAAACGCGTTGCGCGGCGAGGCTGGTGAGGCACACCTTTCGCTGACCGGGATGCTCGAGAGTGGGCTGATCGAATACACGGCCTTTCCGGAGGGGCTGAAGGCGCGCTACCAGAGCTATACCGAGGCTGACCTCACGCGCCTGCGTGCCGCCGGCTACACCGCGCCGTTCCTGGGTGTCGAGCAAGGCGTGGAGCGCTACGTGAAATGGCTGCTCGCAAAGGCCGGCGGAACAGCAACGAGCACCAGCGAGTCCAGGCCGTGACAATCATCCATCGGATCATCGACGACTTCGTCGGCAACACGCCGCTGGTGCGGCTCAAGCGCCTGGCCGGCGACACCGACAACATCGTGCTCGGCAAGCTCGAAGGCAACAATCCGGCCGGCTCGGTGAAGGATCGTCCGGCATTGTCGATGATCCTGGGGGCCGAAGCGCGCGGGGAGATCCGCCCGGGCGACACGCTCATCGAACCCACCAGCGGCAACACCGGCATCGCGCTGGCGATGGTGGCCGCCATGCGCGGCTACCGGATGGTGCTGGTGATGCCGGAGGATCTCTCGGTGGAGCGGCGGCAGACGATGGCGGCGTTCGGGGCTTCCTTCGTGCTCACGCCCAAGGAGGCCGGCATGGAGACCGCGCGCGACATCGCCTTCGAGATGCAGGCGCGTGGCGAGGGCAGGGTGCTCGACCAGTTCGCCAATCCCGACAATCCGCTCGCGCACTATCGGGGCACGGGCCCGGAAATCTGGCGCGACACCGGTGGCACCATCACCCATTTCGTCAGCAGCATGGGAACCACCGGCACCATCATGGGTTGCGCGCGCTACTTCCGCGAGGTGGCGCCGTCGGTGCGCGTGATCGGCTGCCAGCCGACCGATGGTTCGCGCATTCCCGGCATCCGCAAATGGCCCGAGGCCTACCTGCCGAAGATCTTCGACCGTTCGCGGATCGATGACGTGATGGAAGTGAGCCAGAGCGACGCCGAGGAAACGGCACGTCGGCTGGCTCGCGAGGAAGGCATCTTCTGCGGCCCGTCGGCTGGCGGTGCCACCTGGGTCGCGCTGCAGCTTGCGAAGGCGCTTACGAATGCCGTCATCGTGACCATCATCTGCGATCGTGGCGATCGTTACCTCTCGACGGGCGTGTTCGACTGAGCACCAGAGTCTTACAGTTTCCTGATTAGCGACATTGCTCAGCGTCCCTCACCCTCGGTCCCTCTCCCGAGGGGAGAGGGATGTCTCCTGCTCCCTGCTCCCTTCTCCCTCCGGGAGAAGGGCTGGGGATGAGGGAAACCTGAACGTTGATTGCGGGGTTGCGTTCTTGTGCGACAGTCTTGTGGTTGTTGCAGTCATCTGCAGGCGTAGTGGCTGAACTTCATCGCTGATCAGGTGCAGTTTTCAGGGCAGCCTCCAGTGATCCTCGGCGCCCTGGAACCCCGCCAGCAGCAACTGGCGCTGCAACTGAAACTCGGTCGGCAGCTTGCTGCCGATGCGCTCGAA
Source organism: Betaproteobacteria bacterium (assembly GCA_031393885.1). Taxonomy (GTDB): domain Bacteria; phylum Pseudomonadota; class Gammaproteobacteria; order Burkholderiales. Next base: position 5,580 of record JANMWG010000052.1, on the reverse strand, counting down.
CAGTAGCTGGTGCGAGGTGAGTTCGGTGGTCCATTCGTCGCGCTCGATCGCCATTGCCGCGGCGAAGTCGGCACGGGCCTGGTCCGGCGCGCCATCCCATTCGATCGCCGTCTCGGGTGGCATCCAGCCCAGGGCGCTCTCGACCGCGGGGGAGCTGCCTTCGCACCGGCCCACGATCCAGGCGAGGACGCGCATGTTCTCGCCGTAGCCCGGCCACAAGAACTTGCCGTCTTCGCCGCGGCGGAACCAGTTGACGCAGAAGATGCGCGGCGGCCGGGTCAACCGGTGACGCAGCCGTAGCCAGTGAGAGAAGTAGTCGCCTACGTGATAGCCGCAGAAGGGCAACATCGCGAACGGATCGTGGCGTACCTCGCCGACTTTACCGGCGGCGGCAGCCGTGGTTTCCGAGCCCATGGTGGCGGCCAGGTACACGCCGTGGGTCCAATTGAAGCTTTCGAGCACCAGCGGCATGGTGGTGCTGCGACGACCGCCGAAGATAAATGCCGAGATCGGCACGCCCGCCGGCTCCTGCCAGGCGGCGTCGATCGATGGACACTGCGACGCCGGGACGGTGAAGCGGGCATTCGGATGTGCCGCCTTGCGGCCGCAATCGGGTGTCCATGCCTGCCCCTGCCAGTCGGTGAGCCGCTGCGGTGGCGTATCGGTCATGCCCTCCCACCAGACGTCGCCGTCTTCGGTCAGGGCCACGTTGGTGAAGATGCAGTTCTCCCGCATCGTCAGCATCGCGTTCGGGTTGGACTGATGCGAGGTGCCAGGAGCAACGCCGAAGAACCCGAACTCCGGATTGATCGCCCGCAGCCGCCCCTGCGCGTCGGGCTTGATCCAGGCGATGTCGTCGCCGACGGTGGTCACCTTCCAGCCGTCGAATGCCGGCGGTGGGATGAGCATGGCGAAATTGGTCTTGCCGCAGGCACTGGGGAAGGCGGCGGCGACATAACTCTTGCTGCCGCTCGGCGACTCCACGCCCAGGATGAGCATGTGCTCGGCCAGCCAGCCCTGGTCGCGCGCCATACTCGACGCGATGCGCAGCGCGAAGCATTTCTTGCCGAGCAGGGCATTGCCGCCGTAACCCGAGCCGAACGACCAGATGGCGTGCTCTTCGGGAAAGTGGACGATGTACTTGTGGTCTTTGTTGCACGGCCACGGCACGTCCGCCTGACCGGGCGCGAGCGGCATGCCGACCGAGTGCAGGCAGGGCACGAAGGTGCCATCGGTGCCGAGCGCGTGCAACGCGGCATCGCCCATGCGCGTCATGACGCGCATGCTCACTGCGACGTAAGGCGAATCGGTCAGTTCGATGCCGATATGCGAGATCGGCGACCCGATCGGACCCATGCTGAACGGCACCACATACAGCGTGCGGCCCTGCATGCAACCGTCGAACAATTGATTCAGCGTGGCCTTCATCCGGGCCGGCAGCATCCAGTTGTTGGTCGGCCCCGCGTCGTCTTCGTGTTCGCTGCAGATATAAGTGCGGTCCTCGACGCGCGCGACATCGCTGGGGTCGGATCGGGCGAGAAAGCTGCCGGGCCTCGCCTCCGGGTTCAGCGGCAGCAGCGTCCCCGCCGACACCAGCACCGCACACAGCTCGCGGTACTCCTCGTCGGACCCATCGCACCAGTGGACATGGTCCGGGCGGGTGAGGGCGACGACGTCGGCGATCCAGGCGATGAGCCGCGGATGACGGACGAACGTCGGTACATTCAGGACCGGCCCCGGACCGGCAACGCGTTCAAGTTTCAACTCGGCAACCTCCAGTGACAGGCTCCGCGCTCGTCGGCGCGGGGCATCGATCATGCGCTTGCGATGCTACACCCCGGTTTCCGGGCGCAGGTCGCGGGAGCCAAAGCATGGATCATGCGCAACCCGTCCGCCGGCGGTTGTGGAGCGCCTGCGCGCTTTCCGGGGTGGCCATGGGCTAAACTCCGCCGCTTTTCCGGTGGACCGCAGCCATGACCCCGATCCTGGCGTTCGATATCGAGACCGTGCCCGACATTGCCGGGCTGCGGCGGCTGCACGATCTGCCCGATGGCACGCCCGATGGCGATGTAGCCGAAATGGCATTCCATGCGCGCCGGATCACCAGCGGAACCGACTTCCTGCCGCTTCACCTGCACCGCGTGGTCGCCATTTCGTGTGCGTTGCGGGATGGCGACACTTTCCGCGTCTGGTCACTCGGTGAACCGGACGAGCCCGAGGCGCAGCTCATCCAGCGGTTTTTCGACGGCGTCGAGCGCTATACGCCGCAACTGGTGTCCTGGAACGGGGGCGGTTTCGACCTGCCGGTGCTGCACTACCGGGCCCTGATGCATGGCGTGGTGGCCCACCGCTACTGGGACCAGGGTGAAGACAACCGCGACTTCAAGTGGAACAGCTATCTCGGTCGTTACCACGCGCGCCATCTCGACCTGATGGACGTGCTGGCGATGTACCAGCCACGCGCCAGCGCGCCGCTCGACGATCTCGCCCGGCTCATGGGGTTGCCGGGCAAGCTCGGGCTCGATGGCTCCAAGGTGTGGGGCGCCTATCTCGATGGCGGGCTGGCGGCGATCCGCAGCTATTGCGAGACCGACGCCGTCAACACCTACCTGGTGTTCCTGCGCTTCCAGTTGATGCGCGGCCACTTCGACGCCGATCAGTTCGCGCGTGAAAGCCAACTGGTGCGAGACACGCTCGGACGTACCCCGGGTGACCACTGGTGCGAGTTTCTCGACCGCTGGGCCACATGAACCATCCGGTGGCGTTGCGCGCGCGCATCGCACAGGTCGAGTCGCTCGATCATGAGGGCCGGGGCGTTGCTCGAGTCGACGGCAAGACGGTGTTCATCGATGGGGCTTTGCCTGGCGAGACCGTGACCTTCGAGACGTGGCGGCGCAAGCCGCGCTTCGAGATGGCCGATGTGTCGGCGATCATCGCGTCGAGCAGCCAGCGGGTGACACCGCGTTGCCCGCACTTCGGCACGTGTGGCGGCTGCAGCATGCAGCACCTGGATGTGCGTGCGCAGGTCGCGGCCAAGCAACGCGTCCTCGAAGACAACCTCGAACGCATCGGCCGCGTACGGCCCGAGATCATGTTGGCCGCGATCCATGGTCCGGCGTGGGGCTACCGGTATCGTGCGCGGTTCTCGGTGCGGTACGTGCACAAGAGGGGCGGCGCGCTGGTCGGCTTTCACGAGAAACGCAGCACCTTCATCGCCGAGATGGGCCAATGCCATGTGGTGCCGCCGTTCGTGTCGGCCTGGATCGCGCCGCTGCGCACGCTGGTGGACGGCTTGTCGATTCGCGACCGGTTGCCCCAGATCGAGCTGGCCGTGGGCGAGTCGGTGAGCGTGCTGGTGATACGCCATCTCGCGCCGCTCACGCCGGATGACGAGAGTGCGATGCGGACCTTCGCCGATCGTCATGGCGCCTGCATCTGGCTGCAACCTGGCGGACCGGAAACCGCAGCGCCGTTTCATCCGCTCGGTGCCCCCGACCTCGACTACCTGCTCCCGGAGTTCGACCTGCGCTTCGGTTTCGCCCCGACCGAGTTCACCCAGGTCAACCCTGGTATCAACCGGGTTCTGGTGCGACGCGCGGTGGAATTGCTGGACCCTGGCCCCGGCGATCGCATCGCCGACCTGTTCTGCGGGCTGGGCAATTTTTCGCTGGCGTTGGCGCGCCGCGGCGCGACTGTCCTGGGCCTCGAGGGCAGCGAAGGACTTGTACAAAGGGCCCGCGCCAACGCAAGGATCAACGGGCTGGAAAGTCTGGCCACGTTCGAGGCTCGCGATCTGTTCGCCGTGTCGGCCGAGGATGTCCGTGGCTGGGGCCGGTTCGACAAGATGCTGATCGATCCGCCCCGGGACGGCGCCATGTCCCTGGTTCGCGCGCTCGAAGCGGCCCCGCCACAGCGAATCGTATATGTGTCGTGCAGTCCGTCGACCCTGGCGCGCGATGCCGAGTATCTGGTGCATGTGCTCGGCTATCGCCTGGCGGCGGCGGGCGTTGTCAACATGTTTCCGCACACCTCGCACGTCGAGTCGATCGCGCTCTTCAATCTCTGAGGTGACGCCCACCCCCAGGCCGCGCTGCGCTTCGCCTTCCCCCAGGGGGCGCAGCGTCCTCGGGGGACCCTGTGGGCGCTGAGCGCCGCCGAAAACACCGCGGCCAGCACCAGAGCCAGAAAAGCGCCCGGTGCGACCACCCGGCCGATCGCGGACAGCGCGGGAATGTCCGACGACGCGATCAGCCCGAACGACACGACGGTGGTCAGGTTCGCGAGCAGGAGCGAGGCCAGCATGTCGGCATCGGCATGGCCTTCGGTGCGGAGCTGGTCGAAGAAGAGCCCGTAGTTGGACCCGACCGCAACCACGAGCAGCAGGCCGACCAGATGCAGGATCCCGAGTTCGACCTGGAACACCGCCAGACCCGCCAGCGTGAGCAGCAGCGAGAACGCAAGCGGCACACAGACCATCATGAGGCGGCGCCAGGAGCGCAGGTGAAACGCGAGCAGCGCCACCACGGCCAGGGCGCCGAGCAGGGCTTGCGCCAGTGCCTCGCGCAGATAGTGGGCGTAGAGGCTGTCGAGTTCGTATTTGATGTCGACGACCTGGATCCGGTCGCCGGGTACCGGGCCTTGCAGCGCAGCCTGCAAGGTCGCCCTGCCCAGCGCCTCCTTTGCCGGTTGCAAGGGCAGCAACGCCGACCAGCCGCCGCCCCGGCGCGGGAACAGCAGCGCGTCGACGGCGGGGGCAAGCGGGGTGCCCGCAAGCTGCTCGCGATCGATCGGGGCGAGCGTGCGAGCAGCATCGGCGTCGGCCAGGAAGGCGTCGAGACGTTCGGCCTTCAAGGGTCCATCGCGGGTGGCTTCGGCCACCCGCTTACGCAGCACGGCCGCCGCTGGAATGGCGGCCAGACGCTCCCGCTGTGCGGCCTGACTCGGCAGCAAACGGGTCGGCGTGTCGTAGCCGGTCAACCGGCCGCGAGCGACCAGCACATCGAGCCGTGTCGCTGCGGCCTCGGCAGCGCGCAGGGTGCTTTCCACGTCGGCGCCGTTCGCCACCACCAGCGTGCGCGCGTCACTGGCACCGAGATCGGCGCGCAGCAGGGTGTCGAGATCCAGCGTGGTTTGCGAAACCGGGCTCAGCGAGCCCAGGCTGCCGCGCCAAAGGTGGTCCCATTGGACGGCAAGCAGCCCGGCCGCTGCCAACCCCAGCAACAGGCAGGGCACGTGCAGGCGCGGCAGCCATCGCGTCGCGCGTTCGGCGAAGCGTCCGAGGTGGCGGCGCAAGCCCTGGCCTTCGGCACCATCGGGCATCAGCACCGGCAGCACGAAGCGGGTGGCGATCGCCGCGCCGATCAGACCGGCAATGGAAAACAGGCCAAGCTGCGCCAATCCGGGAAAGCCCGAGAACAGCAGCGCGGCGAAACCACAGATCGACGTCAGGAGCCCGAGGCGAACGGTCGGCCAGTTGGCCTGGCGCCATGCCAGCCAGCCGCCACCCGGCGCGTCGCCACGGCGCGCCTGGATGAGAAAGTAGATCGCGTAGTCGACCGCCTCGCCGATCAGCGTGCTGCC
>JANMWG010000531.1:0-4278 GCA_031393885.1 Betaproteobacteria bacterium | reverse complement strand
CTGGTGCCTGAAGAGAAGCCCGTGCAGGAAACCCCCGGCGACCCACCGACCTGACCCGTAGATGGCGCAAGACTCCTCGCTTCCCGGCTTCTGGGAAACCCGCTACCGCGACCACGTCACCCCGTGGGAAGCCGGCGGTGTGCCCCTGCGCCTGCAACGCTTCGCCCGCGAACTCACGCCCGGCGCCCGCATCCTCATCCCCGGTTGCGGATCGGGACACGAAGCCTTGCTGCTGAGCGAAGCCGGGTTCGACGTGCTCGCGATCGACTTCAGCCAGGCCGCGGTCGATCTCGCCCGATCCAACGTTGGCCGGTTCGCCGATCGCGTGCAGCTCGCGGATTTCTTCGCTTTCGATGCCGACGATGGCTTCGACGTGATGATCGAGCGCGCCTTCCTGTGCGCGCTGCCGCGCGCGCTCTGGCCCGACTACGCGGCGCGGGCCGCGCAACTGGTACGGCCGGACGGCACGATCACCGGATTCTGGTTTCTCGGCGACACCCTGCGCGGACCGCCGTTCGGCACCACCGAGGCGGAATTGCAGGTGCTGCTGGGCGGGAGCTTCGAGCGCGAGACCGACGAAGCCGTGGACGACTCGCTTGCGGTGTTCGCGGGTCGCGAACGCTGGCAATCGTGGCGCCGCTATTCCAGGTAGAGCTGAAGCAGCTCGGCGATCTCGGTGTAGCCCAACCCCTGGGCACGAGTCAGCGGCGTGAGCCCGACCCGATCGAGCGCGCCCGGATCGGCACCCGCCGCCAGCAGCAGGGCAACGACCTCGGTCACACCGGACGACACGGCATGATGCAGCACCGTGTCACCCTCGATGTCGGTGGCGTTCACATCCGCGCCACGGGCAATGAACTGGGTCACGATGTCGGCTCGCGAGGCTTCGAAACGTCCGCCCTCGGCGCCCTTGACCGCCCACATCAACGGTGTCTCCGCCCGCGCCGTGCGTGCACCCAGATCGCCGTCGCGTTCCAGCAGCAGCATCACCGAGGCAGCGTGCACCGGCGCGGCCGACACCGCGCAACTGAGCAGGGTGGCGCCACGGCGACCGATCTTCTGGTTCGGCCCCACGCCTTGTGCCATCAACCGTTCCACCCGCTGCCAGTCGGCGTTGCGCACGGCGCGGACCAGACTGCCGGCGCCACAATCGGGATCGGTGCCGGGCAACGGATCGGGTAGCGGTATCGACTGGGCTGCCGCCGGCTGCCGCAACCGGATGCGTACCGTTTCGATGTTTCCGATGACCGACCACAAGGCACTCCCCAGGCTTCCTTCGGTCGCCACCCCCCCGAGGGGGGGCCGGTGCCCTTGGGGCTGCCCGGCGGGCGCCGGCGTGCTGTCCGCAGAGTGCTCGAAGAACGCGAACAGCGTCACTCGATCGACCGGCGCGCTGGCGATCGGATCGGCACCCAGGCGCACGACGGCAAGTTGCTGGGCACCGTCGGACCGGGCCGAGGCGCCGGCATGCTGGCGCGGACTCATCAGCAGGTGCGGTTCGCGCGGCAGGCCATCGCGCAGCGTCTTGAAAGCGTCGAGCTGGGCGGGACCGAGCACGTCGGCCCAGGTGGCCGCGAAGGTGTCGGTGACGCCACGATAGAACTCCAGACCGACGCTGTCGACGCCGAGGCCGTACGGGCGCGCCGCGCTGGAAGCCCCCAGCGGCGCCACCACCGGCGCAGCCCACAATGACTGCGCAGAGCCCAGCGCCGCATCGTCGGAAGTGACGTATACCGACAGCGCGCCGGACCCTGGCGCCCCACGCACGGCAAACAACGTGCGGTCGAGCGTCACTTCGCCATCCACCGGTTCGATCACCCGGCCGTGCTGAACGATCTGCAAGGCGCCCTCGGCACCGGCGCCGGAGGCGACCAGGCAGAGCAACCAGCCGACCTGCAACGGATGATTCATCGGGAAGAGCACCTCGCAAAACCACTTGTGTTCAACGGTGCATCAATCACGCCAACCCGACCGGCACGAAGCCGAAAACCCTTGCTGACTGGCGGCATTGTTCGGCATCCCTCACCCTCGGTCCCTCTCCCGTGGGGAGAGGGATGTCTCGATACTGGTCGCCGTGCAGATGTTCGTCACCGACCCTCTCCCGTGGAGAGAGGGATGTCTCCTGCTCCCTTCTCCCTCCGGGAGAAGGGCTGGGGATGAGGGAAATATTTGGACTACTTCACCTCCTCCACCATCAGGAACAGCCGACGCTCATCGTGCGCCGCATCACTGCTGCGATAGGTGATGCCATTCGCGTCGGTGCGACTGCTGCGGGTGGTGCCGCCGAGTTCGATCCACTCGCCGAGCCGCCCGGAGACCACGGTATCGAATCGCTGGGTATCGGTGGCGCCGGGCAACGTGCCGGTGAACTGATCCCGACCGCCGCGGATCTCGACCGTGACCACGTCACCGCTGACCCGGGGCCGGACGGTGAACCCGCTCGCCGCCTCGCGATAGCGGGTGGTTTCGGCCAGCACCGAGCGCCGCCCGCCGCGCCCGATCACCACGGGCGGGTTGCCGACCGGATTACCGGCATAAGGGTTGTCTTCATCGGGATCGAGGCCGCCATCCGTCGATCCGTCCGGATCCTGCGGCGTCGTCGTGCCAGTCGACCGCACCGGCGCCCCGGCGATCAGGCGGCTGGTGGTCACCGGCATCGTCTGGCCGATGCTGATGAAGGCACTGTTGCCTTCCATGACCGTCACGGTCTGCCCGTTGCGCTGTACATCGGCGCTGCCGCTGTTGATCACCTTCGCCCTGAGGCGTCCGGCGCTCACGGTTGCACCGGTACCGGTATTGCCGGGACGACCGGGCAGCGTGACAGACGCATCGCCGCCGCCGATGGTGCCGGTGACTTCCCCGCGCCGGGCGCTGGCGGTCCGGTCGGCGTCCTGTGTCACCGTGACCCGCAACTGCCGCGGCCGACGGTCGATGCCGGCCAGGATCTTCTTCAGCTCGGCCAGGTTCTGCGGCGTGGTCCGCACCACCAGACGGTTGTCGAGTGCGCTGATCGAGCCGTCTTTCACGATGAACGACTGCAGCAGCGGCAACATTTCCTGGGCGCTTCGATACCGCAGATCGATCACCTCCAGCACGCTTTGCTGGGCGTGGGCGACGACGATGCCGCAGAACCACAGGACCAGCAGGCAGGCGAACTTGCGCATGGCAGCTCCTTCAGAAATTCGGCGCCGCCAGCCGGGCGGCCGGGTCCTGCCGATAGAACAGCGTCAACTGCCGGTAGACCGCCGGATAGGTGGCGAGTGCCACCTGCGGCGCCATGAAGAAGACCTCGCTCAACACCGCGAAGAACTCGGCTGGCGACTCCGCGGCATACGGGTCGATACGGGTACCGAGTCCGGAGCGCACCCGCAGCCGAAAATCCCCGAACGCCCCACGAAACGCCTGGTTCCACTGGTTGCGGTTCATGCCCTTGTGCAGTGGCGGAAAACCATCTGCGGGGCCGTTGAGCATGTCGAGCTTGTGCGCGAACTCGTGGATCACCACATTGCTTTCGGCTCCCTCCATGCCGGCGCCGGCATCGGCCCACGACAACACCACCGGCCCGCGCAACCAGGCCTCGCCGATGCGCCCCACCTTGCCCTGATGCACGATCCCTGCCTCGTCGGTCCAGGTCTGGTCGACCAGAAAGCCTTCGGGGTAGACAATCACCTCCGACCAGCCATCGTAGCTGTCGATGTCGAGCTCGAGAATCAGGATGCAGGCCTGAAGGGCGATCTCGACGCGCATGGTGTCGGTGAGATCGAGCCCACCGGCGGCGGACAAGGTCTTGTCGTGCAGAAACAGCGTCACCCACTCGCGCAGGCGGGCAGCGTCACCGGCATCGAGATCGCGCGCAAACGAAAACCGGGCCAGCGCCCGCCGCCAGAGCGCGTCGTCGAGCCGGCCGCGGCGCAGTGCACGTTCCCGCCGCCAACCGCGCAGCGACCAGACCATCAGGCGTCCGGCGGGGTTTCGGCGTCGCCGGGGTCCGAGTCGGCCAGCCCCGCCTCGAGCCGGGCAACGTCGCCGGGCGCATCGAGCTCGACCTTCTCGATCCGGGTGAAGCGCTTGACGATCTTGTCGCTCGACACCCGCACCTCCTCGGCGTCCTGGTTGGCCATGCGGATATGGTCGGCAAGCTTGCGCATGCGCTGGTCGAAGCGGCCGAAGTCCTTGCCGAGCTTGGCCAGTTCGTCCTTGATCACATGCACCTGCCGGCGCGTCTCGACATCCTTGATCACCGCCCGCGCGGTGTTGAGCACCGCCATCATCGTCGTC
>JANMWG010000517.1:0-3725 GCA_031393885.1 Betaproteobacteria bacterium | reverse complement strand
GGAACGCGAGGAGATCGCCTGACAGGATTTCTGCCGCAAAGAGAGTCGCGGCGAGGGCCACAATATCGAGCGGCCATGACGCTCACAGCGCACTCCACGCGGCCATCGAGCATGTCGTGGAGCTAAAGGGATACCCCATTTGCATTCACAGTTCATGGAACTCCCCCATGCACCTCGTCGCCGCCGAGCCGGACCCTGTTGCACCGTACCCGTCCCAGCCACCGCGCCTGCTCGACCGAATGCGCGACCGGCTGCGGGTGAAACATTACAGCATCCGCACTGAACAATGCTACCTCGATTGGGCGCGGCGCTATGTCCGCTTTCACGGGCTGCGCCACCCGTCTGAACTTGGGGCCGAGGCGGTCGAGCAATTCCTTACTGACCTCGCAGTCAAGGGCAATGTCGCGCCTTCCACCCAGAATCAGGCGAAGAGCGCGCTACTGTTTCTCTACAAGGAGGTGCTCGGGGTCGACCTGCCCTGGCTCGACGGCATCGTGTCAGCCAGGCGCACGCCGCGGCTGCCGGTGGTGCTCACGCAAGCCGAGACGGCTTGCCTGCTCGACCACATGTCGGGCACCACGGGGCTGGTGGCGCGGCTGCTGTATGGCACGGGCATGCGCATTCTCGAGGGGGTGCGCCTGCGGGTGAAGGATCTCGACCTCGCGCGCGGCGAGATCCTGGTGCGCGACGGCAAGGGCGCGAAGGATCGCGTCACGATGGTTCCGCGCAGCATCGAACCGCTGCTGAAGCTCCAGCTTGGCGTGGCGAAAGCCCAGCATGCGCGAGACCTCGCCGATGGTGTCGGGGCAGTCTATCTGCCGCATGCGCTGGATCGAAAGTATCCCAACGCTTCGCGTGAGTGGGCCTGGCAGTATGTGTTTCCGGCGGATCGGATATCGGTCGATCCGCGAGCCGGGGTGAGGCGCCGGCATCATCTCGACGAGCAGTTGGTTCAACGGGCGATGCGTGACGCTGTGCGCGCCGCCGGCATCACCAAGCCGGCCACGCCGCACACGCTGCGGCATTCTTTCGCCACGCATCTGCTCGAGGCCGGCTACGACATCCGCACGGTGCAGGAGCTGCTGGGGCACTCGGATGTGCGCACCACCATGATCTACACCCATGTGCTCAATCGTGGCGGGCGCGGCGTGGCGAGTCCGCTGGATCGGCTGGGGTGAGGCCCCCCAACGTTCTGCAGGACGGACACGCGTGTGGGCCGCGCGGCGTGCCATCGTGTGTATCTGACCTGAATGGACTACACATCATGCGCACCAACATCGAGATCGACGACAAGCTCATGAAGGATGCCTTGCGTGCAACGGGCGTCAAGACCAAGCGCGACGTGGTCGAGCTTGGCCTGAGGACCCTGGTGCAGCTTCGTGCTCAGGAGAAAGCGCGGGAACTCAAGGGCAGGATCACCTGGGAGGGCGACCTCGATGCGATGAGGACGGATCGATGATCCTGGTCGACTCCAGCGTATGGATCGACTACTTCCGCGCGGCCGATACGCCGCAGGTCGCGCTGCTGGATTCCTTTCTCGGGCGCAGTCGCGTCGCGGTTGGCGATCTGATCGCCGCCGAAGTGCTCCAGGGTGTGTCGGACGAACAGCAGTTCAAGTGGGTGAAGCAGACGCTCGACGCCTTCGATCATATCGATCTCGTCGGCTACGACCTTGCGCTCAAAGCCTCGGAGAACTATCGCGCGCTGAGGACGCGGAAGATCACCATTTGCAAGACCATCGACACGCTCATCGCGACTCGCTGCATCGAAGATGGCTTGATGCTGCTCCACGCCGACCGGGACTTCGTGCCTTTTGCGGAGCACCTTGGCCTGAAGGTGGCGCTTTCGGAGACGTAGGCAACGGATCATGCGCGTTGACCCGCGCACCGCTGGCGTCGCCAAGCCGACCACGCCCTGCAGCATTCGTTTGCCACGCACCTGCTCGAGTCAGGCGGCGATATCCGCACCGTGCAAGAACTGCCGGGGCATCCGGGCGTGCGCACCACGATGATCTACGGGCTCGATCGCGGCGGGCCGGCTCAGGCGCTGGCGCCCGACTTGCCCTTCGGACTGCGACTCGCCGCGCTCAGCGCCTGCTCCGCCCACTTGTTCAGGCTGGTCCCACTACGGGCGGCAGCCTTCAGGGCCGCGGCGTGAACAGCGGGCGTCACTCTGAGCATGAGCTTGCCGCTGGCCGGCTTTTCGGGGGTGCTGCCGAGTTTTTCGCAGGCGGTGACATAGTCATCGATCGTGGCGTGGAAAGCCGTCTCGAATTCGGCAACCGATTCGCCATGAAAGACAATGATGTCGTCCAGATCGAGAGCCCGCCCGACAATGATCTTGTCGTCGGTGTCGAAGGTCATGCTGGCGGTGTAGCCCCGATAGGTCATCGCGTTGTTCATGGCTTGATCTCCATACGTTGCAGAACCTCGCGCTCGGCCTTGGATTGACCGACCCTACCCGGGCCATTTTCGTCGGCGCCAATACCCTGGACGGCGGTTGTGATGCGCCACTGCCACGATGCGTATCTCATCTTCGGCGATCAGATAGATCAGCGAATAGGGAAAGCGGGCCAACAGCAGACGCCGGCTTCCGCGCTTCCACGGTGCCCCGAGCATGGGGTGCTCGAGAAGCGCATCTGCGGAAATCCCGAACTCCGCCAAGAATGACTGCGACAGTAAGCTGCCGACGCGTTCGCGATAGAACCCTGCCGCCTCGCGAAGATCATCCTCCGCACCCGGGTGCAGTACATACTTCATTCATCGGAATTCGGCTTTGAGTTTCTCGAGAGTCTCGGGTCCGGGTAGCCACGTCGCCGATCCATCGTCGACTGCGGCAAGTCGAAGCGCGACTTCAGCCGCCCAGGCCTCGTCCACCTCTGGATCCGCACCAAGACTGGCGATAAGTCGGTCGATCAGCCGTGCACGATCCGTGGCGGAGAGTTTGAGTGCCTCCGCATGCAGAACTTCAAGCGTTGATTCCATGGGCTTCTCCTGCGTTCGGTCGGGCGATGGCCGAGGGTCGTGCATTGGTGGCGCAAGAAACATTCTAGCCCTTGTGGCCACGGCAAGTTCCTGCGGCCGACCCCAGTAAAAAGGGCCCGCTCCTTCCGGAACGGGCCCTCGAGAACTGCCTGCTGCTGTTGCTTACGCGCTCAACTGATCGCCCAGGGGCAGGTTGCGGATGCGCTTGCCGGTGGCCGCGTAAACGGCATTGAAGAACGCCGGTGCGAACGGCGGCACGCCGGGCTCGCCCACGCCGCTGGACGGCACGTCGATGCCGTGCGCCATGATGTGAACCTTGACGGTCATGACGCCTTCACCGATACGCAGTACCTTGTAGTCGCTGAAGTTGTTCTGCTCGACACGCCCGTTCTTGAAGGTGATCAGGGTGTACTTGGCGAGGCTCAGGCCCATGACCGCGGCACCTTCCACCTGCGAGCGAACCCGCTCCGGATTGACGACGAAGCCGGCATCGAACGCGGTGTCGACCCTCGGCACCGTGACATTGCCGTCTTTGTCGACCACCACCTGCACCACCGTTGCCACATAGCTCAGGAAGCTGCGATGAACGGCGATGCCCATGCCCTGGCCTGGCGGCAGCTTCTTGCCCCAGCCGGCTTCCTTCGCGGCACGCTCGACCACGGCACGCATGCGGCCGGTGTCAACCGGATAGGTTTCCCACGGGTCACCGTAGTTCCACAGACCGCCGGTCACGGTGTTGCG
>JANMWG010000505.1:0-23660 GCA_031393885.1 Betaproteobacteria bacterium | reverse complement strand
GCGCAGCCTGGGGGTGGGCGTCACTGCGTCCGCAGGGTTCCCCGAGGATGCTGCGCCCCCTCGAGGGGGAAGGCGTAGCGCAGCGCAGCCTGGGGGTGGACGTCACCCTTATCGGTCGGGTCCGAGTACTGCCGTCGCCAGCCGCAGCAGGTTCGGGCCGCGCGGCGGGGCGAGCATCCATCCGAGCGCAATACCCAGCGCGTCGGCCACCATGTCGGCCACCGAGAACGTGCGATAGCCGGTGGCAGCCTGCGCGAACTCGATCGCGATGCCGAACCCGAGCATGATGAAGGCGATCCGTGCGTTGGCGCGATCCGATGATCCCATCTGCGCCCACCATCCCATGAGCACCGCATAGGCGGCCATGTGCTGAAGCTTGTCGCCCTGCTCGATGTCGAGCTCGGGCGGGTGCGGCATCAGCGACAGGTAGAGGATCAGGGCGACACCGAACCAGCCGATCAGTGACCAGCCCAGGCGCATCGTTCGTGTGCTCAACGACAAGCGCCCGCCATCTCTCCGAGTGCGGCATCGATCAACCGCCGCGCAATGCTCATCCGGTTCGGCAGGACCGGAAGCCGATCGAGACGGAACCAGTCGGCCGCCTCGATCTCGCCTTCCTGCGGGACGATATTGCCACCGGCATAGTCGCAATGAAACGCCACCATCAGCGAATGCGGAAACGGCCACGGCTGGCTCTGGAAGTAGCGCAGATTGGCCACTTCTACGCCGACTTCCTCGCGGACTTCGCGTACCAGGCATTGCTCGAGACTTTCGCCGGCTTCGACGAACCCAGCCAGCGCGCTGAACATACCGGGTGCAAAGTGGGGTGACCGCGCCAGCAACAACTCATCATCACGCCGCACCAGCGCCATCGCAACCGGTGCCAGGCGCGGATAGTGGGTCTGGGCGCATGTCGGGCACACCCGCGACCGCTCGCCGCTCTTGTGCTCGGTCGGCGTTCCGCATCGGCCGCAGAATTGGTGCGAGCGATCCCAGTCCATGATCTGCACCGCTCGCCCGGCAAGTGCGAAGGTGGCGTCGTCGACCGCGCCGAACAGGCTGCGCAGGCCGGCGAAGGCCATCTCGTCCGGTGCCATGGCGTCGGGCGCGCATTCCGCCGAGTAGCAGTGGGTGCCGCCGATCACCCCCAGATATTGTTGCCGGATCGGCTCGAGTCCGAGCCCGGACGGATGCTCGATCAGCGGGAGCTCGGTGCGTCCGGCCGACTTGCGGACCAGCAGATTGGCGCCCTGGAACACGAACCACCATGCGGGGCCCCGCGCATCTTCGGGACGGGCAAGCAGCGAGACGAACTGCTCGGCTTGCAGAGAAAAAAGCGGGCTCACCGCTTTGGCATGTAGAGATCGGTGATGCTTCCCTCGGCAATTTCGGCGGCAAAGAACACCGTCTCGGAAAGCGTCGGGTGCGGGTGGATGGTGCGGCCGATGTCTTCGGCATCGGCGCCCATCTCGAGCGCGAGCACGGTCTCGGCGATGAGTTCGCCGGCGTTCGGTCCGACCATCCCGGCGCCGAGCAGGCGACGGGAGCCTTTCTCGAGGATCAGCTTGGTGATGCCCTCGGTGCGTGCGGTGGCGAGCGCGCGCCCGCTGGCCGCCCACGGAAAACTCGCCTTCTCGTACTCGATGCCTTGTGCCTTGGCCGCGGTTTCGGTCAGCCCCATCCACGCGATTTCGGGGTCGGTGTAGGCGACCGACGGGATGGTGCGCGCGTCGAACGCCACCTTGTGTCCGGCGATGACTTCGGCTGCCAGCTTGCCCTCGTGCGTGGCCTTGTGTGCCAGCATCGGCTCACCGCAGACATCGCCGATGGCGAAGATGTGCGGCACGTTGGTGCGCTGTTGATTGTCGACCGGGATGTAGCCGCGATCGTCGACCGTGACGCCGGCCTGGTCGGCGCCGATGTCGCGGCCATTGGGCCGGCGACCCACCGCCATCAGCACGCGGTCGTAGAGCTGCGGCGCCGGTGCGGCGTCGCCCTCGAAGGTCGCCTTCAATCCTTCGGGCGTGGCCTCGAGCTTCGTGACCTTGGTCTTGAGCAGGATGGCCTCGTAGCGTTTCTCGATGCGCTTGTGCAGCGGGGTCACGATGTCGCGGTCCGCGCCCGGGATGAGCCCGTCGGCCAGTTCGACCACGGTGATCTTCGCGCCCAGCGCGTCGTACACGCAGGCCATTTCGAGACCGATGATGCCGCCGCCGATCACCAGCATGCGCGCCGGAACCTCGTCGAGCCGAAGCGCGCCGGTGGAATCGATCAACCGCGGATCGTCGTATGGAAAGCCGGGAATCCGGGTGACCGAGGAGCCGGCCGCGATGATGCAATGGTCGAACGACACGGTCTTGCTGCCGCCATCGGGTAGCGCGACCGCCATGGTGTTCGGCGAGGTGAAGGTACCGACGCCGGTGACGATCTCGACCTTGCGCTGCTTGGCGAGCCCGGCCAATCCCTTGGTCAATCGGCCCACGACGCCGTCTTTCCAGGTGCGCAGTGCCGGCAGGTCGATAGCGGGCTTGCCGAACTTCAGGCCGAAGTGGGACATCTCTTCGGCCTCGGAAATCACGCGGGCGCCATGGAGCAGCGCCTTGGATGGGATGCAGCCGACGTTGAGGCAGACGCCGCCGATGGTGAGGTAGCGCTCGATCATCACCACTTTCTTGCCCAGATCCGCGGCGCGGAAGGCTGCCGTGTAGCCGCCGGGTCCGGACCCGAGCACCACGACTTCGGCGTGCAGGTCGGCCACGATCGCCGGCCCCGCTGGTTGCGGGCGTGCTGCGACGGGGGCGGCAGGCGGGGTGACCGGGGGTGCCACCGGTGCGGCGCTTGCAGCGGCAGGCGGTGCCGCGGCGCCGGCACCCGCGCCGGCTGCCACGGCGTCGAGGATGAGGATCAACGACCCCTGCGAGACCTTGTCGCCGGGTTTGACCTTGATCTCGATGACCGTGCCGGCGGTGGGCGCGGGCACGTCCATGGTGGCCTTGTCGGACTCGAGGGTGACCAGTGAATCTTCAGGCTTGATCACGTCGCCGGGTTTGACCAGAACTTCGATCACGGGGATGTCTTTGAAGTCGCCGATATCGGGGACGCGTACTTCCAGCGGGTGGCTCAACAATGACTCCTGTATGGGCTTCAGCGGATCAGGGGAACAACGATGGCGACAATAGCCGCGAGCAGGGCCGCGGCAGCGAGCCAGGTCAGTCGCGTCACCCTTGCCGACAGGTTCAGCATCGCCATTGCGACCGCCGTGGCCTGCTGCTCGGAATAGGCGCGAAGCTGCCCGACATTGTTATCGATACGGATGATCTCGGCCACGAGCCGATCGGCGTCTGGCACCGGTGTCGACGTGGCCGGCGCCGCGTCGGGCGATGGATTGCGCATGCCCCGCACCAGATCGGGCACGCGCGCGGCGGCCTTGGCGATCTCGCCCCAGGGAGCCAGCTTGAGCAGCGATTCCCAGCCCATGGTCAGGTGCGGATTTGGCCGTCGCCAAGCACGACGTACTTGAGTGACGTGAGGCCTTCGAGGCCGACCGGCCCGCGCGCGTGCAGCTTGTCGGTGGAGATGCCGATTTCGGCGCCAAGGCCGTATTCGAAGCCGTCGGCGAAGCGCGTGGACGCGTTCACCATCACCGAGCTGGAATCGACCTCGCGAAGAAACCGGCGGGCGCGCGAGTAGTCTTCGGTGACGATCGCATCGGTGTGCAGCGAGCCATAGGTGTTGATGTGCTCGATGGCGGCATCGAGGTCGTCGACGACACGAATGCTCAGCACCGGCGCCAGGTACTCGGTGTACCAGTCCTGCTCGGTGGCTTCGAGCATGCCGGGCACCAGCGCACGGGCCGCCGCGCAGCCGCGGAGTTCGACCTGCTTGTGGCGATAGATGGTGGCGAGCGGCGGCAGCACGCGGGCGGCGATGTCGCGGTGGACCAGCAAAGTCTCCATGGTGTTGCAGGTGCCGTAGCGCTGGGTCTTGGCGTTGTCGGCGATGCGCACGGCCTTGTCGATATCGGCGCGATCATCGATGAATACGTGGCAGATGCCGTCGAGGTGCTTGATGACCGGGATGCGCGACTCGTTGCTGATGCGCTCGATCAGACTCTTGCCGCCGCGCGGGACGATCACATCCACGTATTGCGTCATCGAGACCAGCTCGCCGACCGCGGCACGATCGGTGGTTTCGATCATCTGCACGGCGGCTTCGGGCAGTCCGGCCGCTCGCAGGCCTTCGTGCACGCAGGCGGCGATGGCCTGGTTGCAGCGGATCGCTTCGGAACCGCCGCGCAGGATCGCGGCATTGCCCGATTTGACGCACAGGCCTGCGGCGTCGGCGGTCACGTTCGGGCGCGCTTCGTAGATGATGCCGATGACACCGAGCGGCACGCGCATGCGCCCGACCTGTATGCCGCTTGGCCGGTAGGCGAGGCCGCTGATCTCGCCGATCGGGTCGGACAGCTGGGCGATCTCGCGCAGGCCCTGCGCCATGGCGCGCACGCCCGCCTCATCGAGCCCGAGCCGGTCGAGCATCGCCGGCTCGAGACCCTTGGCCCTGGCGTCGGCGACATCGGCGGCATTGGCCGCGAGCAGCAGCGGACAATCGCGGTCGATGGCGTTCGCCATGGCGTGCAGCGCGCCGTTCCGGGTGCTGGTGTCGGCCCTGGCAACCAGCCGGGACGCGCTTCTCGCCGCCCGACCGATGCCATGCATGTAGGACTGCACGTCCACGATTTTTTCCTTTCGAAACAGACCAGGATTCTAGCGCGATTCAACGGTCGCCAGCGCCGTGGGCGCACCGGCGAGGGTCAGCCCGAGCAGCCGCAGTTCGTCCCAGGCGTTGCCCGGGGCCACGCCTTTCGCGATGCGGTCGATGCGTGCGGCCTGCGCCAGCGCCGCCATGAGCGTTGCGCCATCGAGGCGCTTCGCCGCCTGTGGCACCAGCGACTGGCGCTCGCCCCACACCCGATGATCGCGCAGGACCTGCGCCACGGCGACGCCGCGCCGGCTTGCGGTGCTCACGGCCAGCAGGGCCCGCACCTCTTCGGCCAGCGCCCACAGCACCAGCGGCAGGCCCGTGCCCTCCGCGCGCAGCCCTTCGAGGATGCGGTTGAAGTGCGCCGCTTCGCCCTTGAGAACGGCCGGCCCCAGGCCCCAGACGTCGTATCGGGCAACATCGAGCACGACATCCCTGACGGCGTCGAAGGACAGCTTGCCGGGGGGAAACAGCAAGGCCAGCTTGCGTACTTCCTGGTGTGCCGCCAGCAGGTTGCCCTCGACCCGTGTGGCCATGAAGTCGAGCGTCTGGTGATCGGCCTGATGGCCCTGTGCGGCAAGGCGTCCGGCCAGCCACGCCGGCAGCCGGGCGAGCGTCACTTTCTGCGCCTGCACCACCACCGCCACCGCGGCCAGGGCCGCGAACCACTTTGCTGCCTGCTGCTTGCGATCCAGTTTCGGCAGGGTGACCAGCGCGACCGCATCGTCGGGCAGCCGGGCGGCGAAAGAGACCAGCGCTTCGCTGCCATCGTTGCCAGGGGCCCCCGACGGGATGCGCAGGTCGACGATGCGTCGATCGCCGAACAGCGAGAGGCTGTTTGCCGCGGCGTGCAACTGCGCCCAGTCAAAACCCTTTTCGGCGGTCAGCACCTCACGGGTCGAATAGCCCGCCGCCGCTGCCGCCGCACGGATCCGGTCGGTTGCTTCGAGCACCAGCAGCGGTTCGTCGCCGAATACCACGTAGCAAGGCGCGACCTTGCGTTCCAGTTGTTTGGGCAGCGCCTCGGTATCGATCTCCATTCAGGTCATTTCTCCAGGCTGGCGTAGGGTGCCATCAAACGAAGGGCCAGCGCCCACAGGGTCCCCCGAGGACGCTGCGCCCCCTCGAGGGGGAAGGCGAAGCGCAGCGCAGCCTGGGGGTGGGTGTCCATTCTCCACAGGGTCCCCCGAGGACGCTGCGCCCCCTCGAGGGGGAAGGCGAAGCGCAGCGCAGCCTGGGGGTGGGTCACACTCTAGCCAGCGTTCAGCTTTTCGAGCAGTGCGTACATCTTGTCGGGTTCGTCGGTGCGCAGCATGCGCTTCGCGATCTGCGCAACATCTTCGAGATCGGATGTGAGCACCACGCGCTTCACCGACAGCACGTTGGCCGGATGCATCGAGACCTGGCGCAGGCCGAACCCGAGCAGCAGGCGCGTGAGTGTCGGGTCGCCGGCCATTTCGCCACACACCGCCACCGGTTTCCCGGCTTTGGCGCCGGCCTGGATGATGCCGGCGATCAGATGCAGGACGGCCGGGTGCAGCGGGTCGTAGAGATGTGCCACGGCGTCATCGGTGCGGTCGATCGCGAGGGTGTACTGGATCAGGTCGTTGGTGCCGATCGAGAGGAAGTCGAGCTTGCGGGTGAAGATGCCGAGCGAGAGCGCCGCGGCGGGAATCTCGATCATGCCGCCGACCGGGATCGCCGGATCGAAGGCGATCGCGTCGTCCTCGAGGCTGCGTTTCGCCTCGGCGATGGCTTGCAGGGTCTGGTTCAGCTCGTGCAGCGACGACAGCATCGGCACCAGCAGCCTGACCTTGCCGAAGGCCGACGCCCGCAGGATCGCCCGCAGTTGCCGCTGGAACATCTGCGGTTCGGCCAGGCACAGCCGGATCGCGCGGAGGCCGAGCGCCGGGTTGGCCGACACCCGTTCGGCCCCGTGCAGTTCCTTGTCGGCGCCGAGATCGAAGGTGCGGATGGTCACCGGCAGTCCGCTCATCTCGGTCACGACCTCGCGATAAGCCTCGAACTGCTCGTCCTCGTCCGGCAGGTCGCGCCGGTTCAGATAGAGAAACTCGGTGCGGAACAGGCCGATCCCGGCCGCACCCGCCCTGCGCACCTGTTCGACGTCGCCGGGCAGTTCGATGTTCGCGTGCAGTTCGATACGGGTGCCATCGAGCGTGGCTGCGCGGGTGGTCTTGAGGCGCTGCAGCTTCTGCCGGTCGAGATCCCATTCGTCTTGGCGCAGCCGGTATTCCGCCAGCGTGGTCTCGTCCGGGTTGACGATGACCACGCCATTGCCGCCATCGACGATCAGCAATTCGTCTTCGCGAACCAGCTCGCGTGCATGGTGCAGGGCGACGATGGACGGGATGCACAGACTGCGCGCGACGATCGCGGTATGCGACGTGGT
This sequence comes from Betaproteobacteria bacterium, assembly GCA_031393885.1. GTDB lineage: Bacteria > Pseudomonadota > Gammaproteobacteria > Burkholderiales. Next base: position 16,489 of record JANMWG010000505.1, on the reverse strand, counting down.
GCCGCCCAGATCGGTGATGAAGCTCGCGAACCGGTGCTGCTTGAACAGGATGACATCGGCCGGCGAAAGATCGCGGGCGACGAGAATGCTGCCGTCCTCCGGCATGGCGATGGCGGCGCTGGTGGTGTCCAGCATGAGCGCCGCGAGCACCCGCTCGACCACCTGGCGGACATCGGTCTTGCGCTCGCGCAGATACGGGTCGTCGATGCGGTCGAACTGGTCGACCAGCGCCTCCATCTGCTGCTTGAGCGCCCACTCGGCATTGCACAGTTGCGCCGCGATCATCGCCTTCGGCGCCGCCGCGATCATCTCGTCGCCGAGGATCATCAGGTGGACGTTGAGAAACGCGCCGAACTCGGCCGGTGCGTTGTCCGGGATGTGGCTCGCCAGTTGCGACAACTCGCCCCGCACCCGGCCGATCGCCGATTCGAAGCGCGCCTGCTCATGCGCGACATCGGCCGCGGTGATCTCGAGGTGCGGGACCTCGAGCTGGGCGTGGGTTACCAGGTGCGCCCGGCCGATGGCGATGCCGCTGGAGACGCCAATGCCGTGGAGGGTGAAACTCATGTCGGAGCGGTTTGTCGGTGCCGGTTTCGGGTCGGATTGAGAGGATGAAAGTGAAGCCTTGCTGTGCTACTCGCTCTCCCCGAACCGGCCCGCGATCAATTCCATCAGGGCCTGCATCGCTTCGGCTTCGTCAGATCCGTCGGTTTCCACGTCCACCCTGGTTCCCTTGGCCGCGGCCAGCATCATCACGCCCATGATGCTCTTGGCGTTCACCCGGCGGCCATTGCGGGTGAGCCAGACTTCGCACTGATACCTTGCGGCAAGTTGCGTGAGCTTGGCGGACGCACGCGCGTGCAGCCCCAGCTTGTTGACGATATCAACCCCCCGTTGCTGCATTCTGGGTCGCCGCCGGCATGCGAATGACGCCATCGATGCCGCCGGAAATGGCCTTGGCGATGACGACATCCAGGGGTTCGTTGCGATAGGTCAGCGCCCGCACCAGCATCGGCAGGTTGACCCCGGCAACGCCCTCGACCTGCTCCGGTGTCAGGAGGCGGGCGGCGATGTTGCCCGGCGTCGCGCCGTAGACATCGGTGAGGACGAGTACGCCGCCGCCCTGGTCGAGTTGTCTGACCAGCCGCAAGGCCTGCGGAAAGATCAGCGCCGGATCGTCGTGCGTGGTGATGCCGATCTGCATCAGTTGCGCGGGGCGCGCGCCCATCACGTGACTGGCGCAGTGGATCAGGCTCTCGCCCAGTGTTCCATGCGCCACGATGAGAATACCGACCATGCGAGGTCCGCCGAAACCGGAAGCTCCGGATTCTACGCTGCGCGCGGGCGCGCTTCGAGGGCGTCGATCACCATGCCGGGGATGTCGAACCCGGTCTGGTCGAGAATCTCGCGCATGCAGGTCGGGCTGGTGACATTGACCTCCGTGAGGTGGTCGCCGATGATGTCCAGGCCGACGATGAGCAGGCCGTGTTCACGGGCGACCGGGCCGACGACCGCCGCAATCTCGCGGTCGCGCGGGCTCAGCGGTTGCGCCACGCCGGTCCCGCCGGCGGCAAGGTTGCCGCGGCTCTCGCCCGGTTTCGGGATTCGCGCCAGGGCATAGGGTGCCGCGACTCCATCGATCAGCAGCACGCGCTTGTCGCCCTTGGCGATGTCGGGCAGATAGCGTTGGGCCATGACGGTACGCGTGCCGTCGGCGGTGATGGTTTCGAGAATCACGCTGGTATTCGGATCGTGCCGGCCGAGACGGAACACCGACGATCCGCCCATGCCGTCGAGCGGCTTGACCACGATTTCGCCTTGTTCGGCGAGAAAGCCGCGGATCGAGGTCTGATCGCGGGTCACCAGTGTCGGCGCGGTGAACTGCGGAAAGCGCGCGATCGACAGTTTCTCGTTGAAGTTGCGCAGGCTCGCGGGCCGGTTGTAGACCCGGGCGCCGAGCGTCTCGGCGAGCTCGAGCAGGTACGTGGCGTAGACGTACTCCATGTCGAATGGCGGGTCCTTCCGCATCAGCACGGCATCGAAGCGCGACAGCTCGCATTCGTCTTCGGCCACGATCGCATGCCAGGGGTCGTCGATATGCGGCGCGACGTCGAGCCGCCGCACCCGGGCGATGACTCGACCGGCGCGCCACGACAGATCTTCGGGATGGAGCGCATGCACCCCGTGTCCGCGCGCGGTGGCGGCGCGCATCATCGCGATCGACGAATCCTTGTGCGGTTTCAGCGCCGCGAGCGGATCGAGGACGAAGGCGATGTCCACGCAGCGGTCAGGCGGTGACGGCGAAGGCCGGTTCGGTGCGTTCGAGTTCGAGCGCGGCCGCCACCAGCGCCAGGCGGGCGATCACGCCGTAGGCGTAGAAGCGGTTGGGCGGCGCATGCGGATTGCCGTCGAGGTCGGGCTGCGTGCAGCACGAATCGAAGGCGAGCGGCACGAACTGCATGCCGGGCGCATTCAGGTTCTCGTCGATGCCGCGCTCGGTGTGCACGCGGTAGAACCCGCCCACGACAAAGTGATCGATCATGTAGACCACCGGTTCGGCCACGGCGTCGTTGACGATCTCGAACGTCGGCACGCCTTCCTGCACCATCACGTGCGATACCTCCAGGCCTTCCTTGACCACCGCCATCTTGTTGCGCTGCTTGCGGTTCAGGCCGCGCACCTCGTCCGGCGACTTCACCGACATGATGCCCATGCCATAAGTGCCGGCGTCGGCCTTGACGATCGCGAATGGCTGCTGATCGATGCCGTATTCGCGATACTTGGTGGCGGTCCGGGCGAGGATATCTTCGACCCAGCCCGCCAGGCAATCCTCACCGGTACGCTCCTGGAAATCGATCTCGCCGCAAACCCCGAAGTAGGGATTGATGAACCAGGGGTCGATGCCGATCAGGGCGGCGAACTCGGTGGCGACCTCATCGTAGGCGGCGAAGTGATTCGACTTCCGGCGCGATGCCCAGCCGGCGTGCAGCGGCGGGATCACCGTCTGTTCGAGGTTGCGCAATATTGCGGGGACACCGGCGGACATGTCGTTGTTGAGCAGGACCGTGCACGGGTCGAAATTCGCCAGGCCGATGCGGTTGCCTTTGCGCACCAGCGGTTCGAGCAGCAGTTTCGAGCCGTTGGGCAGGTCGAGCGGCGTCGGCACGGTGATTTCCGGGATGAGCGTGCCGATTCGTACCTTCATGCCGGCCTGCCGAAGAATCGATTGCAGCGATGCCACGTTCTGCAGATAGAACGTATTGCGCGTGTGGTTTTCGGGGATCAGCAGCACGCCACGGGCGTCGGGGCAGATTTTTTCCACCGCCACCATGATCGCCTGCACGCAGAGCGGCATGAACTCGGGTGCGAGATTGTTGAAACCGCCCGGAAACAGGTTGGTGTCGACCGGCGCCAGTTTGTAGCCGGCGTTGCGCAGGTCGACCGAGGCGTAGAAGGGCGAGGTGTGTTCCTGCCACTTGCCGCGCAGCCAGTGCTCGATGGCCGGTTGCGCCTGCAGGATCCGGCTTTCGAGTTCCAGGATCGGGCCGGTGAGGGAGGTAACCAGGTGCGGGACGGTCATCGGGCGGTGTTCATTCGGGTGGCCGTGGCGCCCAGGTTGAGCCTTGACATTCGCCCGGGCAAAATTTGGACGCGGAGTATAGCCCACGGTCTGCGCCGCCCATGTCCCGGCCCGGCGTCGGTGGCGCGCTGCGGGCCTGCTGGCGCCGGCATCGCGCCACCGGATTTTGTCGCTATTCCCGCCTGCCCGAACCTGCTGCGTCGAGATTGACTTGGGTACTGCCGAGCATTCATCATGTGAAGCAATTATTCATCACAAGAACATTTCTAGTGCCCCCGCGCTTCTGATCGCCAGCCAATGCCTTACCAGTTGCTCCGCTTCGCGTTCTCGTCGAAGCATCCCGAACCCCGCATGTTCCGCGAGCCGGATCGGCTCGCGAACACTTACGACGCGGTCATCATCGGTGCCGGCGGGCATGGCCTTGCAAGTGCCTACTATCTTGCACGCGACCACGGGATGACGAATGTCGCGGTGCTAGACCGCGGCTATCTCGGCGGCGGCAACACCGGGCGCAACACCGCGATCATCCGGTCGAACTACCTCACGCCCGAGGGCGTTGCCTTCTACGACCAGTCGGTGCGCCTGTGGCAGGACCTCGCTCAGGACTTCGACCTCAACCTCTTCTACTCCACGCGCGGGCACTTCACGCTTGCTCATACCGATTCCGCGGTGCGGACCATGCGCTGGCGTGCCGAGGTCAACAAGCACTTCGGCATCGACAGCGAACTGGTTGGCCCCGACGCCGTCGGCAAGGCCTGTCCCCATATGGATCTGAGCTGCGGCGGTCACGCGCCGATCATGGGGGCCCTCTACCATGCGCCCGGCGCGATCGCCCGACATGACGCCGTTGCCTGGGGCTACGGGCGCGGCGCCGACCAGCGCGGCGTCGAGATCCATCAGCAGACCGAGGTACTCGGCATCGATGTCGAGGCCGGGCAGGTCAAGGGCGTTCGGACCTCGAAGGGCTACATTTCCACGCGCAAGGTCCTGTGCGCCGTGGCCGGGTTCACCCCGCGCGTGTGCGACATGGTCGGGCTGCGCACGCCGATCTACATTCATCCGTTGCAGGCCATGGTGACCGAACCGCAGAAGCCGTGGCTCGATCCCATCCTGGTGTCGGGCAGCCTGCATGTCTATGTCAGCCAGTCGGCACGGGGCGAACTGGTCATGGGCGCCTCGCTCGACCCCTACGAACTGCATTCGACCCGGTCGACGCTCGACTTCGTGGAGGGGCTCTCGGCGCACATGCTGGACCTGTTCCCGTTCCTGTCGAACGCCCGCATCAACCGCCAATGGGCCGGCATGGCGGACATGACCCCTGACTTCGCGCCGATCATGGGCAAGACGCCGGTGGCCGGGTTCTACCTCGACTCGGGCTGGGGCACCTGGGGTTTCAAGGCAACGCCGGTGTGCGGCAAGACCATGTCGTACACGCTGGCCAATGACCGCAACCATCCTCTGATCGACGGGTTCGGCCTGTCGCGCTTCGAGCGCTTCGATCTCACCGGCGAGAAGGGCGCCGCGAGCGTGGGGCATTGAGCGGCATGAATACGGTGTCGATCGCATGAAGCTGCTGCGCTGCCCGGTGAACGGGCTTCGCCCGGTATCCGAGTTCGCTTACGGTGGCGAGATCCGGCCGATGCCGAACGACACCTGCTCCGATGTCGAGTGGGCACACTATGTATTCAACCGCAGCGGGGTTCCCGGCGTGAAGGTGGAGTGGTGGTATCACATCGCCAGTGGCACCTGGTTTCACGCCGAGCGCGACACCGTGACCGACCGTGTCCTGCGCACCTGGCTGCCCGGCGACCAGCCGCCGGCCGCGGACGGGAAGGCGGCATGACCGCCTCCACGCAGCAGCGCCCGGTGGCGGCGGGCGCATCGGGCATCGGGGCGACCACCACCCCGGCACCGCCCGGACGGCTGCCTGTCATCGCTGGCGAATGGATCGACCGGACCAGGCGGCTCGCTTTCACCTTCGAAGGCAAGGCCTTTTCCGGATTCGACGGCGACACGCCATCGAGCGCGTTGTGGGCCGCCGGCGTGCGCATCCTCGGTCGCAGCTTCAAGTACCACCGCCCGCGCGGTCTGCTGTCGATGGCCAATCACGATATCAACGCGCTGATGCAGGCGGGCCCGCGGCTCAATCTGCGGGCCGACGTCGAGCCACTCGAAGCCGGGCTGAATCTCGCCGCGGTCAATACCCACGGCGGTGTCGAAGCCGATCGCGCACGCCTGCTCGGCTGGTTCGGCGGGTTGTTGCCGGTGGGCTTCTATTACAAGGCGTTCCACAAGCCGAAAGCGTTGTTTCCATTCTGGGAGCGACTGTTTCGCCGCATCACCGGTCTGGGCCGGGTGGAGTTCGACGCGCCGCACGTGCGCACCCCGAAGCGCTACGACTTCGCCGACCTGCTGGTGGTGGGAGCAGGGCCTGCGGGCTTGATGGCGGCACTGACCGCTGCGCGCGCCGGCGCGAAAGTGGTGCTCGTCGACGAGAACGCGCGCATCGGTGGCTCGCTCGGCTACCAGCGCGGCGGCAACGACGACACGCTCGGACGCCTTCGTGAGCTCGAATCGCAACTGGCCGCGCTGCCGAATGTCTCGGTACGGACCGGCACTCTCGCTGCAGGGTGGTACGCCGATCACTGGGTGCCGCTGGTCGATGCGAAGCGCATGACCAAACTCCGCACGCGCGCCGTGTTGGTGGCTGGCGGCGCCTACGAACAGCCTGCCGTATTCCGCAACAACGACCTTCCCGGGGTCATGCTCGCGTCGGCCGCGCAGCGTCTCATCTACCGCTACGGCGTCAAGCCGATGGACAACGCGGTGGTGCTGACGGCGAATGCCGATGGCTACGTGGCGGCGCTGGATCTGCTGGCCCAGGGCATCGGGGTTCCCGCCATCGTCGATCTGCGCCCCGAGGGCGACAGCTCCGACCTGCCGACCCGCGCCAAGCAGCTCGGCATCAAGGTGCTCGAGGGCCATTGCGTGTTCGAGGCCGAAGGGGGCAATCGCCTGGCCGCGGTGGTGGTGTGCCCGACCGATGCCGATGGCAGGCCGCAGACCTCGGCACCGCAGCGCATCGCGTGCGATGGCCTGCTCATGAGCGTGGGCTGGGCGCCGGCCGCACCGCTGCTGTATCAGGCCGGGACACGCATGGGTTTCGACGCGACGGTGCAGCAGTTTGTACCCCGCGAACTGCCGGCAGGCATGTTCGCGGCGGGCCGGGTCAACGGCGTGTTTTCGCTCGAGGCGAAGCTGCTCGACGGCGAACGGGCCGGGGCCGAGGCGGCGCGCTTTCTCGGGTTCGCCGCCACCTCGCGCGTGACCGATCGCCCCACTGAAACCACGTCGCCGTCGCACCCGTGGCCCATCGTCGAGCATGCCTCGGGCAAGAATTTCATCGACTTCGACGAAGACCTGCAGTTGCGCGACTTCTACAACGCCGCGCAGGAAGGCTTCGACAATATCGAGCTGATGAAGCGCTACACGACGGTGGGCATGGGGGCGTCGCAGGGCAAGCACTCGAACATGAACGCCATCCGGATTCTCGCGCGCATCCGTGGCCGCACCCCGGGCGACATCGGGACCACCACCGCGCGCCCGTTCTTCCACCCGGTGCCGATGTCGCACCTGGCCGGACGCGGCTTCAGCCCGCATCGCGAGACCCCGCTGCATTCCCGGCACGAGGCCTTGCGAGCGGTCTGGATGCAGGCCGGCATCTGGCTTCGTCCCGAGTACTACGCCGCGCCGGACAAGACCCGTATCGAACTGGTGCGCGAGGAAGCCGCCGCGGTGCGCAAGGCGGTCGGCCTCATCGATGTCGGCACGCTCGGCAAGATGGAGTTGTTCGGCCCCGATGCCGGCGAGTTCCTCGAGCGTGTCTACACCGCCCGCTTCGCCAACCTGAAAGTCGGCATGACCCGCTATGCGGTGATGCTCGACGAAGCCGGCGTGGTCATCGACGACGGCGTGGTTGCGCGACTGGCGCCCGAGCATTTCTACTTCACCACCACGACCACCGGCGCGGCCACGGTCTACCGCGAGCTGCAGCGACTGAACGCCATGTGGGGCCTGCGCATCGGCATCGTCAACGCCACCGGCGCGTTCGCGGCGATGAACCTGGCCGGGCCGCGTTCGCGCGCAGTGCTCGTCGGGCTCACGTCACTCGATCTCGCCGATGCGTCGTTTCCCTATCTCGCCGTGCGCGCCGCCGAAGTGGCCGGCGTTGCCTGCCGCCTGATGCGGGTCGGTTTCGTCGGCGAACTGGGCTACGAGATCCACGTCCCCGCCGACCAGGCGCTGCGGGTATGGGACGCGATCATGAACGCCGGTGCCGGCGTACGCCCGTTCGGCGTGGAGGCGCAGCGTCTGCTGCGGCTGGAAAAGGGGCACATCATCGTCGGCCAGGACACCGACGGTCTGACCCAGCCCGATCAGGCAGGGCTCACCTGGGCGGTCAAGACCGACAAGCCGTTCTTCGTCGGCAAGCGCAGCGTCGAGATCGTGCGCAAGGGCGAGGCGCGGCAGCGTCTGGTGGGATTCGATCTCACGGTCACACCAGGCGGTCAGGTGCCCAAGGAATGTCACCTCGTCATCCGCGACGGCAACATCGCGGGCCGGGTCACCAGCATCGTCTGGAGCGACGCTTTGCAGCGGCATATCGGCCTTGCCTTCGTCGAACCGGACCTTGCGGCTGACGCCACGCCCTTCTTCATCCGCGCCGACGGCGGCGCGATGGTGCAGGCGCGGGTGGTTCCGACACCGTTCTACGACCCGGCTGGCGAGCGCCAGAAGCTCGCATGACGCTCACCACGCGCGTGAGTCCGCTCGCCATGGCGGTGGCCGGCCGCCAGCCCGAGCTTCGCCCGGTGCAGGGCATGCTGGTGCCGATGCGCTTCCCGGGTGAAGGCGATACCTGGAAGACAACGCTGGGTATCTGCGATCTGTCTGCGCTGGTGCGTGCCGGCCTGAAGGGGCCGGGTGCCGAGGCCTGGCTTGCGGCTCGCAACGTGCCGGTTCCAGCCGCCGCCAACAGCTGGAGCCGGGCGGGTGGCGGACTGGTCGCGCGACTCGCTCGCACCGAGTTCCTGATCGAAGATGGCTTCGGCGATATCACCGCCGCGCGCCTGCGAAGCGAATTGCAGCCCGGAGAGCCCGGCGTCTATCCGGTGGTGCGGCAGGATTGCGCACTCGCGATCGCCGGCCCGGCCGTGCATGAACTCCTGGGGCAGACTTGCAATGTCGATTTCGCCTCGCAATCGGTGGCCGAACCGATCGTGACCCTTACCCAGATGGTGGGGGTTTCCGTGACGGTGCTGCGCGACGATCGCGGTGCCGTGCCGTGCTACCGGGTCTGGTGCGACGGCACCATGGGCCCGTATTTCTGGGAAACGCTCACCGGCATCGCCGAGGAACTCGGCGGCGGTCCGGTCGGCATCGCCAGCTTGTTCGCCGATGCTGCCATCTGATCCAACCACCACTGCAATCGCCAAGGGGAAACGCGCGATGACGCCCGCACAGGCCAGGAAGTTCTTCAAGGACAACGAGATCCGCTACATCCTCGCGCAGTTCGTGGACATCCATGGCACGGCGAAGGCCAAGGCGGTGCCGGTCGAGCACCTCGACATGGTGCTCGAGAACGGCGCCGGTTTTGCCGGCTTCGCGCTCTGGGGCTTCGGCATGGGCCCGCACGGCCCGGACTACATGGCGAAGGGCGACCTCACCACGTTGCAGGCGATGCCCTGGATGCCGGGCTTCGCGCGCATGGCGACCTATGGCTACACCAACAACAAGCCGTACGCCTACGACTCGCGGTACGCGCTCAAGCTGCAGCTGGACAAGCTCACGGCCAAGGGCCTCACGCTCTTCACCGGCATCGAACCCGAGTTCATGCTGCTCAAGCGCGCTCCCGATGGCAGCATCGCGCCGTGCGATGACACCGATACCCTCGAGAAGCCCTGTTACGACTACAAGGGGCTGGCGCGCAGCGCCGCGTTCCTCGACAAGTTCACGCAGTCGCTGCGCGCGGTGGGCATCGATGTCTACCAGATCGACCACGAAGACGCGAACGGCCAGTTCGAGGTGAACTTCACGTACTCGGATGCGCTGACCTCGGCGGACCGCATCATCTTTCTCAAGATGGCGGCATCGGAAATCGCCCACCAGATGGGCCTGATCGTGACTTTCATGCCCAAGCCGTTTTCGAACCGCACCGGGACCGGCTCCCACTTCCATCTGTCGATGGGCGACGGCAAGACCGCCAACCTGTTCCACGACGACCAGGACAAGCAGGGGCTCGGGCTGTCGAAGATGGCATACCAGTTCCTCGGCGGGTTGCTGGCGCATGCCCCCGCCCTGACGGCCTTGTGTGCGCCGACGGTCAACTCGTACAAGCGGCTCGTGGTCGGCCGCGCGCTGTCGGGCGCGACCTGGGCGCCGGCCTACATCGCGTATGGCGACAACAATCGAACGTGCATGGTCCGGGTCCCGTACGGACGCCTGGAGCTGCGCCTGCCAGACGGTGCGATCAACCCTTATCTTGTGACGGCGGCCGTGATCGGCGCCGGCATGGACGGCATCGCGAACAAAGTCGATCCGGGTGCGCCGGTCAACGAGAACCTCTACGAGTGGTCGCCGAAGCAGCTGGCCGATGCCGGCATCAAGGTCCTGCCGCAGAACCTCGGCGAGGCCCTGGATGCACTCGAAGCGGACGATGTCCTGTGCGCCGCGCTCGGTCGCGATCTGGCGGCCGAGTTCATCCGGCTCAAGCGCATGGAATGGGTGGAGTACTCGCGCCATGTATCGGCGTGGGAAGTCGAGCGGTACCTTGAATTCTTCTGAAATGAAACGTCCACCCCCAGGCTTTGCTGCGCTACGCCTTCCCCCTCGAGGGGGAAGGCGTTCTCGGGGGACCCTGTGGGCACCGTGGGAGACATGACATGTGCGGAATCGTTGGACTGCTGATCAAGAATCCGGCGTTGCGGCCCCGGCTCGGCGAGTTGATGACGCCTATCCTCGATGAGATGGCGGCGCGCGGGCCCGAGTCGGCCGGTCTGGCCGTGTTCACCGACCAGCTCAGTGGGGGGCAGCGCAAGTACAGCATCCACGCCCCCGTATGGGGCTACGAATGGTCGGGATTCGAAGCGCGCTTCATCGAACGCTTCGGTATCGAAGCCCAACTGGCGGTGAAGGGCAACCACGCCGTACTGGTGTGCGACGAGGCGCCCGAGGCGGTCAAGAGCTGGACGCGTGAGCACTTCGGGCAGTTGCACGTGCTGTCCGCCGGCCGCGCGATCGACATCTACAAGGATGTCGGCCATCCGAGCGACATCGCGCTGCGCTACGACTTCCGCAAGCTGTCGGGCACTCATGTGGTCGGCCACACGCGCATGGCCACCGAGTCGGCGGTCACGCCGGATCGCGCGCATCCGTTCACGGCCGGCGAAGACTTCTGTCTGGTGCATAACGGCACCATCTCGAATCCGTTCATGATCCGGCGCAAGCTCGAGCATCGCGGCATCGTCTTCGAGACCGACAACGACACCGAGGCCGCGACCCGCTTCCTCGAGTGGCGCATGCGTGAGGGTGATTCGCTGGAGGACGCGTTGCGGCAGGGGTTTCGCGAGCTCGATGGCTTCTACACGTTTCTCATCGGCACCGACACCGAGCTTGCGCTCGTCCGCGACGCATTCGCCTGCAAACCCGCGATCGTTGCCGAGACTGACGATTACGTCGCCATCGCCTCCGAATTCCGTGGTCTCGCTCATCTCCCTGGAGTGAACGACGCGCACCTGTTCGAACCGATGCCGGAGGAGATCTACGTATGGAAAGTGTGACGCTCGACCGGTCGCCGGTGACCACCCGCAGCTTCGATCTCGCCAGTGGCTCGGCGCGTGAGCTGAACCAGTTCCTGCACACGGAGCTGGCAGCAAGCGGCGTGCGGCGGGTCGAGGTGCTCAACCCCAAGGGGGCCCACAGCATCGCGGTCGGCGTGAACCATCCGGTCGAGATCGACGTGCAGGGCCATGGCGGCTACTACCTCGGCGGCATGAACAAGCACGCCTCGATCACGGTTCACGGCAACGTGGGCTGGGGTGTGGCCGAGAACATGATGTCGGGCATGGTGCGGGTGAAGGGCTTCGCGTCCGAATCCGCCGGGGCAACCGGCCACGGCGGACTGCTGGTGATCGAAGGCAATGCCAGCCTGCGTTGCGGTATCTCGATGAAGGGTATCGACATCGTGGTCGGCGGCAGCGTGGGCAACTACTCCGCTTTCATGGCGCAGGCGGGCAGGCTCGTGGTCTGTGGCGATGCTGGCGACGCACTCGGTGATTCGCTCTACGAAGCCGTGCTGTATGTGCGCGGGCGCATCAAGTCGCTCGGCGCTGATGCGCGTGAAGAACCGATGGGCCCAGGCGATCTCGCCGCGTTGGGCGAATTGCTGAAACAGGCAGGCCTCGCGCATGACCCGGCCGGGTTCAAGCGCGTTGCCTCGGCCCGGCAGCTGTATCACTGGAATGCCGACGCCGACCAGGAATATTGATCCGACCACACCGATCCAGCCCTCAAGCGACCCCATGAACAAGCCACTCGACCCTCTCTCCGTTGCCCCGCCACGCCGCATCCAGCGCGAGGAATCCGCCGGCTTCGATCGCCGCGTGATCGACTACATCCACAATGCCGCGGCCAGCGGGTTGTACGAGATCCGCGGCCTGGGTGCAAAACGGCATCTGCCGAGTTTCGACGATCTGGTGTTCCTGGCGGGCTCGGCGTCGCGCTATCCCCTCGAGGGGTATCGCGAACGATGCACGACGCGCACCGTTCTGGGCACGCGCTTCGCCAGGAAGCCGGTCGAACTCGATATCCCGATCACCTTCGCGGGCATGAGCTTCGGGTCCTTGTCGGCGCGGGTGAAGCAGGCGCTCGGTCGTGCGGCGACCGAGCTTGGCACGTCGACCACCACCGGGGATGGTGGCATGACGCCGGAAGAACGCGAGTCGTCGAAGACGCTGGTCTACCAGTGCCTGCCTTCGCGCTACGGCTTCAACCCGGACGACGTGCGCCGCGCCGACGCCATCGAGCTGGTGATCGGGCAGGGCGCCAAGCCTGGCGGCGGCGGGATGTTGCTGGGGCAGAAGGTCAATCCGCGCGTGGCCAAGATGCGCACCCTGCCGGAAGGCATCGACCAGCGCTCGGCCTGTCGGCATCCGGACTGGACCGGCCCCGACGACCTCGTGATCAAGCTCAACGAACTGCGCGAGATCACCGACTGGCAGATACCGATCTACGTGAAGATAGGCGCGACCCGTGTCTACCACGACGTGAAGCTCGCCGTGCACGCGGGTGCGGATGTGGTCGTGGTCGACGGCATGCAGGGTGGAACCGCTGCGACCCAGACCGTGTTCATCGAGAACGTGGGCATCCCGACGCTCGCGGCATTGCGCCAGGCGGTCGAAGCGCTCGAGGAAATGGACATGCGTGGCAAGGTGCAACTGGTGATCTCCGGCGGTATCCGTACCGGCGCCGACGTCGCAAAGGCGCTCGCGATGGGTGCGGATGCGGTATCGGTCGGCCAGGGCGCGCTCATCGCGATGGGTTGCAACCACGACAGCTGGTTCGGCGATGGCGTGCCGCACTCGGCTGAAAGCGATTATGCGGTGCTCGGCACCGCGCCCGGCTTCTGCCATCACTGCCATACCGGGCGGTGTCCGGTCGGCATCACCACCCAGGATGCGCTGCTGGAACAGCGTCTCGAGCCCGCGGTTGCCGCCAAGCGCCTGAAGAATTACTTCAAGACCATGAACATGGAGCTGACCACCATCGCCCGGGCGTGCGGCAAGTCGAACGTGCACAACCTGGAACGCGAGGATCTCGTCGCGCTGACGATCGAGGCGGCGGCGATGGCCAACTTGCCGCTTGCCGGAACGAGCTGGATTCCCGGAGCCTGATCAACCGATTGTCCGAACCAGGACCTGCGCCATGGCCGCGAACGAAGCGCAGCTTTACCGCTTTCTCGGTACCCGGGTCCGCGAACTCAGGCACAAGAACGACCTGACCCTGGGCGAGACGGCAACCCAGGCAGGCATCAGCCAGGGCATGCTGTCGAAGATCGAGAACGGCCAGGTGGCGATGAGCCTCGATACGCTGGGCAAGGTGGGGCGGGCGCTCGGCGTGCCGGTGGGAGATCTGTTCCGGGATTTCGATCTGCCTGAGGGCGGTGCGAAGTTCGTCAAGCGCGGCGAAGGAATCGAGGTCGTGCGCCGGGGCACCCGCAGCGGCCACACCTATCACCTGCTGTCGTACGACAAGGGTCCGCGCCGCAGTTTCGAGCCGTTCCTGGTGACGATCAACGATGCCTCGGAAGTTTTCCCGAGTTTCGAGCACCCCGGTACCGAGTTCATCTATGTGCTCAAGGGGCGCATCGAGTATCGCCATGGCCAGCAGACGTACCTGCTGGAGCGTGGCGATGTCCTGACCTTTCGCGGTGATGTGCCCCACGGCCCGGAGAAGCTTCTCGAAACACCCATCGAGTTGCTGTCGGTGATCGTGTACGGAACCAGCGACGCGCCGTAGCCGGGTGCGCCGCCCGGCTAGGAGGCCCTGGCCGGATCGGCGACGCGCTTGTTGAGGAACCCACCGAGACGCGCCTGCGCCTGCTGCTTCTCCTCCAGCGACATCTGTTCCTGCACCGGCTCCAGGGCGTTCAGGGCGTGCCCCGCCCCGTGATTGGCGGCGAGTGTCAGCCAGACGAAAGCCTCGATCCGGTTCTTGGGAACATCATCATTGCCGCAGTAGAGATAGCCGAGTCGCGCCTGCGACGGCGTGTGCCCCAGTTCCGCCGCCCGCCGGTACCACGACAGCGCGAGGTCGACGTTCCGGTCTACGCCCTGCCCCTTCATGTGGAAGACCGCGAGATTGAACATCGCGTGCGTGTCGCCCTGTTCGGCGGCCTTCGCCAGCCACTTTGCGGCATTCGCGAAACTCTGGTCCACGCCCTTCCCGAGCCCGTACATCGCGCCGACGTTGTTCTGCGCGAGCCGGTTGCCGGCCAGGGCGGAGCGCAGGTACCACTCGAACGCCTTCGCGTCGGAGACCTCCACGCCGAGACCGCCTTCGTAGAGTGTCCCGATCCACGCCTGGCTGTCCGCGTCGCCGTTCTCGGCCAGCGGCAGCCAGTGTTCCAGCGCTGCCGGATAGTTGCCCTGGCGATAGTTCTCGAGTGCATGGTCCATGCTCATGTGCTTGCCTCGCTTGCGTTTGTCTGTGGGGAACCGGTGCCGATGGCACCGGAGGATTCGATCGTCTGCGCGGCCCGCGACTTCAACCCGCTCCCGCATTGACGCCGGCGTTGAGCGAGCGCCCGGGATTCGTGTAGAGCGGCCGCGACACATACTCGTGGCGCACGAGGAGCCGCTCGACGACAAATCGCTGGAGATCGAGAGCGATCTCGCAGGTTTCGAAGGTTGCGGGTTCGTCATCGACACGCTGCGACAGGAACGGTGACGGGTTGTCGTTGCCGGCGATGTCGCGCTGGGCGCGTGCAGCCCGACCGGACCAGAGATCCACGACCGCGACGGCGGCGCTCATCGTTTCGTCGGGTGTCCCGGTCGCCTCGGCGCCGACGCCATGATCGCGTTGGAAGACGTCGACCTGGAGCAGGGTTTCGGTCAGTCCGATCGGCTGCACGATCACTGTCGACATCCAGCGGTCATGCAGCTGCAGCAGCAGGTTGGGGTAGATCCAGATGGCGTGCGAGCTCAGTTTCCCGCCAAGTGCCGGAAGGCTGTTGTCGTGCAACTCCAGGGCTCGGGCATGCTCACCTCGAGCATCGAAGGAGGTTCCCCAGCATGCGCCTGTCCGGGGAGTCGACCCGGCGTGCGATGCGGACGCGTCAGATGGTGGCATCTTCGTTGTGTCGACCGGTTCGAGCACGCTGCGCGGGAACAGCTTCCAGTTGAATTCGCCAACGCGCTGGAAGCGGCCGACGCGATGCATGCCGGACGCGAGGTAGCGGCGCAGGGGCGAGGCCAGACTTCCCAGTTGATCCTCGAGATCCTGTCTGTCGACATCGAGATTGGCAAATGCCAGCGTGCCCAGGGCGGCAATCTGCACCGGGATCAGCTTGTCGGGATTGTTGCCGAGGTACATGTACATCTCCGGGGTCTCGACACCCCCAGGTTCGGCGTGCATGACATCGCGGTCGCGCGAGTGCCCGCATGAGGTGAAGGAGCAGGTGGTCTTCCTGCCCGTCTGGCACTGGCGCGGCACGAAGCGGCACCCGCCATGCTGCGCAAAATTGAAATGTCCTTCGAGGCCCAGGTCCGCGCGGCGGCGAAGGTGAATGCCATGGCTTCCGATCGTGAACGGCAGGATGTCCCCGACGTCGGGGATCCGGTCCTGGTGCCCCATGCATACCCAGGAGCGCGTCCAGATCTTTTCGTCTTCGAGTTCGGCGAATGCCTTCGAGCGATAGGCAAGGGCCGGCAACGTGGTGCCAAGGCCGAAGCGCTGCAGCGCTGAATCGTAGAAGGCACGATCGGTCAGATCGTGTCCCTGGTCGTAGTACCCAAGCAAGGGTTGAAGTGCCATGCGTTCCTCGCTGTCGGTAGGACACACAGGCGCGAGTGCGCCTGTGTGTCTTGCTTCTGGATTCCTTCGCCAGCCCGGATGATGCCCGGGCTGACGTCGGGCTCAACCGCCCCGGGAACTCGACACCTTGTTGCCGGGTGGATCGTAGTCGGCGCGCCCGCGATGCTTGAAGGCATCCTGGGGTGGCGGCGGCAACGGGCCGTCCTTCATGAATCGATCCAGGACATTCTTGACGAGCCGGGAGATGTTGTTCTTCGCCGGGTCACCATTGTTCCATGGCAGCGATCCGCAGAAGGCGATCGAACTGAACGCGAAGCA
>JANMWG010000494.1:0-6977 GCA_031393885.1 Betaproteobacteria bacterium | reverse complement strand
CTGACGACTTTGCATTGACGCGAGAAGACCCGGACGCGATCGGGGAGCAACGCTTAGTGTCGCTGGGGATGAGCGCCACGGGCGTGCTGCTCGTCGTCGTTTACACGCATCGCAATCCTGACATCTGGCGCCTCATTTCGTCCTGGAAAGCGAACAAGCAGCAAAGGAAGCAATATGAAGAAGGTCGCCGCTGAGCCGCATCGTGATATCGACTTCTCCGCGGCCACGCGCGGCCCGGTCATTCCGTCGGAGCCGGGGAAGACGAAGATTTCCATCCGCATCGACAACGGCGTCATCGAGTATTTCCGTGCGCAGGTGGAGCGCGCCGGGGCGGGCAACTACCAGACGCTGATCAACGAGGCGCTGAAGCGCGCCATCCAGGCCGACGCCATCGAGGAAGTCGTTCGCAAGACCATCCGCGAAGAGTTCCGTCGGGGTTGAGCACTCCTTGAATCGCCGTACCGATCACTTGCCGATTCGCTGGCAGATCAACTGTGGTCACCGCACGAAGGTCGGCTGACATGCGCTTGTGCCCTCTCCCGACCGTGTCTACAATGTAGAGACATTTTCTCGAGAGGAGTCAGGTCATGGAAACCGTGATCCGCAAGTGGGGCAACAGTCCGGCCGTTCGGCTGCCGGCGGCCGCGATGAGGGAAGCGGCGTTCAGCCTGGAGCAGAAGGTTAACCTGACCGTCACGCGGGGTCGTATCGTCATCGAGCCTTCGAGCAGGGTCGAATACGATCTCGACGAGCTCGTCGCCGCCATTACCGCCACCAACCTGCATTCCGAGGTCGGCTTCGGCAAGCCGGTCGGCAAAGAAAAAATCTGATGGCGGCGCGTGGGTACGTCCCCAACGTCGGCGACATCGTCTGGCTCGAGTTCGACCCGCAGGCCGGGCATCGTCCAGCCCTGGTCGTCAGCCCGGCAAGCTACAACGGCAAGACCGGGCTGATGGTTTGCTGCCCCATGACCACCCAGCTCAAGGGCTATCCCTTTGAAGTGCCCATCGACGCAGGCGGTATCCCGAGCGCTGTCCTCGCCGATCAGGTCAAGTCGCTGGACTGGAAGATTCGTCGCGCAAAAAAGAAAGGCAGCGCACCGGCAGATGTCGTCACTCACGTACGAGCAAAGATCAAGGCCTTGCTCGCCATTCAGTGAACGTCGGCGATTGCGGAAGGCGGCCGGGGAAGGAAACATCGATGATCGGGCTGTCGAACATCGATGGTTCCTCGAGGTCAGCGGGCGGCGCCGGATGCGGCCAAGCCGCGCGGGGACGTCGATGGCTTGGTGCCCCGCATGGGAGGGCGGGATTCGGCCCACCGGCCTGCTGGCGGTCACCAATGGTGGTCTACCGAGGTTGTGATGCGGCTGGCAGCTTTTGCGCACTCGTACCCCAAGCACGCCAATCCACTTCTTCTGTGGCACTCAAGTAGTCGAGAATATCCGGGTCGTGGATCAAAGATGCCTCTCGGGTTTATTGCTAAACGTACACCCCGTCACGCAACTGATCGATGACCGCGATGACCGCGGCACTCTTGCCGCTCTGGATGAGTTCCGCCGGGGTCATCCCGTCGAGCAGTTTCTGTCGGGAGTACAACCAAAGCCGCGCGTCTTGTGGTTCGTAAAGATCCGACAACTGCTCCACGATGTATGCCAACTCGAGCAGCGTGTGCTGTGCTTCCGGGCGTGGGAACGCCTTCCCTTGGTTCCATCTAGAGACGGTTTCCGGTCGTGTCCCAAGTAAATTCGCGACATCGACCGATCGCATCGCCCCCTTGGTCTGAATGATTTCCAGCTTCCGTGCAATGGCGTTTGTATTCATGGGTGCCCCTCTCCCGGTGAGATGTGAATCTGGTACGGCATGGAGTGAGCGCCTTTCTCGTCAAGGACGCGCGTCGCGCGCCGCCCGTGTTGCCGGCCGGAAAGAAATCGAGCGCACCAGTGTCTGGTGCGCCACTTCGATTGACTCTACCTCTACGGTAGACTCTAGCATTGACGTTAATATTGCGCAATAAATTGACGTTTACATTGCGTATACCTTGCTTTAGCGTACCGGCCTTGGCGACCAGCCACTCGCCTCGGCCACGCTGGACGACCTGAGAAGTAACGCCTGTTGCCTGCCCCTCGGCTGCTGCCAGTGGTATCGATCACCGCGGCCGGCACCGGCGTGCTCATGCACGACCCGACGAGCCCGAGCAGTGTCTGGAGGTTTTTCCATGTCCACCCTGACGATCCGACTGCCTGACGACAAGCACGAGCGCCTCGAGGCCCTCGCGCGCGCCAACTCGATCAGCATCAACAAGCTGATGGACGAACTCGCGACGGTGGCGCTCGCCAATTACGACGCCAGGGTGCGATTCGAAACACGCGCGGCCCGTGGCGATCCGAAGCGCGCTCTCGCATTGCTCGACAAGCTGGATCGGGCGGGTGGCTGACAAGTACCGCGCCGGTTGCCGTGGCCCGTCCGACAATCGTGGCACCCACGGCGCCGACACAGCAGGGGGCGACGCTCAGCCGCGCAGCGAGGTCAGTAGCTTTACCAGCCCGACGATGGCGGTGAATGGTTCGGGCGCGTCGTCGGCGGTGAACCTGGCGGCCAGGGTGTCCGCGCGTTGCATGGCGACGGCCAGAAGCTCGCGGGTGGCGGCAAAGGTGCCCCCCGCACCCTTCTTGTAGCCGGGGATGTGTTGCTTGAGGCGGCGCACCACCTCGTCCCGCTGCAGCGGTGCCTGGATGTCCTGGTAGTGGACGAGCAACCACAACTCGAAGCAGGGCACCGAGGCGATGGCCTGGAAGCGGATGAGCTGCCTGGCATCGTTCTTCAGTTTGCGGTCCAGCGACTCGGCCAGTCGCAAGGCGTCGAAATAGCTTTCGTGATTGTCGCGGTCGAACACGGCGTAGACCTGCTCGAATGCGCGTGCCTGAATGTTCTTGCGCCGGTCGCCTTGCTCGAACAATTCTTTGGCGTACTTGGACCACCTGGATCGGCGCTGTACCCCGTTCGCTGGGCCGTACCTCGACGTTGGCGGTGTGGAGCCGGTAGGCGGCGCGGACCTCGCCGAAGTAGTTGGGCTCGGTTTTGCTGCCCTCCGACACGATCAGAATGCGGTCGTAGCTGGCGCGCCGCTCTCGTTTGCGTTCGAGCTGCTTGTGCTGACGCTCTTTGGGCGCGTTGTCGCGCCCCATCAGTGCTTCACCCCCAGGGCGGCGCTCAGGAAGGGCACGCCGCCGTAGCGGCCCATCAAGTAGCCGCGCTCCAGCGCTTCGTTCTTGCGGGGGCTGAATTCCGACAGACTCACCAGCGCCGAGGCCTGATGATGGTCTTTTTCGACGAACCAGACCTGATCGCGCCGAAACAGGTCAGACGCATCCAGCAGGGAGGTGTCGTGGGTCGTGAAGATCAGTTGCGCGCCACCAGTGTTGACCTCGGGCCGATGGAACAGCCTCACCAGCTCGCGCAACAGGAGCGTGTGCAAGCTGGTGTCGAGTTCGTCGATGACCAGCGTCAGTCCCTTCCGCAGAAGGTCCATGACCGGACCGGCGAGGAACAGCAGGTTGCGCGT
Source organism: Betaproteobacteria bacterium (assembly GCA_031393885.1). Lineage (GTDB taxonomy): Bacteria > Pseudomonadota > Gammaproteobacteria > Burkholderiales. The sequence continues at coordinate 3,413 of JANMWG010000494.1, read as the reverse complement.
GCCGTTGGACTCATCCATCAGATCGAACACGGCCCTTCCCTGCGCAGTGACGTGGGAGAAACGCAGTGAGTGCTCTTCCATCTCTTCGGTGCGCAATTCGGTCTTGCCGGCCACCAAGTCGAAATGCACAGCCTGCCCCGGCACTTTGCGGGTAGTAACTTCGATGTCGGCGATGCTGATGTCGGCGGCGGTCAGAAAGTCGCAAATCTGCTTGCGACCATCGGCTTCTTTCAGCATCTGAATCGATACCTGGGGGGTGAGTTGGGCCTGCTCGTTGACGATCACCAGTCCATTGACGAACCAGTCGAACACTGGCCGCAGCGCTTCGCTGTTGAGTTGAACCGCCATCGACAGGAACAGCGCGTTCGGGCGGGTAGCGCCTTCCCACAGGTTCTTGGGCCCCTTGAGGCCGGCGCCGAAGTCGTAGACATCCTTGCCGGTTTCGGCGTCGAAATGACGGTCGAACCAGCGCTGCGGCTTGAAGGCCTTGTAAACCAGGAGGTGCTCGCTGACGATGCGCTGCGCTGTCATCGAGAAGCCATACTGGTACCGTATGTCGCCCAGGATGAAAGTGACCTCGAACGTAGTCGGCTCGCTGGCGGATTCGGCATCGAGACGAAAGGGTTGCACGGCATAGGTCTGGCCGGGCTGGATCACCGTCGCCGACTCGACCACCACGCCGCGCATGTATTGCAATGCCTTGACGAGGTTGGACTTGCCGCTCGCGTTGGCGCCATAGACGACGGCACTGCGCAGGAGGCTCGGCGCGGCCTTGAGCCCGGTGGTCAGGGTGTGGGTGTCCTGGAGGGTCTTGTCTTTGGACGCCACAAGACTCAACACCTGCTCGTCGCGCAGGCTGCGGAAGTTCTTCACACGGAACTCGATCAGCATCGCCTCACCCAGAACATGTGAAATAATTAATAATTAAGCTTTCCATCGGCAAAAACAACAATTATTTTACATCTTCGGAAACAATCCGACGTATAGCAACGGAGAGCCCGGCGCGTGCCCGATGATCAACCTGACCTGCTACGCGCTGAAAACGCCCGCCTGATCGCACTGCTGGAGTCCCACGGCATCGACTGGCGCCCGCGGCCGGCGCCCGCTCAGTCTGTCCCGGAGATCGAGTCGTCGCGCCTTTCCACCGCCGAGAAAGTGGCGCTGTTTCGGCGGTTGTTCCGTGGCCGCACCGATGTCTACGCGATTCGATGGGAGAACAAGACCTCGGGCAAGTCTGGCTACGCGCCGACCTGTGCCAACGAGTGGCGCGCCAGGGTCTACGAAAAGCCACGCATCAAGGGTGGCGACTGCGGCAACCGCCAGTTGATCCCGCTGTCCGATGGGGCGATCTTCAACCATCTTGCCGGCAAGCATACGGTGGGGGTCTATCCGTTGTTGGAGGATGACACCTGCCATTTCCTGGCCGTCGATTTCGACCAGGCCGATTGGCAAGAGGATGCGCGTGCTTTCGTGCAGTCCTGCAATGAGCTGGTAGTGCCGGTGGCGTTGGAGATATCCCGCTCCGGTCAGGGCGCGCACGCTTGGGTGTTTTTCTCGGATCGGGTGTCGGCTCGCGATGCGCGCCGCTTGGGCACGGCCATCATCAGCCACACCTGTTCGCGCACCCGGCAGTTGAAGCTGGAGTCCTACGACCGCCTGTTCCCCAATCAGGACACGATGCCCAAAGGGGGCTTCGGCAACCTGATCGCATTGCCGCTGCAGAAGCACCCACGCGAGAGTGGTCGCAGCGTATTCGTCGACGCCGATCTGCATCCCTATCGCGACCAGTGGGCCTATCTCGCGTCCATCCAGCCCATGGAATCTCACGACATCGAGCCGACCATATTGCGCGCAACCGGTGGCGTCCATCCTTTGGACGTCACGTTCGTCGACGATGCAGACCTGGCGACACCGTGGAAGCGCGAGGCCAATTCATCGACGAAGCTGATGGGCAAGATGCCGCAGGCACTGACCGTGACGCTGGCCAATCTCATCTATTTCGAGAAGGCCCAACTGCCGCAGGCGCTGGCCAACCGTCTGATCCGGCTGGCTGCGTTCCAGAACCCCGAGTTCTACAAGGCCCAGGCGATGCGGATGTCGGTATGGGACAAGCCACGCGTCATCGGCAGCGCCGAGAACTACCCACAGCACATCGCCTTGCCGCGCGGCTGTCTCGATGCCGTGAAGGCTCTGCTGAAAGACAACAGCATCCGCTGTGACCTCCAGGACGAGCGCTACAAAGGGGAGCCGATCGACGTCCGCTTTGTCGGCACCTTGCGCCCCGACCAGGAGGCAGCGGTCACGGCGATGCTGCATCACGACGCTGGTGTGCTGCGCGCGCCAACCGCTTTCGGCAAGACAGTCACGGCCGCCGCGATGATCGCCCGGCGTGGCGTGAACACGCTGGTGCTGGTGCATCGAACCGAACTGCTGAAGCAATGGCAAGAACGGCTGCAGGCCTTTCTCGGTGTCGGCAAGGGCATGATCGGCACCATCGGGGGCGGCAAGGCCAAGCCCACGGGCAAGATCGACATCGCCGTGATGCAGTCGCTGTCCCGCCAAGGCGACGTCAATTCACTGGTCGAGAGCTACGGCCAGGTGATCGTCGACGAATGCCACCACGTCGGTGCAGCTTCCTTCGATGCCATCCTGAAACGGACCAAGGCGACGTTCGTGCTCGGGCTGACCGCCACGCCGATACGCCGCGATGGCCTGCAGCCGATCATCTTCATGCAATGCGGACCGATCCGGCACAAGGCGGCCACGCCGGCCAGCGCACCGCACGACCTCGAAGTGGTGCCGCGATCGCGCTTTTCACGCATCGACTTGCCGCCGGGCGCAGGGATACAAGATGTGTTCCGGCACATTGCCAGTGACCAGGCCCGGACTGAGGCCATCGCCGCCGAGGTCACGGCTGCTTTCGAGCACGGCCGGAAGGTGCTTGTTCTGACCGAGCGAACGGACCATCTCGATGCAATCGCGTCGGCTTTGGATGGTCAGGTTCCATTCCCGTTCGTGCTGCACGGCCGGATGTCGAGGAAGCAACGGTCAGCTCTCATCGCCGAACTCGACGCGCTCCCGCCCGAGGCGCCGCGTATCCTGTTGGCAACCGGCAGGTTGGTTGGCGAAGGTTTCGATCATCCGGCCCTGAATACGCTGGTGCTGGCAATGCCTGTTTCCTGGAAAGGCACCCTGCAGCAGTACGCCGGGCGCTTGCATCGGGAACACGCGACCAAGACCGATGTACGAATCGTTGATTTTGTGGATACCGGCCATCCGGCGCTGCTTCGGATGTGGGAGAAGCGGCAACGCGGTTACCGGGCAATGGGGTATCGGATCGGTGCCGAGTCGAAGGCCGATGGACTGGATTTTTGAGTCAGCCCGCACCAGTGCACCGGTCATTGCTCCAGGAT
>JANMWG010000488.1:0-18182 GCA_031393885.1 Betaproteobacteria bacterium | reverse complement strand
CGCCTCCGACGTGATGTCGACGTCGCCCGAGGACACGACCTGCGTGGCCCCTTTCAGGGTGACGCTGGCATCGGCGAGGCGCACCATGATCGACAGGGGCAGGCTCATGAAGTCGTCGAGCGGCCCCAGCACCGACTGGATGGCGCCGGAGAACACCGTGCCGTGCCCGTCGAGCTGCTTGTTCAGCTCGCTGATCAGGTTGTAGTCGACAGCCTTCGCGGCCACCGTGACGTTGCCACCCATCAGGGTCGCGCCGTCGACGGTGATCGACGAGACGTTGCTGATCGCCGACAGGTCGTTCGCGATCAGGTAGTTGAACACGAAGTTGGTGGTCGTGGCTTCGACCGTGACATCCCCGGCGCCGAAACCGTTGTCGGCCTGGGCGAGCAGCTTGGCGCCGCTGGCGATGCTGATGGCGTGATTCTGGCCCCCGAAGAGGAACGTACCCAGCGAGCTCACGGCGGACAGCGTGATGGCGCCGGAATCACCCGTGGACGGCGCGAGTTCCTGATCGGCGCCCGCAGCGGTCTTGCGCGTCGAGATCACCGCATTGGTGCCGACGTTGATCTTGGTGGCCGAGATGTCGAGCGACTTGCCGTCGAGCTCGAGGTCGCCGTTCAGGTTGACCGTGTCGGTGCCCAGCTTGCCCTTGACCGTCAGCGCTGCCTTGAACGCCGGGTCCAGATCCTGGATCGTGAGGGTGTCGTCACCCAGGCCGAGGTCGATGGTGAGCGACTGCAGCGGCACGGCGAAGACCGTGGTCTCGAAGCTGCCGTTGCTGCTGAAGAGCTCGACCTTGCCATCACCGGGATTGCCGTTGTCGCGCAGCACGGCGCTGTCGTTGAACGCCGTCAGGTTGAGCGTGACATTGTTCGGCGTGCCGCCGCCCAGGCTGATCGGCTCCAGGCCGGCGTAGCGAATCCGCTCGCCGTCGAGATCGATGGTGCCGGCGTCCGGACCGGTCGCGGTGAACGCGGCCTGGTCCAGGGCGCCGCGATTGAGCTCCAGTGTGTCGAAGCCTCCGGCGCCGCCGTCGATAAGGCCGGCGATGCTGCCCGAGGGGTCGAGCACGAAGGTGTCGAGGTTACCGGCGGCACCGCGCAGGTTCTCGATGCCGCTGAAACGAATGTTGTCGAGCGAGCCGGCGTCGGCCCCGTCAATGTGCCACACGGTGTCGGCATCGGGCCCGACCAGCGTGTCGTCGCCCGACCCCCCCGTCACCCGGACCCCTACCGTGACGCCAAGGAACGCGAAGGTATCCGCGCCGCCTAGACCGTCGGCAACGATGCCGGAGATGCCGTCGAGTTCATTGCCGAATCGTTGGGTGGTCGTGTCCACCGTGATGTCGACGATCGCGCCGCCATCGGCGGCGGCACCGACCTGATTCACCAACACGCGATCCGATCCTTCGGTCAGGTTCAGTGTCAGCAATGCTTCGGGGCCGACCGCCCCCAGGGCGTCCGCAGACAGCAGCAGCCGCGGTTCCAGGGCCTCGAAGAACGGTCGTTTGGCGAAGGGCGGGGTTCCTGGCGATGACGCGCGCCGCGAAGCAAGAGCGCCGAACGAACGACGAACCAACGTTCCGAAGGATTGTGCGACTCGCATGCGGTCTCCGAGCATCTTGTGGGTGTTATAAGGCCACTCGCAAGCGTTCGCGCCAGATCCGACACCGGAATACGAGAAAGTCCAAAGACGACGCCTGCGCGAGAACGCCGGTGGTCCGATACCCCACCCGCGTGCCCCCCGCGCCACACCATGGCGTTGCGTTCAACAACCGCTGCGACTTTCCATCGCCAGCCCCTGCGCTTCCGCTGCTTCTTCTTGTCTGATCGATGAGCAATGCCAACGCCCCTCGACAGCGTACTGACTGCAGTCTATTCGGTCACTTGACAGCGGCCAAGCGGTTCATCCAAAAAAACGGTCGTTTGTATCAAATCAGATCAACATGGATGAATGATGGCGATCCGTACAGCCTCTTTCATGACATATGTATGACAATTCCTGGTATGACAATTCCTGGTCTTCACGGTCCATTCCCGCTTTCCGCCATCACCTGCGTCAATGCCGGCTGCGCCCATCGGCATTCGGAGCCTTCCTTCCACCCCTCTGATTGCAGACCATGTCGCGCCACCAGGTCATCGTCGGGCACGATCACGCCGAAATTGTCCGGTCCGAGGCCGTGATGCAGGGCGAGGAACGCGGCATGCCGTCCTACCGACGCATTGCCACCGCCACCGACGTTAACAACCTCGCCGCCTGCCTGCGCAGCATCGGTACCCCGCACAGGAACCGAAGTTCAACGACTGGTCGGCGGCAATGCCGAAGAAGTGATGGACGCCCGACAACTACTCAGCGGACCGACGCACGCCGATAGATGGCGAGATAGAGCGTGGGCAGCACGACGAGCGTGAGCAGTGTGGCCGTGAGCAACCCGCCGATCACGACCACGGCGAGCGGCTTCTGGGTCTCGGAACCGATGTTGTGTGACAACGCCATCGGCAACAGGCCCAGCATCGCGAGCAACCCGGTCATCAGCACCGTGCGCATGCGCGTGAGCGACCCGTTCAGCACGGCCTCCCGGGCGACCATGCCGGCCTGCCGCAACTGGTTGAAGTAGGCCACCATCACCACACCGTTGAGCACCGCCTGGCCGAACAAGGCGATGAAACCGATCGCGGCCGAGACCGACAACGGGATACCGGTGGCGAGCAGCGCGAAGATGCCGCCGATCAACGCGAACGGGATATTGAGCACGATCAGCAGCGCGCTCTTGAACGACTGGAAGGTGTTGTACAGCAGCAGGAAGATCACCAGCACCGAGATCGGCACGATGATCGCGAGCCGGGCCATGGCGCGCTCCTGATTCTCGAACTCGCCCGACCATGCCATCGAGTAGCCCGCCGGCAGATGGACCGCGGCGGCGCTCGCGCGCTTCATGTCGGCCACCACGCTGCCCATGTCGCGATCGCGGATGAACACGCCGATCGACAGCACCCGCTGCCCGTTCTCGCGGCTGATGTTCATGCTGCCGCCGACCGTTCGGAACTCGGCGATCTGCGACAACGGGATATGCGCGCCGGACGGCGTCGAGACCAGCGCGTCCTGCATCCGCGCGCGTGAGCGCTCCGCCTTCTTCAGGCGCAGCACCACGGCGAAGTGGCGCTCGCCCTCCCACAGTTCGGTAGCGGCACTGCCGCCGAGCGCGGTCTCGACGACATCTTCGATATCGGCCACGTTCAGACCATGGCGCGCAGCGGCGGCGCGGTCGATCACGATCTGCACCTGAGGCAGTTCGCCGAGACGGTCGACGAAGGCGCGCGACACGCCCTTGACGTTGCGAATCGATTCGAGCGTCTCGACGGCGAGCTTGCGCAGCGTGTCGAGATCGTCGCCAAAGACTTTGATCACGATCTGGCCGTCGATCTGGGAAATGGACTCGAGCACGTTGTCGCGGATCGGCTGCGAGAAGCTCGCGTCGACGCCGGGAAAACGTGCCTCCAGCAAAGCCTCCATGCGATCGAGCACCTGCCGCTTGTCGGCCTTGTGCGGCCACTCGGATTCGGGCTTGAGGTCCACCAGGAACTCGGCCATGTTGATGAGCTTCGGGTCGGTCCCGTCCTCCGGGCGCCCGCCCTTCGACATGACGTTGCCCACTTCCGGCATCGTCATCAGCGCCTCGCGAATGCGCCGGTTCATGGTCTGGGCCTCGGTGAACGACACCGACGGCGGATACGGCACGTTGAGCCAGATCGACCCTTCGTTGAGCTCCGGCAGGAATTCGGTGCCCAGCTTGGGCACGACCGCCATGCTGGCCGCCAATGCCACCACAGCCAGCATCACGATCAGCTTCGGACGGTCGATCGCCCAGAGGAGGACCGGCTGGTAGGCTGCCCGGCAGGCACGGACGATCGCGTTCTCTTCGTGCCCACCCTTGGGATTGAGCAGCCAGAAACAGGCGAGCGGCACCAGCGTGAGCGACAGGATGAGCGATCCCACCAGCGCCGAGGTCACCGACCACGCCATCGGCGCGAAGATGCGCCCCTCATGCCGCTGGAGCGTGAAGATCGGGATGTGGGCGGCGATGATGATCAGCATGGAGAACAACGTGGGACGCCCGACCTCGACCACCGCCTCGAGCACGCGCTGCAGGCGCGGCGTGCGATCCTCCGTATCGGTGGCGAGCTTGCGATACACGTTTTCCACCACGATCACCGCGCCGTCGACGATGATGCCGAAGTCCATGGCGCCGAGCGACAGCAGGTTGGCCGGAATGCCGACGATGGTCAGGCCCAGGAAGGTCGCGAGCAGCGACAGCGGGATCACCGCCGCCACGATGAACGCCGCGCGCAGATTGCCGAGGAACAGCAGCAGCACCAGCGTGACCAGGGTCGCGCCCTCGACGAGATTGGTGAACACCGTCTCGAGCGTCTTGGCGATCAACCAGGTGCGGTCGTAGAACGGGACGATCTTCACATTGGCGGGCAGCACCGAGGCGTTCAACTGCTCCACCTTCGCCTTGATCGCCTCCAGCACCACGCCCGGGATCTCGCCCTTGCGCATGAGCACGATGCCGCTGGTCACGTCGTCGTCCTGGTTGAGACCGACGATGCCCTGCCGCGGCATGTTGCCGATGTTCACCTCGGCCACATCCTTCACCAGCACCGGCACGCCGCCGTGCTCCGCCACGACGATGTTGCCGATCTCGTCGGGCGAACGCAGCAACCCGATGCCACGGATCAGGTACTGCTGCTGACCCTGTTCGGTATAGCCGCCGCCGGCATTGGCGTTGCCGCGGCCGAGCGCATCGAACAATTGCTGCAAGGTGACCTTGTAGTCGCGCAGCCGTGCGAGATCGGGATTGACTTCGTACTGCTGCACCAGGCCGCCGAGGCTCACGACATCGGCCACCCCGGGGATCAGCTTGAGCTTGCGCACCACGACCCAGTCCTGCAGCGTGCGCAGTTCGCGCGAGGTCGCGGTGTCCGACTTCAGCGTATAGCGATAGACCTCGCCGATGGGCGTGCTGAGCGGCGCGAGCTCCGGGGTCAACCCGCGCGGGAGGTCGGCTTCGCGCAACCGCTCCATCGCCTGCTGGCGCGCGAAGTAGGGGTCGGCCTTGTCGTTGAAGGTGAGGATGATGAACGAGAGGCCGAACTGGGTGTGCGAGAACATGCGCACCGAGTTGGGCATGCCGGCCAGCACCACCTCCAGCGGAATCGTCACCTGACGCTCCACCTCCTCGGCCGCGCGGCCGGGGTAAAGCGTGATGACCGTCACCTGCGTGTCGGTTACGTCCGGGAACGCCTCGATCGGCAGATTCTTGAACGCGACGAGCCCGCCGCCGACGAACACGGCGAGCCCGATCAGGACCAGCATCGGCTGCGTGAGTGCAACCGAGATGAGGCGCCGGATCATCATCGAACGCCTCGATCTCCGCCTTTCTGCACCAGAATCTGCTGCAGGAACAGGCTGCCGTCGACGACGATCCGCCGGGTCGCCGGCAGGCCCTGGATCACGATCACGGCGCCGCCCCGATCCTCGACTGCTTCCACGGCAACCCGGACGAAGCGGCCCGGCGCCTCCTCCGCGAACAGGTAGTGTTGATTGCCGAGCACGAACACGGCCTTCGCCGGCACCGCCTTGCCTGCGCGCGCGGGGCCGTGGACTTCGCTGTTGACGTACATCTCGCCCTTCAGGCGCCGATCATGATTGTCGACGATGCAGCGCACCTTGATCGTGCGGGTCTGCGGGTCGACGAAATCGCTGATGGCGATCACCTTGGCGGAAAACGTCTGACCGGGCCAGGCCGTGGAGCCGAAGCTCACGGCCTCGCCCACCGACAACGCCGACAGATCGCGCTCGGTCGCGTCGAGCAGCAACCAGAGCCGCGACGGATCGGTGACCACGAACAGGGCCGGCGCGTTGGCGGTGCTCATGTCGGGCCGCAGTTCCTCACCCGGGTTGATGTTGCGATCGACCACCGTGCCCGCGATCGGCGAGCGCAGAACGAGGCTGGCATCGATCCGGGCACCACCACCGTAGAGCTTCACCCGTGCGGCGCTCTGCTCCAATCCCGCACGCTTGGTTGCCTGCTCGCTCTCCGCGGCCGCGAGATCCTTTTGCGCGGCGACGCCGTTATCGACCAGCAGACGCACCCGTGCGAGGTTCTTCTCGGCCAGCGTGAACTCGCTGGCCGCCTTGTTCGCGGCGCCCTGCGCTTCGGCGAAGTCGGGCGACGTGATCTCGGCCAATGCCTGGCCAGCCTTGACCGTGTCGCCGGGCTTCGCGTGGATGTGCACGACCCGCCCCGCGAAAGCCGGAAACAGGCGCACCGTGTGGTCCTCGTCCCACACGAGGCGTCCGGGGATGCGCGCCACGAGTGGCGGTGCGTCCGCGGCTTCGGCATAGGTCAATGCGGACAACTGAGGGCTGCCGGGGGCGAAGATCACGCGGCCGGGCTCCACCTTGACCGGCTGCGACGCCGTCGGCGATTCCGCCCGGCTGCATGCTGCCAACACGATGGCCGTGCACGCCGCAACGCAGCACGCCCACACGCGATCGCGCACGGTAGCCGGCATCAGGCTCGCGAGTCTGGACATGCTGGTCTTGTCCTCCCTGATCGTGGCGGATGGTGAGTCTTGGTGTTTCCGCACTCGTCTTGTTCCCCCACCATTGCGGATGCCGACCGGTCAGGCCATACAGCGGAAGGGCGGGCGATGGTACCTCAGCGCCGGGGAAGACCCGCGAAACGAATGCATTGCCGCCGGCAAGTCCGTGTGCATTTGACCGTCGTCAATACGCGATCGGCCCGCCGGCATACCCTGTGCAGGTACCCATCCAGGAGCCAAACCACCATGTCACATCACCACGCCGTTGTCTGGCTCGATCATTCCGAAGCCCACGTGATGCATATCAGCCCGGACGATGTCGAGAAATCGATCGTTCACCCCAACAACCCGCATGTGCATCTGCATGCCAAGCGCGGCAACGTGGGGTCCGGACGGCAGGCGGAAGACAAGGACTACTACCATGCGATCGTGGATGCCCTGTCAGGCGCGCAGGAGATCCTGGTCGTGGGGCCTGCCCAGGCGAAATTGCAGCTCATCAAGCACATCCATGCTCATGATCACGCCATGGCCGACAAGGTGGTCGGCGTGGAAACCGTGGACCACCCGAGCGACGCGCAGCTCGTCGCCTACGCGCGCAATTACTTCACGGCGAAAGACAGGATACTGGGCTGAAGATGACACCCACCCCCAGGCTTCGCTTCGCTTCGCCTTCCCCCTCGAGGGGGCACAGCGTCCTCGGGAAACCCTGCAGACGCCGCAATGACACCCACCCCAAGGCTTCGCTTCGCCTTCCCCCCACCGAGCATTCAGTGCAGGTTCGGCGCCACCGGGTCGACCGCCGCCACCGGCTCTTTCGGTGCTGAATCCGGATTCGAAGTGACGGCGCTGGCGGACAGGCGTTCGACCATCGCCTGCAAGTTGCGCATCGAATGCAGGTGCAGATAGACGAGATCGAGTTCGTCGGTCCTGGCGAGTTCGGCCAGCACGTCACCCGACAGCGCCTTCAGGCGCTCGCGGTTCACCGCCTGGAAGCCGCCGAGCGACAGCTTCTCGCCGCCACCGGTGGTGATCTGCGCCTGCATCGGGTCGAGCAGACCGAGTTGCTTCAGTTTCCGGCAGAACGCCTGAGTGCGCTCGAACTGCGCCTGGTACTCCTGCAGGAACGCAAGCACGTTCTGCACATAGGCGGTGGGCTTGCCTTCGGCATCGAACAGCGCAGCCCCCCTGCTTTCTCGATTGAGGCCCTTGAAGGACTCGTCGATGCACAGCGTGAATGTCTTGCCGTCGTCGCTACGCGAGAACACGAACGGATAGCGGCGTGCAAACGCCGGCACATACTTCCCTGCCCACTGATCCGCTTCGGCCACGAACAGGTTCTCGCCGGTGCGCAGCCCGAGGATCACCGCCGGCATGACGCTGTCGTCGTCACCCGCGAAGATGATGGGGTACTCAGCGGCGGCGTTGGGAAACTCCACTGCCATCAGCGGCAGCGAATTGACGTGCCGGGCGAAGGCATAACTGCCGCCGACCTCGACGAACCAGGCGCTGTGGCGGGCGCTGGAAACGGGGACTGCGCTTTCGTAGATCAGTTGCTGGGTGGGCATGGGAATGTCCTTCTGGTTCGGAATTGGCGCGCGGGCGAAGGATATCGCACCGGAACGATCATGTCGGCGCTCATCGACACCATGCACCGGTCAAGGCACGTTTCTTCCTCGGCAATGTTCGTTTCTGACACCCGTGTACAGGGTGCGCGCACAGTGAAAGTCAGGACGACACTGACAATTTGTTCAGGTTTCCACGTTGGGGTTGGCGCGAATGCGATCGACGCCTTCGATCGCGTATTGCCGAACCGGCAGTCTCGATAGCGCGGCAAGCAATTCGGAGAGCACCATTTCCGTCGTGACCAGCCTCACCTTGCCAAGCGCCGCCGACACATTTCGCGCGCGTTCATGAAGATGGTCGTTCGGGTCCAAAACCGCTACCCAGTAGCCGGTGTCGGCGAACACCGACCGCAACGACGCTCGCTCCCGGTGCCATACACAACCTCGTCGATGCGTGTCGAAAGATCATCGGGTACGGTATCCCACGTTCCTGCGGGTGCTCCCTGCCCGATGGCAGTCAGCTCCTCCCAGATCGGCTTGGCCGACTGGTCGAACGTCGCGGCCGAATGCAGGGCAATCTCCACGCGATCCACACGAACGATTCGCCTCATCTGTCGATCACGGGTCGAGAATTCGGCCACACCTTCGACCCGCAACTGAGCACTCCGATGGTTCCTCAGCGCCTCCGGAACGACGGATTCATGGCTGCCGTCGAATCGGGCGTCGATCAGAGAGCCACCGTCAGGCAACTGCAACTTGAATGAGCCTGGGCCAACGTTGGCCATGCGAACCTCGCCGACAAGACTGACGGTATCCTCGAATGTCGGACCCACCCACTCGGCCAAGCGTCGCCGCGCTCGCTCGCCGTAGACCGCCTCTGTCGTGCTTCGGCCCGATCGAATGAAGAGCGTCTCGTCAGGTCGCATGGTTTTCCCGAGATCTCGAAACAGAGGAACGACGTTCGATGGCAATGACTCGGGCAACAAGTCGTCGCGATCAGCTGCCGTGATGGACTGATCGATGAGCGCCGCCGCCTCATCGTACTCGTCACCGAATTCGAATTCCCCCTGCACGATGTCGCGCACCCGGCGTAACGGCAATGCCGCTGAGCCCGGCAGCACCCTGTCGAACTCGAGACGAAAGCCGTCCTCGAACCGCTTTGGCAGTCGCACCCGCTCCGGGCTCCGGGTAGAGACCGTTGGCGAAGGAAGCCGATACCAACGGGTCATACACGAAAGGCAGGGGGTGGCGCCAAACTGCCAGGCTCGCGGGCAGATTTTGCACGGCAGAAACGACAAAGGCCTGCATTTCTGCAAGCCTATGTGTGTTTGGCGCGCCCGGCAGGATTCGAACCCACGACCCCCTGGTTCGTAGCCAGGTACTCTATCCAACTGAGCTACGGGCGCTATGTGCTGCTGCTGCTGTTGCTGTCTGGCGGAGACGCAGGGATTCGAACCCTGGATGCAGGTTTTGCCCGCATACTCCCTTAGCAGGGGAGCACCTTCGGCCGCTCGGTCACGTCTCCAGAAGCCCGACAAGTGTAGTGGGCGCCGCCGTGCCGGTCAAACTCGACAGGACGGAAGGTCGATCGGCCGACCTTGCCCGGATCGCCTTCCACCTCGTTCAGGTTGGTTGCTCGAGCCCGAACTCCTTGTGCAGCACCCGCACGGCAAGCTCCAGGTATTTCTCGTCGACCACCACCGAGATCTTGATCTCCGAGGTCGAGATCATCTGGATGTTGATGCCCTCCTCTGCCAGGGTGCGAAACATCCGGCTCGCGATGCCCACGTGCGAGCGCATTCCCACCCCCACCATCGACACCTTGCAGATGCGGTTGTCGCCCAGAATCGCGCGTGCGCCCATGTGGGTGCGCACCGTCTCCAGGATCGCCATCGCCTTCTGGTAGTCGCCGCGCGGCACCGTGAACGAAAAGTCCGTGGTGCCGTCGACCGACGCGTTCTGGATGATCATGTCGACGTCGATGTTGGCATCGCCCACCGGCCCCAGGATGGCGTAGGCGATGCCGGGGCGATCGGGCACGCCGGTCACCGTCAACTTCGCCTCGTCGCGCGCGAAGGCAATTCCGCTGATGAGCGCCTGTTCCATTTTCTCGTCTTCCTCGAATGTGATCAGGGTGCCGGACACCGACTCTTCCGCGAGCGGCAGATCCGGATCGGTGAGGCTGGACAGCACCCGCAGCCGCACCTTGTACTTGCCCGCGAACTCCACCGACCGGATCTGCAACACCTTCGAGCCCAGGCTCGCGAGCTCGAGCATCTCCTCGAACGTCACGGTGTGCAACCGGCGGGCTTCGGCCACGATGCGGGGGTCGGTGGTGTAGACGCCGTCGACGTCGGTGTAGATCTGGCACTCGTCCGCCTTCAGTGCCGCCGCGAGAGCCACGCCGGTGGTGTCGGAGCCGCCGCGCCCTAGCGTGGTGATGTTGCCGGCCGCGTCCACGCCCTGGAACCCGGCCACCACCGGCACCACGCCGGCATCCAGATCCGCGCGCAACCGCGCATCGTCGATCTCGAAGATGCGCGCCTTGCCGAACGCGCTGTCGGTGAGGATTCGGACCTGGGTACCGGTGTAGGAGCGGGCCTCGATGCCGAAGCTGCGCAGCGCCATGGCGGCCAGACCGATCGTGACCTGCTCGCCGGTGCTGGCGATGACATCGAGCTCGCGCGCGTCGGGGTCGGGATCGATCTGACGCGCGAGCGCGATCAGCCGGTTGGTCTCGCCGCTCATGGCCGAGACCACCACGACCACCTGATGGCCGCCGCGGCGCCACTTGGCGACGCGCTGCGCCACCGCGCGGATGCGTTCGGGTGATCCAACGGACGTGCCGCCGTACTTCTGGACGATGAGTGCCATGCCTTGGACCAGACCCGTACCTTGAAAAAGGCCGCGAGTTTACCGGACGCCCGCGGGCAAGGCACGCCCGAACGGGACCGGGGATGGCCCCAACGGGGGGCAGGTTGGCACACCTCTCGCTATAAGGTCCGTTGCGATGCGCGGACAATCATCCGACAACCTGATCTGATCGGGCGGGTCTGGAGGCCGGCAGTTGCCCGCGCATCGCACCTTCGATTCTGCACCTCCTCTCTGCCGGAATCCATCGGTCGCCCGCCACCATATCGGCAGGGCCTTCGAACCGGACGCATGGCGCCGTTCACTTAGCTGTCATCGATGTCCTTTCCCATCGCCCCGATGGGAAAGGATGCTGTCGTTGCCTGCATTCCCTTTGCGACTCGTCTTGCCGCAACCTTCATGCGCCGCGCATTGCCCGACCGGCCACGCACCCGCCTGAAGGAGTTTGCCCCGTGAGGTTCGTGATCATCACTGCATTCGCTGCTTCGCTGACGTTTTTCGGCGCTGCCGTGCCCGCGCAGCAGGTCAATCAAAAACTCACCGACACCCTGTTGAAAGCCCGTGACGCCGCCGATCGCGCACGCGAGGCCGCCGATGCCGCGAAGCTCGCCGAGGGGCCGTCCCTGGCCGCGGCGCGGCGCGCCCGGGTTGCCTCGCTGAAAGCACGACACGCCGATGCCGCATCGCGCATCAAGCTGACGCTGGCAGGCGGCGATCACTACGATGGCCAGATGCGGGGCGACCAGCGCCACGGCAACGGCATCATCGAATTCCGTGACGGCGACCGCTTCGAAGGCGAGACCTGAGCCGACAATCGCAACGGCTACGGCGTTTACCAGTTCCGCAATGGTGACCGATTCGAAGGTCAGTTCAAGGACGGTGCGTTCGACGGCCTCGGCGTCAGATTCCGGAACAACGGCGACGTCGATCAGGGGCTGTGGCGCGACAACTCGCTGCGCGAGGCGTATCCGCCCGAAGTGTGATCAGGCCGCGCGACCTGCGCGCTATTGCATTGCCGCCCGCAGCAGGCTGACGGCC
Organism: Betaproteobacteria bacterium; assembly: GCA_031393885.1. Lineage (GTDB taxonomy): Bacteria > Pseudomonadota > Gammaproteobacteria > Burkholderiales. Next base: position 6,103 of record JANMWG010000488.1, on the reverse strand, counting down.
TCGCCGTGCTTGCCGTCGGTCGCGATGTCCAGAGCGGTCTTGCCGCGATCATCCCGCGCCGTTGCATCCGCGCCGCGATCGAGCAACAACCTGAGTGTTTCCGTGTTGCCGTAGCCGGCCGCCCACATCAGCGCGGTGAGATCATGGTCGAACCTTTGGTCGACGCCGACGCCGTGGTCGAGCAACAGCGCGACCACCGGCGTGCGCCCTGCCCCGGCCGCGTAGACCATCGCCGTTTTGCGCAACTGGTCCTGCGCGCCCACGTCGGCACCCGCGTCCAGAAGTCGCGCGGCGATATCGGCGAAACCCTCGAACGCAGCCGCCATCAGAGGAGTGGTGCCGTTCACGGCAGCCAGATTCACGCTGGCGCCGCGATCGAGCAGGTCGTTAGCCATTTCAGCGTCGCCTTTCCTGGCGAACAACATGAGCGGGGTTTCGCCGTTGCGGTTGCGGGAATTGATCGCCGCACCCCGGCCCAGGAGGCCTCGCGCGCGTTCGGCATCGCCCTTCTTCGCCACTGCCAGGAGCTGGGCGTTGAGGTTGTACCGGTCAGCGTCGAAATCGGGCCCGCCCACGTTGTTCTGGGCGTATGAAAACCCCGCGATCAAAATGCCGCAAACGAACATTGCAAGCTGTGGGAGGGCACGCTTCGACAGTGGGTGCATGGACAAAAAATCCAACGTTGTCATGGGATTGTGCGGGGCCGGATTGTTGACTATAGTCCTCGCGCCCGCAACCCGCACTCATATGAATTGCGGCTCATATTAAGGTCGAGCCGCGGGTGCAGCTAGCACCCGCGGTGCGTGGATGTGCCCCGATCTCGTGCGGCCACCAACGCAGGCCTTCTAAAACTACCGAGAGGAGTCAGCATGAAGCTCAAGTCCCGTATCACTGCCCTGTCTGCCGCGCTCGCACTGGCTGGTATGTGTTCCACCATTTTCGCCGGCGACGAAATCTCCGGTCAGTCCACGGTGTCCGGCAAGGCGATGTCGAAGAATCTGGTCACCGTCACACAAGACCTGCTGAACAAGTCGCCCGCCGACGCCAATCACTGGCTGCATTCCAACGGCAACTACGCGCAGACCCGCTTCTACCCGGCCAAGCAGATCAACACCGGCAATGTCGCCAAGCTGCGCCCGGCCTTCGTCTTCCAGACCGCCGTGATGGAATCGATGGAAACCGCGCCGCTGGTGGTCAATGGCGTGATGTTCCTCACCACCTCCTACAACCACGTCTATGCGGTCGATGCCGTGACGGGCGAGGAGTTCTGGCACTACAAGCACAAGATGGGGCCGGTCACCACCTACTGCTGCGGCCCCAACAATCGCGGTGTCGCCGCCTACGGCGATCTGCTGTTCATGGGCACCCTCGACGCCAAGCTGGTCGCGCTCGACGCCAAGACCGGCAAGGTGGTCTGGGAAACCGAGATCGCCGACCCCGAAAAAGGCTACAGCGAAACCATGGCGCCGACCGTGGTCGACGGCAAGGTGCTGATCGGCACCAACGGCGGCGAATACGGCATCCGCGGCTTCGTCAAGGCGTTCGACGCCAAGACCGGCAACCTGCTCTGGACCTTCAACACCATTCCCGAGAAGGGCCATGAAGGCGTCTGGGCCACCCACGATGCCACCGGCCGCGACTTGCTGCGCAACATCGGCAAAGAGAAAGAACTCCTCGCCAAGAACGGCAGCGACTTCTTTCAGACCCTCGGCGGCGGCGTGTGGATGACCCCCGCGGTCGACCTTGCCAGCCGCACGGTCTACTTCGTGGTGGGCAACCCGTCGCCCGACCTTTACGGCGATATCCGGCCTGGCGACAACCTGTTCACCGACTCCATCGTTGCCGTCGACCTCGACAGCGGCGCCTACAAGAGCCACTTCCAGTATGTGGCCCACGACGTCTGGGACCTCGACGCCGTGTCCCCGCCCGTGATCACCGAAGCCAAGGGCAAAGACGGCAAGATGCAGAAGGTCGTCATCCATGGCGGCAAGACCGGGCATGTCTATGTCCACGACGCCAAGACACTCGAGCTGATCCGCTTCTCGGACGCCATGATCCCGCAGGAAAACATGTGGGTTCTGCCCACTGCCAACGGCGCGCGGATGCTGCCCGGCGCGAACGGCGGCGTGGAGTGGAGTCCGATGGCCGTCAATCCGAAACTGCACATGGCCTACGCGGCCAACCTGCACCAGCCCATGACGTATCACGTCGAGGAAGCCGCTTACCCCGGTGGCGACAAGCTGTGGCTCGGTGGCGCCTTCAAGATCATCCCGAGCGAGAAGCAATGGGGTCGTCTGGCCGCTGTCAACCTCGACACCGGCAAGATGGCGTGGAAGGCCGATACCGACCAGCCGCTGATAGGCGGCGCACTGGCAACCGGTGGCGACCTGGTGTTCACCGGCGAAGGCAACGGCTCGTTCAACGCCTACGATGCAAAGAAGGGCACCAAGCTCTGGTCGTTCAACGTTGGTGCCGGCGCCAACAGCCCTCCCATCTCGTACACCGTGGGCGGCAAGCAATACATCGGCGTTGCCGCGGGTGGCAACACGCAGCTCGACTTCAAGCGTGGCAACAGCTATTTCGTCTTCGCGCTGCCCTGATCGAGCGTCATTCAGTCAGCAGGACGGAAAGGGGCTGCCCGCGGGTGGCCTTTTTCTCTTTTCGGCACTACCAGTGATGAATCGATGAAGCACACATTCGTAGCACTTCTGACTGTCGTAGCGCTCGCGCCGGCATTTGCATGGGCCGGCGCTGAAGAGGGAAAGGCAATCGCTGCTGCGGTCTGCGCAGCCTGCCACGGGGCGGACGGCAATTCTCCGGCCCCGATGTTTCCCAACCTGGCAGGGCAGACGCAACGCTATATCTATCTGCAACTCAAGGACTACAAGGAAGGGCGCCGGCAGAACGAGCTGATGTCGCCACAGGCGGCCAATCTGACCAAACAGCAGATGAATGATCTCGGCTACTGGTTCACGTCGCAGAAGGCGAAGTCCACCGGCTTCAAGGCCGACGGCGCCAAGGTCACCGAGGGCAAAAAGGTCGCCGACAACGCCCTGTGCCCGATGTGCCATCTGGGCGGGTTATCCGGCCAGAACGAAGTGCCGCGGGTCTCGGGCCAGCACTACGACTACATCCTCAAGCAGTTGATGGACTTCAAGTACAAGCGCCGCACTAACGACGCCGGCAATATGCAAAGCGTGGTGCGCACCTTGTCCGACGAGGATCTCGAAAGGCTGGCGCAGTACGCAGCGAACCTCGACTGATGCCGGCAGCGCCGACATCCGCCATGCGAACAAACTCCCTCTCCTGCCTAGGCCCTCACGGCTTCCATCGCATCGCCTATCGCGAATGGGGTGAGGCCGACAATCCGCACGTGGTCGTCTGTGTCCACGGCCTGACCCGCAACAGCCGCGATTTCGACCCGCTCGCCGCGCATCTCGCCAAGCGTTGTCGCGTGATCTGCCCCGATGTCGCCGGGCGAGGCGAAAGCCCCTGGCTGCCCCATCCCGGCGACTACGGCTATCCCCTGTACCTCTCCGACATGGCCGCGCTGATCGCCCGCGCCGGCGTCGAGACCGTCGACTGGGTGGGCACGTCGATGGGCGGCCTGATCGGGATGTTCCTGGCGGCCCAGCCGGGCAACCCGATACGGCGCCTGGTGATGAACGATGTCGGCCCGCTGGTTCCAAAGGCGGCGCTCGAACGTCTCGCCAGCTACGTCGGTGCCGATCCCGCGTTCGACGGGCTGCCTCAACTGGAACAGTATCTGCGGCAAATCTGTGCGCCATTCGGACCACTGACCGACGTGCAATGGCAACATCTCGCCCGCCACAGTGCCCGCGAGCGCGACGACGGGAAGCTCGGCCTCGCCTACGATCCCGCCATCGGCGACGCGCTGCGCGCACCGCTCGCCGAGGTCGCGCTGTGGCCGGTGTGGGGCGCCGTGCGAGCACCCGTGCTGGTGGTGCGCGGCGCCGAATCCGATCTGCTGCTGCCCGAGACGATGCGGCAGATGATGGCATCGGCTCCTGCAAGTTCGCGGTTTGCCGAGTTCGACGGTGTCGGACATGCGCCGATGCTCATGGCCGATGACCAGATCGCTGCGGTCGAGGCATTTCTATTCAGCTGAGCACAGGCCATCCAACAGGTGAAGTAAGCTCCGCGTTGTTCCCCGATCCGGAGTCCCCCCGATGCTTCTGAATGATTTCGTGCGCCCGGACGCGGCGCTGGTCGCGCAACACCGCGAGGAAGCCACCCGGCAGCGCATCCGCGAGGGCCGCAGCTTCGAGCAATTGCTCGAGGAGTTCGGGCGCATCTGATCAACATGCCAAAAATCCGCACCACTATCGGCAGCTCGCGAGCCCGACGATGATCGCGATCGACTGGGGCACCACCTCATTCCGGGCCTATCTGCTCGATGATGGCGGCCGCATCCTCGAGCGGCGCGAAGCCGCCATGGGGGTGATGGCGATCTCCAGCGGCGGGTTTGCCGACGTGATCGATTCGCAGTTGCCGGAGTGGATCGATGCGCGTCGTCCACGCATCGTGATGAGCGGGATGATCGGCAGCCGCCAGGGATGGAAGGAAGTTCCCTACGTGCGCGTCCCGGCAGGTCTGACCGAGATCGCGGCCGCCATGCAGGAGATCAGCTGGGGCTCGCGGCGCAAGGCCTGGATCGTTCCCGGGCTCGCCACCGAAGACGCCGCCGGTGTTCCGGACGTGATGCGCGGCGAGGAAACGCAACTGCTGGGCATCATGGAACAGATCGACGGCGGCCGCTGCACCGTCTGCCTGCCGGGCACCCACAGCAAGTGGGCCGCGCTCGCCGGCGGCCGCATCCTGTCGTTCTCGACGCACATGACCGGAGAAACCTTTGCGTTACTGCGCAAGCACAGCATCCTCGGCCGCACCATGACCGACGGCGACGATGACGACACCGCATTCGATACCGGGGTGGAACGGGCGCGTGACAAGGGCGGGTTGCTGCACCATATCTTCGGCGTACGCGCCCGGACCCTCATCGACAATCTCGGCGGCAATGCCGCACGCGAGTATCTGTCGGGGGTGCTGATCGGCCACGAACTGCTCGCCGCGGCGGGCGACGACTCAACCGTGCACGTGGTCGGCACACACGGCCTGGCACGCCGCTATCGCCGCGCCCTCGAAGCGATGGGTCGCAGCGTGGCGGTCGTGGATGCCGATGGCGCTGCCACCCGCGGCATCTTCCGCCTCGCGCAGGTGCGCGAAGCCGGCCTGCGGTGAGAGGCTTCCAATCCTGGCTGGAACGCTGTCCGTTGGTGGCGATCCTGCGCGGCATCGGCCCGGCGGAGGTGGTGGACGTAGGCGTGGCGCTACGGGACGCCGGCTTTTCCATCATCGAGGTGCCGCTGAATTCGCCCGATGCCTTCACCAGCATCGCGCTGCTCGCGGGCCGCTTCGGCGAAGCCCTGCTGATCGGCGGCGGCACGGTCATGGACACCACCCAGGTCGCGCGTATCGCCGACGCCGGTGGCCGTCTGGTGGTGATGCCTCACGCGGATGCGACGGTGGTCGAGGCGACGAAGAAGCGCGGCCTGGTGTGCCTGCCGGGGTTTGCCACGCCGACCGAAGCGTTCGCGATGATCGCGGCCGGCGCCGACGGCATCAAGCTGTTTCCGGCCGAGGCGAACCCGCCATCGGTGCTGCGAGCCATGGGAGCGGTGTTGCCCAAGGAGGTTCCGGTGCTGCCGGTCGGGGGCATCACGCCCGAGACGATGGCCGGCTACTGGCAGGCCGGCGCCAGCGGTTTCGGGCTCGGGTCCGCGCTCTATCGTCCGGGCGACGGAGCAGCGACAGTCTCGGGCAACGCGACGCGATTCATGAAGGCGCTAGCCGCGCTGCGCTCGCCGCCGGCGGACTGACAGCGCCGAAGCGTAGCGAGTCCGAGTTGAGCGAAGCGGGAAGTTCGGTAAACGAAGGGGCAGCGCCCACAAGGTGCCAGCGGCCGGAGGCCGCTGTCGTTCGGCAGGCACAGACAGTCCGCAGGGACTGTCTGTGTCCGGCCTCACCCCCGAGGACGGGGCGCCCCCTCGAGGGGGAAGGCGAAGCGCAGCGCAGCCTGGGG
>JANMWG010000479.1:0-5925 GCA_031393885.1 Betaproteobacteria bacterium | reverse complement strand
GGCAACAGCTTTAGCCATGGGCAGTTCTCATTGTTGATTTCATATTTTCATGAAAACATGATTTCACGTCAAGCCACAAGGCCGCGATCTCCTCGGCGGCGGGACTCTTGGCCGACAGCTCCGGCGCAGTGCGGCCGCCGGTCATGGCAACGGCGTAGGGCACGCGATCGGCGATGAAGGCCTGCGCCACGCGGCCATGCTGGGACAGGGCGGCGACGGTCTGCGCGGTGATGCTGGCTTGCGGCTTGGCTTGGGTGATGACGAACAGGAAGGGCTTGCCCGCCTCCTTCACCAGCGTGACGGTCTCAGACACGGCCCACAAGTCGGCGGGCGAGGGGCGTACCGGGATCAGCACCAGATCGGCAAGGTGGAGCAGGGAAGTGCTTTGCTCCGAGATCGTGGGGGCGGTGTCGATGAAGCAATAAGCCGCACCACGCTCGGCCAGGGTGGCCAGGCCGGCGGCCAGGCGAGAGAAGGGCACATCTGCACGCTGCGGCGTTTCCGCCTCACGGCGCTCGTGCCACAAGCTCAAGGTACCTTGCTTGTCGGTATCGACGAGCCAGGCGGGCGCATCGCCCTTGCGCTCCGCCTCGACGGCCAGATGCGTCGCGAGGGTGGTCTTACCGCTGCCGCCCTTCTGAGAAGTGATAATGATTGTTTTCATGAAAACATCCTTTCATGATGTGATGAATAGATTATTTCATGAAAGAAACAAAATAGGGAAGGGCACAGAGCGCCTCCGGCACGGGTTGGAGGCGCAGCCTTGAACCCGTGCCTCGTCACCGGACAGGCGGCGGCGTACCCGTCGCGGCCTGTTCCTCACGGCATGGGCGAAGCCGATGCCGCTGGATGGGCTGTTCGCATCACCTCGTGTACGCGGTTCAGAGAGGCCTTCGATTGAGTGACCAGGCGTGCCGATGGCACGACGGGGCCTGGTCCGCGCCAGCGGATAGAGCCCGGGCCGTGGCTGACAGACCAAGGGCGCGCCTAAACCATGGCAATCTGTATGGATAAAGTGTTTGGCGTTGCCAGTTGGCGCAATTTGGTTTTATGATTTCACCACGCAATTTCTGGAAGCACCGATGGCCACCAAGACACTCAAGACGCCCCCGAAGATCTCCGTCAAGATCTGGCGGCCAATCATCGACAAGCTCGATCAGAAGCTCGACGCAGCCTGCCTGCGCCGCGACGCCTACCTGAACAAGGTTCTGGAAAACGAGCTGCCCTGGCTTGATTCCGAAGTCTCACTGGCGAACTCACCGGCGGCCCAGGCCTTCGTTGCGGCCCGCCTCGACCAGCTCGATCGCAAGCTGGTGAGCTTGACCCTGCGCCCGGAGCTCATCGAGCAACTCAACGACATCTGCCAGCGCAAGCGCATCGTGCGCGACGCCTTCTTCAACCGGCTGTTCCTCCTGCTTGCACTCAAGCCCAAGGGCATCGACACGCTGTTTTTCAGCGCGGTCGAGGACGAGTGGAAGGAAGAGCTCTGGCGAGACACCAAGAGCGACCGCAGCTTCTGGCTCAACGGGCTCTATCCGCTGGAGCCCGTCATCGCCCCGTTCTGGGCGATCAGAGCGGGCCTGGAGCTCTACGCCGAGTCCACCGCCTCTGAGGATTACCAAGATCCCGACACCGACAAGACCATCCGCGTGCAGCGCGAGTACGAGGCCGTGTCCCCGCTGAACAGCGTCTACACGGCCTTCTTCTCCAGCGAGCTCAAGGACACCGACCTGATCGGACTGAACTGCCACGTTCCGGACTGGCGCGTGCCCGATACAGCTGCGGCGGCCAAGCGCAAAGAGCTCGACGACCTGCTCATTGACCTTTGAGGGCAACAACCATGGAAACCCGCCACGCCGAACGCCGTGCCCAACAGCGCGCCATCCCGCCCCTGGTCGACCGACTGCTTGACGAGTTCGGCGAGGAAGAGCACGACGGCCACGGCTGCATCCGTGTCTTCTTCAGCCACCTCAGCGTCCGCAAGATGGAGCAGGCCCTCGGCAAGCAGCCGGTCGGGCTATTCAAGCGCTACCTGCGGGCCTACAAGATCGAGAGCTGCCGCGATGGCGCCGTCATCACCAAGGGATGGCAGACGCGGCGCAGGAACAGGCGCTGAACTTGCGCGCATCAGGCCTCGCAGCGAAGGCACTGGTCCACGGAGCGCCTTCGTGAACTAAGATCGTCGTCACATCAACCGACATAAAACTGCCTAAAGCCTTGTCGTTAAAAGGAAAAAAGGAATAGAAAGCTATACGGCGCTGCACCGATATCTAGAAAGATTCTCCGGAAGTCTCTAAAAAGCGAGGGTGGATCACTTTTAGGAAAGGACCGCGCTGTGACAAAAGAAGATTTCACGTTGGCTGGAATGTGGTGGTTGGCAGAAAACACGCCGCTGCTGATCCAACTCTTGATCGCGTTGGTGCCGGTACTGGCCTTGTGCGTTGCCGGCTATGCGCTGTACGCGGTCGTGCAGAAAGACAAGAGGGATCGCAAATGATCCGGCGAAGCTACTGGCACAAGGTGCCGTCAGCACCAGTGCTGGCGGCCTTGCCGCTGATGACCTGGCAGCGAACCGCGGACAAGAGCGCTGCGAGTGAAACAGCAGCGCTCATGCTTTACGTGACCTTGATCTTCATGGCCGAGATGGATGCTGATGAATTCGGCGTCGTGCGCCAGATGGCAGCGGCCAGCTATGACGATCTGGAACTGGCAAGCGGGCTGTCCAGAAAGCTGGTGTCTGACGGGCTGAAGCGGCTCATCGACCTCAAGTTGATCACGCCGCAAGGCTCCCACCAGAAGCGCCGTTATCTCATCGCTTGGCCCAAAACAGGCTGGTTCAAGCTGCCATGCCAGGCGATCGTGTCAGGCGAGGTGGTTCTTCCGTTCAAGAACTTCACGCTGCGGTCCAAGCACGAGCTCCATGCCATGAAGCTTTACCTCTACCTGGCCGCCTGCCGCGACAACGCCAAGGCGTACTCGATGGCGTCCTACGAGACCATCACCGAGCGCATCGGCATCCCCGAGCGCTACATCCGCAAGGCCATCAGCCTGCTGATCGGAACCGGCCTGCTGCGCAGCGTCGACCGCGAGCACAACCACGGAGACCACGCACACGGCCCCAACAAGTATTTCTTCGCTGGTTCCGAACGCCTGTTCGGGTTCAGCACGGCGACGGCTGAACAGGGCGTTCCGGTGGCTGCATGAACAGGCCATCGTTTCTGCCTTGGTAGACCGTGGCAGAGAATGGCTCAAAACAATAGCGGGGGAGGCTTATGTATTCGCTGCTGGAATCGAAGGCCGAAATCGCAAGCGCCCAGCGCAAGCTGGAAGCCGCCATCCGCCAGTCCTTCAAGGGCAAGGCGACGACCAACATCGGCTACCCAGGGGGCACCGAGCGCGACGCCAAGGTCATCACCGATGGCCGCCACTGGTTCTGGTCGGCTGACCATCCGGCAGGCCAGACACCGAATCCTCGCCGGCTGAATTGGTTCGGCCTGATGCCGCAAGCCGGCGGCACCGGCGTCGAGATCTCCGTCGAGATCAACACGCCCTATGAAGGCAAGAACAACCAGGTCGGCGGCTTCTTCGGGCGCGACAACGACTCAGGGCAGGTCTACCTCTTCCACTCCGCACGTGTCGGCGGCGGCACCAAGGGCGTCTCCAAGGAGCCCTTCCTGACCTGGACCGGCCACCGCCTGGTCGAAGTCTTTGACGCCAGCGGCAACCCCCGCGAAGGTGTGTTGGTCATGCCCGTTGAAGGCCTGGGCGCAGCGCGCCCGGCCGTCCTGTACGTGGACAGCATCGCCGACTTCAAGCGGGCTGTACGCGACGGCAAGACTTCGACCAAGACCTTCCTCGCTCGGCAAAGCCGCCTGCGCGCGTTCTATGGCGAGTCCCACGGCCGGCGCCAGGGGCGGCGCAGCAGCAAGATCGACTATGTCTCGCGCCACGGAGAGGTGGTCTGGGCACTACATGACTGGCGAAAGGCGGCCGGCCTGCGTGCTGGCCTGCATCTCTTCAACGATGTGCTCATCGATCTGGGCGTGGCGACCCGCAGCGACCAGCTGGTCGAGGTCTACGAGGTCAAGACCAGCGTCGATCGCCAAAGCGTCTACACCGCCATCGGACAACTGTTCGTGCATGGGGAGACGCCCAGCTGCAAACGCGTGATGGTCTTGCCAGGGAAAGACAAGCTCGCGCCGGACTTGGCCAAGGCCCTGCAGCGCAACGGCATCGAGCTGATGCTCTACGACCTGACCGAAACGGCCGTGGTCATCCGATAGCAAAAAAGGGAGCAGTCACTGCATGATCCCCGACTACCAGACCCTCATGCGCCCCGTCCTGGCCTGTGCGGCAGCCGGCGAGATCAGGATCGGCGACGCCGTCGAGCAGCTCGCCGAGAAGCTGGGGCTGACGCCGGATGAACGCGCGCAGTTGCTGCCCAGCGGCAAGCAAACCATGTTCGCCAACCGCGTGCACTGGGCCAAGACCTACCTGGTCAAGGCCGGCCTGGCCGAAGGCACGCGCCGCGGCTACTTCCGCATCACCCCGCGCGGCCAGGCCGCACTGGCGGATGCCGCGGCCACGATCAACAACGCCTACCTCGACCAGTTCAAGGAATTCCAGGACTTCAAGGCCAAGGTTAACGAGGCCGACGGCGCCGCCGCAACGACACCGGAGCAGGCGTCAGCACCGTTGAGCACCGAAACGCCGGACGAGGCCTTGCGCAAGGCCCATGGCGCGATCACCGGCGCTCTGGCCGCTGATCTTCTGGACCGCGTTCGCGAGGCCACGCCGGCGTTCTTCGAGAAATTGATCGTCGAGCTGCTGCTGGCGATGGGCTACGGCGGCACATCTGAGGATGCTGGCCGTGCGCTGGGCCAGAGCGGTGATGACGGTGTCGACGGCGTCATCGACCAAGACCCACTTGGGGTCGATCAAATTTTCGTCCAGGCCAAGCGCTACGCCGAGGGCAACAACATCGGCGCCGGTGCGATCCGAGACTTCTACGGCGCGCTGAGCCTGAAGAAGGCCCACAAAGGCATCTTCGTCACGACCTCGGCATTCAGCCAGCCGGCGGTCGACACCGCGCGCGGGCTCGGCTCGCGCATCGTGCTGCTCGATGGCGTGCAGCTCTCGCGGCTGATGATCCGCTACAACGTGGGCTGCCGCGACGAGGATGTGCTGCACCTCAAGAAGGTGGATGAAGACTTCTTCGAGTGAGACGAGATTGACGATATGGCAGTGGCTCCGCGCCAAATCGTCATCAACAACCCCAAACCGCAACACTCTTGCGCATTCCAATTGAACCAAGGCCACGGGAAACTGCTTGATCGTTGATCCTGGAGCCCAGCCATGTCGCCGCAAGCCACCTCGCTCGCCCGCCCCTTCACCAGCCCCTTCACCCGCCCCTTCGCCCAACCGACGGCGCCACACTCGCACACGCCCGGCATGACCGCCACCCTCTACCTGGGCGTGCAGCACGTGGTGGACCTGGTGCGACAAACCGGCCTGTCGGCCTGCCTGGCCGGTGTGGCCGAGCGCATCGAAGCCGACTACCGGCGCTGGCCCGAATTCGACAAATCCGCCCGCCTGGCCTGCCACTCGGCCGACGGCGTGGTCGAGTTGATGCCGATCGCCGACGCCCAACGCTTTGCCTTCAAGTACGTCAACGGCCACCCGGCCAACCACCGCTTCGGCCTGCCCACGGTGATGGCCTTCGGCGTGCTGGCCGAGGTGGCCACCGGCCTGCCGCTGCTGCTGGCTGAGCTGACGATCACCACCGCGATCCGCACCGCCGCGATGTCGGCGCTGGCCGCCCGCGTGCTGGCCCGGCCGGGCAGCCGCCGCATGGCGCTGATCGGCAATGGCGCGCAGAGCGAGTTCCAGGCCCTGGCCTTCCGCGACGCGGTGGGCGTGCGCGCG
>JANMWG010000472.1:0-8991 GCA_031393885.1 Betaproteobacteria bacterium | reverse complement strand
GTATTTCTTCGCCTCGCCACCGAACTTGCTCGCCAGCACTGTGGTGATCGCCGCCGTCAACGTCGTCTTCCCGTGATCCACGTGTCCGATCGTCCCTACGTTCACGTGCGGTTTCGTCCGCTGGAACTTGCCCTTCGCCATCGCTCGTTACCCTTGTCTGGAACTGACTGGAACTGCCTCGAACTGCGATCCGCCCCGGAATTCGTCCGGAACGTTGTGCGCCGACATTGCCGACGATGCATCCATGGTGCCGATGACGCGGATTGAACGCGTGGCCTCTCCCTTACCAAGGGAGTGCTCTACCACTGAGCTACATCGGCGAAACCGCTCGTTACCGCAACCTGCGCACCGGATTCGGTCCGCTTTTCCACATCCACCCCTAAGCTGGAGCGGGTGAAGGGAATCGAACCCTCGTCAGTAGCTTGGAAGGCTACAGCTCTACCATTGAGCTACACCCGCCTTGTTTCCCCACCCGCTCTGTCGCTCTGTAGCGCCCGCAATCCAGACGTGATCCGGCAACCCCACCGCTGTCCTGCAATTCGATACTTCGCCGCTTTGTTTCCACCCAATCCGCCGACACCGACAGCTAGCGGTTGGCAGTGCCCCAGGCAAATCATTGCGGCAACCTGACCCGAAGCAAATCTATCGTCGCCACCAGCCCGCCTCGAGCACCAATATCACCTCGAGCACCAATATCACCTCGAGCACCAATATCACCTCAAGCACCAGTGTCGCAAAGACGGTGGTGGAGGGGGAAGGATTCGAACCTTCGAAGGCAGAGCCGTCAGATTTACAGTCTGATCCCTTTGACCGCTCGGGAACCCCTCCGGATAAACGACGGAGTATGGTGAATCGGCGGGGTGGTGTCAAACATCAGGAACGGTTCGTGCCAGTCGGGAGGGATCACCCTCACCCCCTCGAAACAGCGCTTCCAGCCGGCGTGTGCGGTTCGCGATTTCCCCGAAAGCCGTCCCCAGGACCGTGGCGCCGCCAGGGAGGTCACACGGCAGGGTTGGGGTTTCCCAGGTGGATGGCATCGATCGCCGCGAGCGTGATGTCCGACAATACGGTATCGATGCTACCGATATTCTCGTCGAGCTGCGCCAGAGTGGTCGCCCCGATGATGGTGCTGGCAACGAACCAGCGGCTGCGCACGAAAGCGAGCGCCATGGCGGCCGGAGGCAAGCCCGTCTCACCGGCGAGAGTCGCATATGCCGCTACCGCTGACGCCACGTTGGGCTTGTCGTATCGCTGCCCGAACGGCGGAAATCTGCCGAGCCGCGACTGGGTGGGCGCGCTTCCCGCCAGGTACTTGCCGCTCAGATGTCCGAAAGCCAACGGGCTGTACGGGATCAACGGCACGTTTTCGCGACGCGAGATCTCCGAAAGGCCGGTCTCGTATACGCGATTCAGGAGGTTGTAGGCATTCTGGATGGAGACGATGCGTGGCAGCCCGGCTTCCCGCGCGGCGCGCAGGAATTCCATCACACCCCACGGCGACTCGTTGGAAAGGCCGATGTAGCGCACCTTCCCCGCCGTCACCAGCCGCCCGAGTGCAGCCAGCTGCTCCACGATCGGCACCGTCGGCCGCTCGTGCGCCGGCTCGTAGTGGACCTTGCCGAACCCCGGTACATATCGGTCGGGCCAGTGAAGCTGATACAGGTCTACGTAGTCGGTACGCAGGCGGCGCAGGCTGCCGTCCACCGCAGCCTCGACCGCCTTCGCGTCGATCGCGAGCGACCCGCCACGAACCCAGCCGAAACCGCGACCCGGCCCGGTGACCTTGGTTGCCACGACCAGACGGTCGCGTGCCTGACCGGCCAACCAGGAGCCGACGTAGCTTTCGGTCAGGCCCTGGGTCTCGGCGCGGGGCGGCACCGGATACATCTCGGCGGCGTCGATGAAGTTGACGCCGCGTCCGACGGCATGGTCGAGTTGATCGTGGGCTTCGCGTTCCGAATTCTGTTCTCCGAACGTCATGGTGCCGAGGCAGATCTCCGACACCTCGAGCGCGCTGTCACCGAGGCGGTTGTACCGCATCCGAGATCCTTTCAGGTTGGTCCGTACGGACCCGTCAATGGTCGGTTCGAGGACCGCCGTCGGCCGGCGTCCGGTGCAGAAGCACCGACGGCAACCGGTCGCCGGGCACGGCTTCGCTGTAGAGAAATCCCTGCGCCAGCTCGCAGCCTTCGGCGCGCAGAAAAGCCGCCTGCGCCGGCAGTTCGACGCCTTCGGCGACGGTCCGCATACGCAGGCTGTGAGCCATGGAAATGATGGCACGGACCAGTGCGGCATCGTTGCCGTCGTCGGACACGTCGCGCACGAAGCTCCGGTCGATCTTCAGGGTGTCGATCGGGAATCGCTTCAGGTACGACAGGCTCGAGTAGCCGGTGCCGAAATCGTCGATGGCGATGGAAACACCGAGGTCCCTGAAGCGCGACAGGGTGGCGCTGACTGCGGGGTCATGGTCCATCAGGACGCTTTCGGTGATCTCGAACTCGAGCCGCTGCGGATCAAGGCCGCTCTCTTCCAGGGCTTGCGTCACGTCGTTGACCAGACCCTTGTGCCGGAACTGCCGCGACGACAGGTTGACGGCCACCCCGATGTTGCCGATGCCAGCCCCCGCCCAGCGTCCGGCCTCGCGACAGGCCTCGCGCAACACCCAGTCACCAACCGGCACGATCAATCCGCTTTCTTCGGCCACGGGGATGAATTGCGCGGGACCGATCAGGCCGCGCGTCGGCGATTGCCAGCGCAGCAGCGCTTCGACCCCGATGATGCGGCCGCTGGCGAGTTCGATCTTGGGCTGGTAGTGCAGACGAAACTCGCCGCGGTCGAGCGCATGGCGCAAGCTGGTCTCGATCGCCAGACGGGTCTGCGCGCGCGCCGTCAGCTCGGCCGAGTAGAACTGGAAGTTGTTACGGCCCTGGGACTTCGCGTGATACATCGCCGCGTGGGCATTCTTGAGGAGGCCGTCGATCTCGTGACCGTCGAGCGGATAGAACGACATGCCGATGCTCGCCGACAGGAAAACCTCCCGGTCTTCGACCAGGAACGGGGGTTCGAACGCATCGAGGATCTTCCGCGCGAGCGTCAGTGCGTTCGGGGGGCTGTCCATGCTTGGCGCGAGAACCGCGAACTCATCGCCCCCGAAACGGGCCAGCGTGTCGGTCTCGCGCATGCATCGACGGACCCGAACCGCGACTTCACGCAGCACCGCATCGCCAGCCTCGTGCCCCATCGAATCGTTGATGACCTTGAAGTGGTCCACATCGAGCAGCATGACGCCGACGAACGAGCCGTCGCGCCTGGCCTCCGCGACGGCATGCAGCAACCGGTCATGGAACAACGCGCGGTTGGCGAGCCCCGTCAATTCGTCGTGGTGGGCAAGGTAGCGCAGTTGCTCTTCGGCAAGGCGCCCGGACGTCACGTCCTGCGCCAGCGTGATCACCGAAACCACCCGGCCGTCCGCGTCGACCAATGGCGTGTAGTACCACTGGCACGCGATGGTCTCACCGGTGCGGGTGCGGTTCTCGATCACGGTCGACGCGCCGCGACGCTCTTCGATCAGTTGCTTCCACAGCGCCGAAACCTGGCTGCACACGTTGTCACCCGCGATCAGGCGCAGCGCATGCCGCCCCACTGCCTCGGACCGCGGATAGCCGAACATGCGCTCCGCTGCCGGATTCCATTCGATCGCCCGGAATCCGAGATCCCACTCGATGAAGGCGAGTGGCGTCTGTTCCAGATGCAGGCGCAGGCGCTGCTCCGATCGCCGCAACACCTCCTGCGCGCCGCGCCGCTCGAAGACTTCGGTTGCCAGTGCCGCGTTGCCGTCGTTGAGGCGCACGTTCGCCTCCGCAAGCGCCCCCAGCAGATGGACATTGCGAAACCGCATGTGCAAGGAATCCCGGACCCCGCCCGCCAGCCGTCCCGACGCAACCAGCATCGTGCCGGCGAACAGGAGCGTGATCGAGCCCATCGCGAAATGCAGCGCATCGCCGTCGAGTTGCATGCGAAGAACGAAAGGGATCAGCGCCGGGAGGAGGAACGCGGCGTACGCCCGCGCGGACGAGGACATCGTCGCCAGTGCCCCCGCCGCCAGTCCGGCGAGGACGAAACCGACGAAAGCCTGATGCACTTCACGCTCGGCGAACAAAGGCAGCGCAGCCCCCAGCCCCCAACAGAGGCCGTAACAGGCGGCACCGAACACGTATCGACGTTCCCATGCCGGCATAGCCGTGCAATCGGGGTCAGCGACCCGGAAGCGGCGCCAGGCGAGGTAGCAGCAGGCGGCCGTCAGTAATGTCGTGGCAAACCATGCCAGCAGCGGCACGACGTCCACCACCTCGTGCAGAACCGCTACCACCACAACGGCCACCAGGGCGCTGGCCGCCACGCCATTGCGAAGGTGTGCAAACAGCAGCCGGACCTGCTCGGCGCGAACCAGATGCTCCGCCTCCAGGATGGCGGGCAGGGCATCGGCGTCGACCGCTGCGGCCACCGATACGCCGGGGTCCGCGACACTCATCGTCGATCCTCGACACCGGGCACCGACCCGGTTCCGGAACCCCCGGAACGGCCCGGCGCGATCATGGCCCGACCGCGCAGGTGAACTCGATTTCCACGGCAGCCCCGCGCGGCAGCGCGGCCACGCCCACGGCGCTTCTTGCGTGCCGTCCCGCATCACCGAAGATGTCGAGCAACAGCAGCGAAGCCGCATCCACCACGGTGGGTTGGTCACGGAACGTCGGTGCCGAAGCGACGAATCCGGTCACTCTGAGAAACCGGACGACCCGGTCGAGCGATCCGATCGCCTGCTGCAAAACAGCCAGGGCATTCAGGGCACACATCCGCGCCGCGCCGGTGGCCTGTTCGACCGTCACGTCGGCGCCGACGCAGCCGGTCGCTGCAAGTGCTGTCCCGAACCACGGAAGCTGGCCGCTGACATAGGCGATGCCCGTATGCACCACTACGGCGTCGTAGGCATACCGTGGCGCCACCGGAGGGGGCAGGACCAGACCCAGCGCGGTCAGCCGCTCGGCAACGCGGGACGTTGTACCCGTCATCGGCCCTCCCTTGAAAGGAGCCGGTTTTCCGCCATATTCAAGGCATGGAAGTTGCGGCGATTTCCGCAGACCTCGAGGAGGCTAGCGCCATGAACGTTGTCTACAGCAGTCATCATTACCATGTGGTCGAATTTCCGGGACTCGGCTTCGAAGTTATCAAGAAGCCCTCGGCCATGGGCACCTACCTGCAGGGCGATACCGCCAACCGGTTCCGGCAACACTTCGCCGAACTGGTCGCCGAACAGGCTTCGGTCGAATCGGTCGACGACTACCTCGGCAATTTCGATGCCCTCATGAATCAACCCGCCGTGTATCACTGACTCGCCCACATCCGAAAGCGGCAACCTAGCCAAGCGCCCGGCGTCGCATCAACCACCGCCCGCCGTCGCGTGCACCACCATATTGGTGAACGGCGGCACATAGGCCTGCAGCATCACCAGCAAACCGACCAGCACCGCCAGTGCAAGGGAGTGCCAGAACACGAAGCGCAGGATGGTGCCTTCCTTGCCCACGTAGTTGGTGGCCACCGATGCCACCACGATGCTCTGGGCGTCGATCATCTTTCCCATGACCCCGCCGGAACTGTTCGCTGCCGCCATCAGCATCGGATCGAGCCCCAGCTTGTTGGCTGTGATCACCTGTTGGCTGCCGAATAGCGCATTCGATCCGGCATCGGTTCCGGTCAACGCGACGCCGATCCATCCGATCAGCGTGCCGAACAGCGGATACAGCCAACCGGTGTTTGCCAGCGCCAGACCCATGGTGGCGTCCATCCCCGAGTAGCGCGTGGTGTAACCGAGCGCCAGCATCGCGAGAATGGTCAGGATCGAATGGCGCATCACGACAGCGGTCTGGACCCATTCCTTCGCCATCTGCGAGAAGCGGAAACCCATGATCTTGCCCGCGATCAGGGCGGCGATGAGGATGCCGGTACCGGTTGCCGAGAGGATCCCCAGCTTGAGCACGGCGCCTTCGGTGGTCGGCTTGGCGACCGCGGGCGCCACCCGCTGCACCATCTTGTCGAGTCCGTCGATCGGGATCGCCCAGAACGTCACGCCTGGAAAGTTGAGGACGTGGTCCTTGATCCACTTGATGCCCCACATCGCGAGCACCACGGTGAGGATGATCCACGGCGTCCAGGCCTTGAGGACCATCTCGCGGCTGTGGCCGTGACCGGCGACCGCCTTCTGCGCCTCGGCGTACGACACCATGCTGCCGGCGCTGCCGTCGGCCGCGGTCATCACCATCTTCGGTTTCCACACGGTGAGAAAAACCGCCAGCGACGCCATGGCGATCATGGCAGAGACCATGTCCACCAGCCATGGTCCGTGATAATTCGAGATCAGGAACTGCGGCACCGCGAAGGTCACACCGGCAACCAGGATCGCGGGCCAGACCTGCAAAGTGTTGCGCAGCCCGCAGAAGGTGACCACGAGCCAGAACGGGACGATCAACGAGAAGAATGGCAACTGACGGCCGACCATGGCCGACAGGTTCTCCAGGCCCAGGCCGGTGACGCTGTCGAGCACGATGATCGGCGTGCCCAGTCCGCCATAGGCGACCGGGGCGGTGTTCGCGATCAGCGACAAGCCGGACGCCGCCAATGGCGAGAAACCCAGGCCGATCAGGATCGCGCCGGTCACCGCGACCGGCGTGCCGCCCCCGGCGGCGCCCTCGAAGAACGCGCCGAAACAGAACGCGATGAGCACCAGTTGCAGGCGGCGATCGTTGGTGATGGCCCCGATCGAGTCCTGCAAAATCTTGAACAGGCCGGCCGCGAGCGTCAGCCGGTACAGGAACATCAGGTTGACGATCATCCAGACAATGCCGACAACGGCGAACCCGCCACCGAAGAGCGCCGCCTTGGCGGCCATGCCGGCCGGCATGCCGATGACGAAGATGGCGATCACCAGGGCGGCGATCAATCCGCCGATCGCGGCTACGTGCGCCTTGATGTGGAACACCCCAAGCCCGCCGAGCAGAACCACCACCGGCAACGCCGCGAGCAGCGTCGACAGCACCGTGTTTCCCAGCGGGTCATAGACCTGTGACCAGAGCTCCATTCGTACTCCCCCTTGTCGATCTTCTCGTTTTTTTCTGGCACTGCACGGCGGACCCGGATCCGCTGCGCCACCGGAGCCGCATTGAGCGCCGGCATGGGTCTCTAGTACCCTACGCCCGATGCGGCGGAAGTATAGACGCAATCGTGCCTATTGCGACCCGGCCACGCCCCGCGGGCCGCCGGGCTACACCCCTCTCATCGCAACCTTGCTTCGCACCATCCTCGGCGCATGACCCAACCTGTTCCTCCCGGCCGTGGCACCCGTGGTGCCGCCGCCGCCCTTGCGCTGGTGTCGCTGATCTGGGGCTACAACTGGATCGTGATGAAGTTGAGCCTGGTCGATGCCGCGCCGACCGACTCGGCCGCCTGGCGATTCCTGATCGGCGCGCTGGCGCTCGCTCCGGTGGTGTGGCGCATGGGGCATTCGCTGCGCGTGCCGAGGAACGAGTGGTGGCTGTGTGCCCTGCTCGCCGTGCTGCGGGCCTGCAATTTCACCGGAACTCGCTGGGGTTTGAAGCTCGGCGGTACCGGGCGGGTGGCGGTCCTGACCTACACCATGCCGTTCTGGACCGTGCTGCTGGCCAGAGTGTTCCTGCATGAGCGCATGCGCACCGCGCAATGGATCGCCCTCTCGCTCGCCGCGGCCGGCCTGATCGTTCTCATCGACCCGACACATCTCGGTGGCCTGCTGCCGAGCCTGCTCGCCTTGTTCGCCGGCCTGTCGTGGGGCGCCAGCGTCGTGCTGGTCAAGCGAGTGCAGGGCAAGACCGAAAGTCACCTCATCGCGCTCACGTTCTGGCAGATGCTCATTGGCGCGGGACTGCTGGCGCTGGGAAGCCTCGCGGCGGATACGCCACCGGTTCGATGGACACCCCTGTTCACGGCATGCCTGCTGTACAGCGCCGTACTGGGCAGCAGCCTGGCCTGGATTCTTTTCTATTACGCACTTGCCCGGCTGCCGGCCGGCCTGACCGGTCTCGGGACGCTCGCCACCCCGGTAATCGGGGTCATCGCCGCCGCGTTGCAATTCGGAGAAAGCCCGACCGGCACCGAGATGGCCGGCATGGTTCTGATCGGGGTCGGACTCGCCATGCTGGCGCTGCCGGCGGGAAGCCTGCGCGGGCCGCGGTCGTGATGCCTGCCGGCCATTGACGCAGTACCATTCGCGAACGAGATGCGGCGGGCAACCGCTCACGGCGCCGCCGAAGCATCCGCCACCGACGAGGAGATTCACCATGTTTCGTGTTAGCTGGAGTGCCGCGGTCGCGGCCACATTGCTGGCCGGTGGCGCCGTCGCCGCCGACCCGATCCGCATCGGCTTCATCGATCCGCTATCGGGCGCTTTCGCCAACGTCGGCGAATCCGAGCTGCGCCACTTCCAGTTCGCCGCCGACCTGATCAATGCACGCGGCGGCGCGGCCGGCGGCCGCAAGCTCGAGATCGTTCCCTTCGACAACAAGGCCAGTCCGCAGGAAGCCGTGCTGGTGCTCAAGCAGGCCATCGACCAGGGTATCCACTACGTGCTCCAGGGCAACGGCTCCGGCGTCGCGCACGCCTTGGTCGACACCCTCGAAAAGCACAACAAGCGCAATCCCGAGCAGGCGGTGGTCTTTCTCAACTACTCGGCGGTCGATCCGGCGCTCACCAACGAGAAATGCATGTTCTGGCATTTTCGTTTCGACGCCGACGCCGACATGAAAATGTCGGCCCTCACCGACGTGATCGCCGAGAACAAGTCGATCACCAGGATCTATCTGCTGAATCAGGACTATTCCTTCGGCCAAGCGGTTGCGCGCGCCGGACGCGCCATGATCAACAAGAAGCGGCCCGACATCCAGATCGTGGGCGACGACCTGCACC
>JANMWG010000471.1:0-2476 GCA_031393885.1 Betaproteobacteria bacterium | reverse complement strand
TCCCTGGGCCTATGCCTTCGAAGCGCGCTACACCAACGATCCCGCGCGGCGGATCGAGGCGACGGCCGCAACCCTTTATCTCGATCCGCTGTCGATGCGCCTCGCCGCGCTCCCGCCCGACGTCATCGAGGCGGCGCGCCGCCTGCTCGCGACCTCGAATCCGATGCTGGCAAAGCGCTGACTGGCGTCGCGCCGACGGCGATGAACATCGCGGACGCGACCCCCACGACGGCGTGATCATCGACGAACGCCGCCGCGATGACGGCCCTCGACAACGACTATCCGAGCTGCAAGTCCGGCGAAATCTACCAGTCGGCTCAGCCCACCGATCCAGGCGGTGTCGAGCCTTCGGGCCTGTGCTATTCGCAGTGCAAGGGCGGCTACACCGGCACGCTCACGGGTTTGCTACCAGACCTGCCCCGCCGGTTTCATCGATACCGGCCTGTTCTGCCAGACCAACACGAGCATATTGGCCAAGGACATCTACACCCGCTCACCCGGCAGTTGCGCGAGCATCGGGCGCGTGCGGCTCGGGGAGCTGTGCTATCCGCCGTGTCCGCGCGGCCATCCAGCCTTGCCTACGCCTTCGACATCGGCAAGTACCGGTTCGTCCAGATGCACAACTACCCCACCTACGACCGAACCGAGATCGGCATCAAGAGCGCCGTGCCCTGGCTCGAGAATGTGCTGGACGACGCCAAGTCGAAGGGCAAACATGCTGTGCTCAACTATCACGACCCGGATGAGCACTGGCGGCCTACGAACGCCGCGCTCAACGACGCGCTGAAGGGCCAGGACGTGGTGCCGATCTTTGCCAGTCACTACCACTGGGTATGGGGCAAGTACGATTCGGTGACGGTCGACGGCAAGCAGATTCCCGTGTACCTCAGCGGTTCATCGGAATACAACCGGTTCCTGCTGGTCGAGTTCGGCGACGACTACTTCACCGTTGGTGTAATCAATGCGTCCACCGGTTCACCGGTGTTCGACAGTGGCAATCTGACCTCCACGAACCTGCCCTGACAGCATACAACGAGACCTACCGCCTGCAGGCGGGCCCAGGCGTGTTGACCGGCGTCACCGAAGTGGTGCCATCTTTCTTCTCGATACCCGTGAACAAGCTGAAGGCCCTGAACACCGTATCGGTCAAGGTAGACGGCAGCGGCGGCGGCTGGAGCGTGGAGATCGAGACGTCCGAACTGCTGGTGCAGAGCCCGATACCGGTGCCGGAGCCGGGCACATGGACACAGCTCGTGGGGGGATTGGGTACTCTCGCGTTGCTGGTCAGGCGCCGGCGTCGACGCGCGTTCTAGCGCAGGTGCGTGCGCCCACCCCCAGGGTGCGCTGCGCTTCGCCTTCCCCCCAGGGGGCACAGCATCCTCGGGGGACCCTGTGGTGCTGCTGTACCCGGCACGGCCTCACGGGCGGCGATGCTCGACGCCGTACTTGGCGTAGATGCGCCCGAAGGTTCCATCGGCGAACAGTTGATCGAGCACCCGGTTCACTTCGGCCACCAGCGCCTCATCGGCCTTGCGCAAACCCACCGACACCTCCCACGAAAGCTCCGTTGTGCTGTCGAAGGCATACGACAACCGGATGCCGGACTCGGGATGGGTATGGATATAGTAGCTAAGCGAAGCGATGGACACGGCCGCGCCGAAGAGTTCGCCCTTGGCGAGATCGTCGACCATGTCGTTCTGGAAGGCATAGGGCGATACGGTCGCGCCGTTCTTGCCGAGCACCACGCTCGCCACCGAGTTGACCATCACGCCGATCTTCTGACCTTTGACGAGGTCTTTGTAGTCTGCCACCGGCGTGGCGTCGCGAGCCAGACCGAGGGCAACCCCAGACTTCTGATAGGGCTTGGACAGCATCGCGCGCCCTTCCTGCATGGCTGCATCGTTGACGGCGTCGAGTTGCATGTCGCAGTTGACGATCCTGGCGCGGCGTCGCGGCACGGTCCACTCGATCGACAGCGGCACGCCGAGCCCTGCCGCTATCGCGCGGCCCACCTCTATCTGAAAACCGGGATCGCCCGGCTTGTCGCTGGCGTAAGGCAGGGTTTCCGGACTCGCGCACATCGAGATGGCGCCGATCGCGCGCACTTCGGCGAGCGTACGCGCCATTGCAACATCGGTAGCGGCAATCGCGAGCGCTGCGCTGCCGATCACGATCCAGCGTCGAGCGTAAACGGTGCGGCGGATATGCATTGAAGTGATCACGGGTTCTGGGGTTCCTCGCCGTCCTTGAGATTGCGGATGAACTTCACGATTTCGCGAATATCGTCATCGGAGTAGACGCTGCCGAAGGCCGCCATGCGGCTCGGCATGCCCTTCTTGATGCGGTTGAACATGAAGTCGTCGGTGCGCTCCGAGTTCATGAGTTGCGGGCCTTTTCCTGGCTTTCGCCCGTAGTCGGCATGGCAGAAACCGCAGATGTTGCGGAAGTTGTTCTTCACGTCGAAGTGCTTGGGAGC
>JANMWG010000467.1:0-3114 GCA_031393885.1 Betaproteobacteria bacterium | reverse complement strand
GCCCAGGGCCGCCACCAGCAGCCGGCGCAGTCGAAGGCGCCGGGGCCGCAGCCTTGGTGGAAGCAGCAGGGGGCTTTGTTGCGACCGGTGCGGGAGTCGGTGTGGCAGCCGCTGCTGGCGCAGCAGGCTTTGTCGATGCGGCCGCCGCGATCGCGCCGAACCATTCCTTCACGCCCTTGTGGCCGGCGCAGGCGCCGCTCTTGGTCTCGTTGGATGAGTAGGACCCGTCGTTGCAAAGGCCGGTCGATCCAGCCGGCGCACCGGCTGGCGCTTGAGCGAACCCGGTGCTCGATGTAATGAGTCCGGCGGCAATGACGAGGGAAGCGAGAGAACGTTTCATCGAATACTCCAGTGCTTGGCGTGGGGGGGCGAGCGAGTCGCGGCGACCTATCTTTGTTTCATCGGAAACCCGCGCCGATGCCGGGGGTCTGGCGAGGAGGGCGGGAGTTCCGCTCGAAATCCGTAGATCGAGCATAGGTGCGAGTTTCCGACTACCCGGTCCCTGAGATGTATCCGGAAATGTATCCGATCCATCCATGCCGAAGACTACCGCATACGAGCGACCTATGTCCAATCCCAGTCTTGCACCAACACATTCAAGCGCCGCGCGATGCCGCAGGTGGTCGCGGCCGACCGAAATTATCGGCCCGATAGCGACCTGATTGTTCGTACTAAACTCGACCCTCGAGATTCCGTCCGCGACCCCATACTCTCGATGAGCCGGTTTCAGGGCCCAACGGTAGCCAGGAGGTTCGAGGCGTATCCGCCGCAAGCTCATGGCCCTGCCTCGGTTGGTCTTCGATGCGGCGGCCATGACCGCGGAGGCGCCGGGATGATCGATTCGAAATCGTTGGTTGCAGGGTGCTCGCCTCGGAGGGCTGTTCAGGCCTTGCGGTATTGCATCTTTCCCGCGCACCACAGGCCAGGTCATCGCCACGGGATAGGTTGTGTTTCGGTGCAAGACCTGCCCGTCGGTTACCACCCATCAGTGCAGATGCGGCCCGGGTTGCAGGTATCGGACACCACGCGGTCGGGTTGCCTTACAACCCCTTCACCATGGTCTCGATGATGGACCTGGATGCGATTCGCCAACTATCTTCGATGAGTCGCGGATTCTTCTTGATGTCGTCCTGAGAAACCGCTTCCGCGGGATTACCCAAGGGCAATACCCGATCATTTGCGCGCCAGATCGTCTTCCCTGATTTGTCGACCAAGGTGCATTTGATCGATACGACGGGTACGAGGTTGGCGCTGAACCCATGGGGAATGCTGAATCCGTAGACGTCCACGGATATGTTGAGGATGGCCGAGCTTTCGGTGGCCGATTCGGCAATGGCGACCTTGCCGGATTGATGCAGGGCATTGTTCACTTCCTCGAAAACGATCTTGTCGATGAAGATGTTGTTTTTCTCCGCGAACTCCCGCAACGCCTTTCCGGGTGCGATGGAGGCTATCGCGGTGATCGCACCGCCGATGGCGCCGAACATCATGCCGAAACCAGATCCCGGCCCAAGGTAGTACATCTCCGGCGCCTTTTCCACGACGGGATTGACGCTTATCGTTTGCAGTCTCTGGCGATCTTCCAGGCTCATCTTCTGAATGGAAGCGCATCCGGACAAGGCGACCGACAGGCTTATCAGCAACAGTAGCTTGATCATTCGATGGACCTCGCTCGATTGGCCGCTAGCACCGTGGCAACCGGGATGACCGGGATGACCGGGTTGGATGCAGCATGGCGCCGCTCTGGTTCGCCGTCTGTATGCCGTTTGTCATATGGCAGGACTTCGGCGTTGCCCTGTGGCTATCTTCATATTTTCTGCTGCCGACCCGTCACGCGCAAGGTATCCTTCACTTGGCGCCGCGAGTTTCCCGAGGGTGCAGGTAAGGAGAAGAAAATGAGGATTGCATGCACGCTGTTCGCCATGTGGCTGGCCTTTCCGGCGTGCGCTGAAGAGCTGCCCCGCTTCCAGGTCGATCCATCCTGGCCGAAGACGCTGCCCAACAACTGGATCCTGGGTCAGACAGCCGGCGTGGCGGTCGATGCGGACGACCACATCTGGGTGCTCCAGCGACCGGGCAGCCTCACCAATGACGAGAAGGCGGCAACGCTCAATCCGCCCACCAGCAAGTGCTGCGCGCCCGCGCCACCGGTGCTCGAGTTCGACATGGACGGCAACCTACTCCATGCATGGGGCGGACCGGGCGCGGGCTACGACTGGCCGGTCAACGAGCACGGCATCAGCGTCGACCCCAATGGCTTCGTCTGGATCGGCGGCAACGGCGAGAAGGATGGCCAGTATCTGAAGTTCACGCGCGACGGCAGGTTCGTGATGCAGATCGGCAGGCCGGGCGACCAGACCAGCAGCAACGACACCACCCGCCTGGGCCGGCCGGCCGATGCCGAGGTCGATGCTGCGGCGCACGAGGTCTACATCGCCGATGGCTATTTCGGGCATCGGGTGATCGTGTTCGACGCCGACACCGGCGCCTACAAGCGCCATTGGGGCGCCTACGGCAATGCGCCTACCGACGCCAAGCTCGATCCCTACAACCCGGCATCGCCGCAGTTCAGCAATCCGGTGCATTGCGTGAAGATCGCGAACGACGGTCTGGTCTATGTGTGCGATCGCACCAACAACCGCATCCAGATCTTTCACAAAGACGGCCGCTTCGTGAAGGAGTTCGTGATCGAACCGGCCTCGCGGGCCCAGGGCTCGGTGTGGGATCTCGATTTCTGGATCGATCCGGCGCAGACCTTCCTGCTCAATGCCGACGGCACCAACAACGAGATTCGCACGCTGGTGCGCGCGACCGGCGCGACCGTCGGCGCGTTCGGCCGCAACGGTCGCAAGGCGGGCGAGTTCCACTGGATTCACAACCTCGCGCTCGATTCGAAGGGCAACGTCTACACCACCGAAGTCGACACCGGAAAGCGCGCACAGAAGTTCGTGCATGTGGTGCCATAGGGGGCAGGTCTTGGTTGCGGCATGGCAATGTTGCAAGTTCCAGCGGGTGAGAGTCCCGCCCAGAAAGCCGCTAGCCACGGGTCTGGTATCGAGCCTTGCAGGCGCACCAGCGATGGGGCGCTTGATGCGTAGGCACGAAAGCAAGCGA
>JANMWG010000464.1:0-1887 GCA_031393885.1 Betaproteobacteria bacterium | reverse complement strand
TCCGGAGCCGGGTGTGGTGGCGCTGCTGCTGTCGGGTCTTGCGGGCGTGCTGGTGATGCGCCGGCGGCCAGTTGGGTCTTAGGCACTTCGGGGGCTTCGGCCCTTTGGGGGTCCGGGGCGATAGCCCCGGGGGTTCGAGGGGGTCCGGGGGCGATAGCCCCCGGGCGTTCGATTTCTCGGGGGTGTCCGGATGGCGCGTTACGAGCACCTGCCGATCTACCAGGCGGCGCTGGATCTGACGGTGCATTTCGAGAAGGTGGTGGCAGGGTTTTCGCGCTATCACAAGTGCACGCCAACACCCACGAGACCGGCTCGCGACAAGGCAACACGGCAATCAACGCGCAGGTTTCCCTCATCCCCGGCCCTTCTCCCGGAGGGAGAAGGGAGCTGAGACATTCCTTCTCCGGGAGCAGTAGACATACCTTCTCCGGGAGCAGTAGACATCCCTTCTCTGGGAGCAGTAGACATTCCTTCTCCGGAAGCAGTAGACATCCCTCTCCCCCCGGGAGAGGGACCGAGGGTGAGGGATGCTGAGCCTTGCCACCCATCCGGTGACTGCATGGTCGCAAGAAACGAACTTGCGGTCGTGCCGGTCGGCGCCCCGATGGCGGTCCCCGGATGGGCTCCACGCGCCGGGGTGGCCCGGTGATTCGATAGGCTGTGAGAGCGCGGAAAACGCCCCGGCGCCGGTTCTCCACGTTACCGCCCGACGATCAGCACCAGCAACAAGAGGCAGACGTTGACCAATAGCGAAACGGCGAACGCCAGCGGCCATCCACCGCGCCCCGCGAGCAGCGGCGTGGGGCGCGGTGGTGGCAGCGGGCGGGCGCTGCCCCGCTCCAGCACTACCAGGAATTCCTCCGCCGTTTCGAAGCGCGCGGCGGGGTCGAGCGCGATCGATTTCAGGACGATCGCGTCGAGCCACTTCGGTACATCGGGCCGATGGGCCGACACCGGTTTCGGGTCGCGCCGGTAGCGGCCCGACTGATAGGGCAGCACCTCGCCGTAAGGGAGCTTGCCGGTCAACGCCCGATACAGGGTGACACCGCTCGCGAACAAGTCCGATGCGGCGTCGGCGCGGACGCCGTTCCACTGTTCCGGGTTGATGTAGGAAGGGGTGCCGGCATGCAGGTCGAGCAGCGCAGCGGGTTCGTTGCCGCTGACCGCAACGCCGAGATCGAGGATGCGCAGCACGCCATCGTCACCCACATGCAGGTTGGCGGGTTTGATATCGCGGTGGATGACGCCGCGGCGATGCATGGCCCCGAGCGCTCGCAGCAACTGGCGCGAGAGGTCGATGGCTTCTGGCACCGATAGCGGTGCACCATCGACCAGGCGTTGTTCGAGCGCGCGGCCGCCATGCCAGTCGAACAGCACGTACAGGCTGGAGGCATCCGGACGCGGGCGCACGCGCACGAACGCCGCCGAGTCGAAGCGCTGACCGAGCCAGGCTTCGTGCGCCAGATTGGCGCGTTCGTCGTCGTCGTTCTGACGGCCAGGCGCCAGCGTCTTGAGCACGTACTGCCGACCGTCGGCCTGATCTTCCACCTGGTAGAGCAGGGTGACGTCGCTCTGTGCCAGTACCGACAGCACCACCAGTCCGTCGAGCGCTTCGCCGGGACGCAGCCGCCGCGGTACCGCCAACTGGCGCGCCCGCAGCATCTCCACGCCCAGATCGTCGGTCGGCAGTCCGCGCACCCGCAACACCAGCACGGTGACGTTGTCGGTGCTGCCGCGGGCGAGCGCGAGCTGCGTGAGTCGCTCGGCGGCTTCCTGCGACGAGTCGCATTGGCCGACCGCCTCGGCGAGATCGCGATCTCGCAGCTTGCTCCAGGCGCCATCGGTGGCGAGCAGCAGTACATCGTGGATGCGCAGCTCGCCCTGGGC
>JANMWG010000450.1:0-1875 GCA_031393885.1 Betaproteobacteria bacterium | reverse complement strand
CGCGGTTTCGAGGCACACCATGGGTATGCCCGCTTCGCGTTGCTCCAGCGCCCCCTTGATGCCATCGGCCGTGTGGGTATCGACGACCGCACCGTAGTCGGTGTGCACCCGGCGAATCGTGGCCACCCGGTCGGCGTGGGTACTGCTGCTGGACCGGAAACCGAAGCCGGGGATTCGCTCGAAGTACGGCGTGGCGGCCAGGTCCATGCCGCCGCTGCCGTCGATGTCGCGCCACAAGGCCCGCACCTGCGCCGGATCGCGATCGACCAGATCGAACACGAAGCGCTCGAAGTTCGACGCCTTCGAGATGTCCATCGACGGGCTCGACGTCTGCATGACCCCTGCTCCACCCCGCACCCGGTAGCAGCCGGTCCGGAAGAATTCGTCGAGCACGTCGTTCTCGTTGGTGGCCACGACCAGCCGCGCGATCGGCAGGCCCATCATGCGCGCGACGTGCCCTGCGCACACATTGCCGAAGTTGCCCGACGGCACCGAGAAACTCACCCGCTCGGCGCTGCTCCGGGTCACCGCGAAGTAGCCCTTGAAGTAGTACACGACCTGGGCCAGCAACCGCGCCCAGTTGATGGAGTTGACCGTGCCGATGTGCAGCAGACTCTTGAACGCGAGGTCGTTCGACACCGCTTTCACGACGTCCTGGCAATCGTCGAAGACGCCGGGCACCGCAAGGTTGAAGATGTTTGCGTCCTGCAGCGAAAACATCTGCGCGGTCTGGAACGCCGACATCCGGCCATGCGGCGACAGCATGAATACCCGGATGCCGTGCCGACCGCGCATTGCGTATTCCGCAGCCGAACCGGTGTCGCCGGAGGTGGCGCCGAGGATGTTGAGGTGCTCGCCGCGCTGCCCGAGCACCCACTCGAACAGGCGGCCTAGCAACTGCATGGCGATGTCCTTGAAGGCCAGCGTCGGGCCGTTCGACAAGTGCAGCAGATGCAGGCCGGGTTCGAGTTCCGATACCGGCGTGATCTCGTCCGATCCGAATACTTCGGCAGTGTAGGTGTCGCGCACCAGGGTGCGCAGCGTCGGTGCCGGGATGTCGGTCACGAACAGCGACACGATCTCGACGGCGAGATCGGGATAGGACAGGCTTCGCCAGCGCTCCAGCGTCGCCGCGTCGATTTGCGGATAGGTCTCGGGCATTGCCAGCCCGCCGTCGGATGCGAGGCCTTCGAGCAGCACGCCGGTGAAGGGTGTCGGGGGCATGCCGCCGCGGGTGGAGAGGTAGTTCATGGCGAGGCATCCTTACGCATGGTCGCCCCGCTCAGATCTGTCGAGCCGGGCGAGTTGCTCGCTGTAGAACGCGATATCCGGAAACGCCATGGAGAGGCGCGTCAATAGTGCGCGCGCCTGCTGCCGATGAGGTTCGCTCTTCATCATCTTCATTTTGTGATCGCCGCGGCTGGCCAGCTCTGCAAGGTTCAGGTGAGCAACCGCCAAATCCCCGAGCGCCTCGCGATTCTCGCCATGCACCGCGATCAGCCGCTCCCTCGTCTCCAGGCTGCGCGCATACGCCAACTGCGCCGCCGCCATGTCCCCGCGCGCACCCGCCGCATCGCCCACCTTGTTCAGCGATACCGACAGGTCGCGCAGCGCTTCGCGGTTTTCTCCATGCACCGCGATCCGCCGCTCCCTCGTCTCCAGGCTGCGCGCGTACGCCGACTGCGCCGCCGCCATGTCCCCGCGCGCACGCGCCGCATCGCCCACCTTGTTCACCGATACCGACAGGTCGCGCAGCGCTTCGCGGTCGTCGGGTAGCGCGCGTGCCCGTGATTCCGCGAGCGCCAGCGT
Source organism: Betaproteobacteria bacterium (assembly GCA_031393885.1). GTDB lineage: Bacteria > Pseudomonadota > Gammaproteobacteria > Burkholderiales. The sequence continues at coordinate 66 of JANMWG010000450.1, read as the reverse complement.
ATCCGCAGCGATTGCCTTCGCCTCTTCGTCCAGCCCCGCCGCCAGCGCCTCGTCCACCGCCAGGAA
>JANMWG010000449.1:0-6407 GCA_031393885.1 Betaproteobacteria bacterium | reverse complement strand
CTTGGTCAGGACCATCACCGAGATCAGCCGCCTTGGTAAGCTGGGAAGCGCATGAGGCCTCTCTCAAGAAACTCCTTCCAAGTGATTGAGTATGAATGGGCTTTTCAGGCGGGTTGAACGATCGAGGAAGAGTATCGGGGTCAAGTCTTGCATGAATACATTGTCATTTTGTAAAGGGGTTATTTTCATGGGCATCAAAGGGGTCATGCTTTTCGGGGGCTGTGACACTGACGATACGCCGACCCACCGTAGTCGGCTCTCGGACGGGCCAGATTCGCGCTCCTTTTGCTCTCGATATCTTGCAGAAGGCGATTCGTGCCAATGAGCAGTGCCAAACAGAACGAAACACTGGATTAGGATCTCGCGATGAAGTCCCCGCGTGTCATTTCAGACCCCGAAATCCTCGGTGGAACGCCCGTGTTCATCGGCACACGGGTGCCCATTCGTATCATCTTCGAGCACCTCGAAGCAGGCGATTCTCTGGAAGTCTTTCTGGAGGATTTTCCCTCTGTCAGCCGGGAACTGGCGATTCAAGTTCTCGAGGACGCCAAGATGGCCCTCGTGCTCGATGCGCATCCTGCTTGACGAATCAGTACCCGGTCGCCTCGGCTCGCTGCCGACAGGACACTCCACCGTCACAGTTCAACGCAGAGGCTGGGCCAGCATCAAGAACGGGAAACTGCTTGCGAGAAGCGGAGGGATCCAAGGAGCCAGGGTCATGTTTTCCGGGGACGGTGGCACTCACGGTACGCCGACCCACTGTAGTCGGCTCTCTGATGTGACAAATTCGACCCTGGTCCCCGTCGCTCTCCTTTCGGACACTTCCTCGGTACTCGCGGCATCCGCAAGGCCTAGAATTCGTCCACTTCCCTCAGGAGCCACGCCATGTCCACCCTGCTCGACGAACTGTCCAAGAAGGCCAAGGAACTCGCCCTGGAAGAGCGAGCACAGCTTGCACAGGAGTTGCTGGAGTCCGTGGACCAAGAGGCTGACCCTGAGGTGCGGGCGGCTTGGGAGAACGAGATTGCCTCCCGTATCGCCAAGTACGAGCGGGGCGAAGCCAAACTCATCCCTGCAGCCGACGTCTTCGAAGCGGCCCGACGGCTGACAAAGTGAAGTCGGTGCGGTTCCTCGAGGAGGCTCTTGACGAGTTCCTCGAGCAGGTCTCCTTCTATGAAGAACGGGAGAAAGGGCGGGGAACGGTTCCGCCTCGCAGTGCAAGCGGCAACCACATCTGCGGCCACTTATCCCAAACGCGGTTCGCCTTGGAAGCTTCGGACGCGTAGAGTATTTCCGAAGGGTTTCAAGTTCTCGGTGGTTTACCGAGTAGAGCCGGACGAACTCGTCGTCTTCGCTGTCGCACACTTCAAGCGTCGGCCAACATACTGGCGGCGCAGAAAGTGATGCCCACTCGAGCCCCTGTCGTGAGCTTGGCGTGTAGTCAATCCAGGGGCGGCGCCAATGACGCCTAACGGCGCTCGAGCCAACTCGCAAGGGCTGGTCTCTTCAGGGCCTCATTTCATTCTGGCCCTTTCGTTCCCAGCCGCTGCTCGCGGCTCAGCTGCAACGTCAGGCGGCGCAAAGTCGCCCCTCTTGACCTCACACGCAGCATCAATACAATGTATGCATGCGCTTTGAATGGGATCCCGCCAAGGCTGCAGCGAACCTCAAGAAGCATCAGGTCTCGTTCGATCAGGCCAAGACTGTCTTCTACGACGAGTTCGCTGTGCAGTTCTTCGACGAAGAGCACTCCTCGGAAGAAGAGCGCTTCATCATGCTCGGCATGAGTTCGGAGGCTCGACTACTTGTCGTCTGCCACTGTGAGCGGTCGGCTGGCGAGGTCATTCGCATCATTTCCGTGCGCAAGGCTACACGGAGTGAAACAGCGTTCTATCGAGGTAACTGACATGAAGGCAGAGTACGACTTCTCCAAGATGAAGTCCCGGAAGAATCCGTATGCATCCAAGCTCAAGAAGCCGGTGACCATGCGGCTGTCCGAGGATGTCATTGAGTACTTCAAGGCCATGGCGCAAGAGGCTGGGGTGCCGTACCAGAGTCTCATCAATTTATACCTCCGAGATTGTCTTGCGCAGAATCGGCGTGTACAGATCAATTGGCCGAGCGCCACCTTCGCTAACGACTAAGGTTAGATCGTGCGAGCAAGGCGAGGACGCGTCCGAACCGTTTGTTGGACGAAGGCCGGTCCGCGAGCGACGGGGTGCGCAAGGTTCGGTGGACGGCGACACTCACGATACGCCGACCCACCGTGGTCGGCTCTCCGATGTGACAAATTCGACCCTGGCCCCCGTCGCTCTCCCGTCGCTCTCCGGCGCACTGCTTCATTTCTCGGGGTGCCTTTTTCGATGGAAAATGCGTGGCTCGATCCGCACCCCATTCGGCAGTTCGGCACTGTCGAGGGTTTGCTATACAGTTCCAGGCAATATCAATTGCAAGAGGTAACCGCCATGCGAGTAGCTACGGGTACTGTGATTTCCGGACAAGTGGTTCTGGATGACGAACCATTGGTCGATGGAACGGCTGTGATCGTGATTTCGAAGGAACGTGAGGATGCAGTCCGCCTGTCTCCCGATGAGCTGGCCGAATTGGAGGCGGGCATCGCGGAGGCGGACCGCGGAGACACGATCTCCGGAGACGAGTTGTTTTCCAGGATCGGTCGCTACCGATAGAAGTGTCGCTCGAACTGCGCATATCGCGCCGAGCCGCCAGGGACATCGAGCGCATCGTCGAGTGGTGGTCGCTGAATCGCCCGGCCGCTCCCAATGCTGTCGGACACGACCTCGAGGTGGTTCTCGACGTTCTGCTCGATCAACCGGAAACCGGTTCCGTAGTGCAAGAAGCCAGTTCGGCCGGCGTACGGCGGTTTCACCTCGATCGGATCCGTTACTGGGTGTACTACCGCGTCAGGATGAACAGGCTCGAGGTCTTGGCCCTGTGGCATTCGAGCCGCGGTAGCGGGCCCGTCGTGTAGTCAATCCAGCGCCACCGGCCCTGCACGCTTCTGCAGGAACGTCACCAGCGGTTCTGTCTTGTCGTCGAGATCGAGGTCGGTGAGGTCGGCGCGGATGGTTCCCGAGGCGGATTCGATCGTGATCTCGTACTGCATGAGATCGCGGCCCTTGGATTTCGGTTTGGCGGCGGGGGTGTTCGCCAGACCGCTCGCCGCCACCAGCCGCTCGACCTCCGCGCGCTGCTTCGGGGTCAACGCTTCGAGATCGAGGTCGCACCCTCGCACGAGGCCCGCGAAGCCGCCGGTCTGGCGGAAGCGGATCTTGCGGGCCGTCATGCGTTGCCGTGCTTCATGAGTGCCGATACCTCTCCGGAGGACGACTAGAAGCCTACATCCTTCCAGGCCTTGGCCACGGCTTTTTCCTCGGTGCCGCCGGTGCCGTAGCGTGCGCCCGCGCTCTGCGTGGTCATCGCGACCATGTCGGCGAAGCTGCTGGTTTGATGTAGTGCCCGCATCGTGTCGTACCAGATGCGCCCGGCCTTCTCCCAGGCGTTGCCGCCCAGCGCCATGGCCACCAGATAGAACGCGTGGTTCGGGATGCCGGAGTTGATGTGGACGCCACCGGAGTCGGCGCTGCCGCGGTATTTCTTGGACAGATGTTTTGGCTGGGGATCGTCGCCCAGCAGCGGATCGTTGGAATAGGCGGGCTCGTCCTTGAACGTGCGCAGGGCCTTTGCCTTCGTACCCGGACCCATGATGTCCGGGCCGATCAGCCAGTCGGCCTTGTCGGCCTTCTGGCGTTTTTTCCACTGCTTCACCAGGGACCCGAACACGTCGGCGAAGTGCTCGTTGAGGGCGCCGGGTTCGTCGTGGTACTCGAGATTGCAGGTGTGGCTAACCACGCCATGCGTCAACTCATGGCCCACGACGTCGAGCGACTTGGTGAAGCGGATGAATATCTGGCCGTCGCCGTCACCGTAGGCCATCTGCTCGCCGTTCCAGAAGGCGTTGTTGTAGCCGCGTCCGACGTGCACGCTCGACACCAGCGTCATGCCGCCATCGTCGAGCGAGTTGCGAGCCAGGATCTTCTTGTAGAAATCGTAGGTGCTGCCGGCGTTGTCATACGCTTCGTTGACGGCCGGGTCCTTGGACTTCGGCCCTCCTTCGGAGCGCACCAGCTTGCCGGGCAATCTTGTTGCCCCATTGGTCTTGTTGTCGTACACGACGCGGTTCTTGACGGCGCCCGCCGAGGCGATCGCCGTCTGCGCCGCGAACGGTGCGAGCGCGGTTCGCGTGGCGCGCAGGGTGGCTGATCGCGCGATGGCCTCGATCGCGAGCTTGCGCACGGCCGGATCGTCCGACTCCGACAGGTGATCGAGAATGTACGGCGGAAGAATGCAGTGCAGCGGATTCGGGCAGCTGTGCATGGTGATTCTCCTCTCGGTGATCGGGTCGGGTAGATACTCTGCCACCACGCGCAGAAAATACAATGACATTCGTCGTTGCGTGGGGGGATCTGCTCATGGCGCCAGCGTTGCCACGAGTCGCCATCCTCGATCGCTTCAGAAAAGCGGCAATGTCTCGCCGTCGTTCGGCGCCATTTCGCCAACCCGGCTCAGGTGCCCGACGCGCACGCCGAGCAGCCGCAGGCGTCGCCGAAACCCGACACGTCGCAGACACTCCCGCGCTGCCGCCAGGATCGCCGGCGCCGCGCTGGTGGGTGCGCGCAAGGTGCAGTCGCGCGTGACGATGCTGAAGTCGTCGAAGCGGATCTTGATGCCGATGGTGCGGCCCACGTAGCCGCGATTGGTCAGATCGACGGACACCTGTTTCGCCAGCGTTTCGAGAATGCGCGACAGCTGGGCGCGGTCGGTGCGCGCGTGCAGGTCGCGCTCGAAAGTGGTCTCGCGGCTGCGCGATTGCGGCTCGCGATGCGTGACCACCGGCCGGTCGTCGATGCCGTGCGCGGCCTGGTGCAGCCAGTTGCCGTAGCTCGTGCCGAACGTCTCCACCAGTAACTCGCCCGAGGTGGCGGCCACATCGCCGATGGTCTCGATGCCGAGCGCCGCCAGGCGCTGCTGCGCTCGGGGGCCGACCCCGTTGATGCGGCGTGCCGGCAGCGGCCAGATACGGGTGGCGAGATCCGCGGCGGCGAGCACGGTCAGCCCGTCCGGCTTGTCGAGGTCGGAGCCGATCTTGGCGAGCAGCTTGTTGGGGGCGACGGCGATCGAGCAGGTCAGGCCGGTCGAGTTCGTCACCGCTTGCTTCAGGGTTGCAGCCACGGTGCGCGAATCGCCATCCACCTCGGTGAGATCGATGTAGACCTCGTCGATGCCGCGATCCTCGATGGTGTCCACGCGGCTGGCGAGTGCCGCCTTGAACAGCCGCGAGTAGCGGCGATACTCGTCGAAATCGACCGGGAGAAACACACAGGCCGGGCACAGGCCGAGCGCCTTGCGCAGCGCCATGCCGGCGCGGATGCCGAAGGCGCGCGCCTCGTAGGTGGCGGTGGTGACCACACCGCGGCTGTTCGGCTCGCCGCGACCGCCGATCGCCACCGGCAGACCGCGCAACTCGGGACGCCGCAGCAGTTCGACCGACGCGTAGAAGGCGTCCATGTCGAGGTGGGCAATGCGGCGTTCGCGCGGGCTCAAGCGCTGCTCGGCGGGGCGGTCGGTGCGCGCCGGGCCGCTCCCAAGCGCACCGGCCCCCTCCGAGGGGGAAGCCGCAGCGCAGCGAAGGCTGGGGGTGGGTATCACCTCAGCCCGAAGCGTGCGGCGATGGCGTCGGCGAGGGCCGCGGGCGTGGCGGCGATATCGAGCACCAGCGCGTCGTCGGGGGTCTCGAGCGTGTCGAATTGCGACCTGAGCAGCGACGGCGCCATGTAGTGGCCGTGGCGTTGCTGCAGGCGGGTTTCGATTTGGCCATAGGTGCCGGACAGATGCACCCAATGAGTATCGGGGAGGTCGGCGGCGATGCGTTCGCGGTAGTTGTTCTTAAGCGCGGAGCAGGCCAGCACGGCGTTGGCGCCATCGGCGTTGCACTGCCGCAATCTGGTGTTGAGCGCGTCGAGCCACGGCCAGCGGTCGGCGTCGCCGAGCGCGATGCCGGCGCGCATCTTGGCGATGTTCGCGTCGGGATGAAAATCATCGGCGTCGAGAAAGGTCCAGCCGAAGCGCTGCGCCAGGACGACTCCTACCGTGGTCTTGCCGGCGCCCGTCACACCCATGAGTACCAGGGTGGTCATCGTGGGACGACGCTACTTCATTCCTGCGTAGCGACATTTCTCAGCATTCCTCACCCTCGGTCCCTCACCTTCGCTCCCTCTCCCTCGATCCCTCACCCTCGATCCCTCACCCTCGGTCCCTCACCTTCGCTCCCTCTCCCTCGGTCCCTCACCCTCGGTCCCTCTCCCTCGGTCCCTCTCCCTCGGTCCCTC
>JANMWG010000442.1:0-28942 GCA_031393885.1 Betaproteobacteria bacterium | reverse complement strand
CAGGGACGATATCGGTCGAACAGAATATCGCTCGTTCTTTGTGTTCAGCATCCCCGAGCAATCCATCCCGGTGTCCGCAGCCACCCTAAAGCTCGAGGTCGAGCTTTATTTAGGGAATGCGCCAATTGAGAACCTTCGTGTTGTTGACGTTGGCACCCCAATCACTACTCTTCTTCAGGGGCACGTTCACGGAAGCGCCGATGGCATTTCCATCTATGATGATCCAGGAGATGGCCAAGAATATGCGGACTTCTCAGTCTTACCCTCAAGTGACCCCTTAGAAATTACCTTTAACTAATCCGCTATTGCCGCCATAAATGCAAGCCGCGATGAGAGCTTTTCATTGGGTATATATAATCTTGGTTCTTCGAGCACCATCCTACCAAAAGGTGTTCGGTTTAGCGGCCTGCCTCCGGGGACGCTCAATGAATTCAATCAACCTGCTCGCCCCTATCTCGCACAGCTAGTATTGACGCCAGTGCCCGAGCCAACGTCTATGGTCATCTTAGCTCTTGGTTTGATATTGTTTTCCACTAAGGCACTCGCTTTTAGACGTCAAGTCGGATTCGCAAGAACTGGTTGATCCATTGAACAGATCACTTGGGAGGCGTATATCCGGATTCGAGCGCACGAAAATGCGCCTCTCTCTGTTCGTCTGTTCCCTCAAGACAATCCATCAGATTCTGTGACCGCAGCACCTGTTGCCAAAGTTTACGTAGTGCGTCCTGGAATCCAACCAAGACTTTGAGCCGCTCCGCCGGGACTATGTTTTTGGTTCGTCCGTGCATGATGTTTGAGCGGCTTGAGTACAAAGATAGAAACTCTCGGCACGCGTGATCACGAGATGAGTTCTCGGCCTCGACCAAGCACGCGTACGAGGTGGAAAGTCGCTTTGTAATGCCGGGCTTGGTCGAATACGTCAACAGCGCCTCTGCAGCGGCCGCATAGCAAATGATCCCCGATTGCCACCGGTAGGACCAGCAACCTGTCAGAGTCAGTATCAATGCATCGTGTAACCGACCTGCATGTGCGCAGAGGTTTCTTAAGGGGCGCAAAAAGTGGCGGCTAATCTTAAATCAGCGTCCCCAAACGCTACTTGGTGAAGCCCTTCGCTCCATTGGAAGCGATCCAAGAGTCGCGTTCGGCATTCCCTCGCGACAAATGCTCCCTGACCAATTCGAAACCGATACGCGATATGTGCTTTTGTCGGCCTCACAAGCCACAGAGAAAGTAGAACCAGATTCGCCATCTCCGCAACCGAACTTTTTTCTGTCTTATCTTCATCAAAAATTAACCAGAAGGTTGCATGAAAAATCTGGTTCTGTTCGTCTTCTCCGAGCGTTGCGTCGAGGCAATGAAGGTCAGGCGCTTCGTCGAGTCTTCGAATCCAACAATTGGGCGCCAATTCGAACTCTTGCAAATCGCATTCGAACTCGTGGAGAGGTGCGTAGACCTCATAGTTATCTACTGGCATGTTTGCCGCCCCTCATCATGCATTTGGTCCATCTGTGGGAGATTTTCCTGCTCCAGCAAGCGGTTTTAGGGGCAACCGAGGGGTAGAATAGCGAGGACTCATCGATGCGCCTGCCTTAAGGCTGGGGGAAGTCGTGACCGGTCTCGGGTCACGACGCACGGCCAGTATAGACATCGGCAGACAGTCCATCTTCATTACAACCCGTAGTTTGCGCTACCGTACCTGCAGTTCTTCGCGAAGCACCCGTCGAAGCGTCGCCACGGTCAACGGCTTGTCCTCGGGCTTCGCCTTCCCACCGCTTTCGAAGGCCGTTCGCAACAAGGCATTGATCAACGTCTGGTAGCCGGTACCCTCGACCTCGGCACGAGCACGGAAATGCTCGATGCTGTCGTCGTCGAGCATGATGGTGATCCGGGTCTTTCCCGAAGACGGGATGACCGCCCCACGTCGAGCCTTGCTGAAATCGTATTCGGCACGCACGGTAACGGTTCTCCTCGCCAGGGCTGGCCTTTCGAGCGGAACTCCGAGCCTTGGCCGGGTCGAAGTCGAAAGACATTTATTATTATGCATATACTATGCATATACGCAAGCCTTCGCGATTCGGGCTGACGCGGTTCCGAGCGAATCTGACGGCATCTCATGCCAGGCGACGACCAGCCTCCTGCCAGTTGGTGCCCAGGGCGCCCCTGGTCCAGTATGCTCGACGCTGCATCGACTCACCTTGAGCCCATCGCATGAGCACATCGAATCGGCGCGCCCCCGTGCTTGTCGCCGGCGGCGGCATCGGCGGCCTGGCCGCAGCGCTGGCGCTCGCACGGCAGGGCTTCGACGTGAAGGTGCTGGAACAATCGCCCGCGATCGGCGAGATCGGTGCCGGGGTTCAACTCGGGCCGAATGCCTTTGCGGCGTTCGATGCGCTGGGCATCGGCGAGCGCGCCCGGGAGCGCGCCGTCTACACCGACGAGCTGGTGATGCACGATGCCATCGACGAGACATTGGTCGGCCGAATCCCGGTGGGTGCCGCGTTTCGCACGCGGTTCGGCAATCCCTATGCGGTCATCCATCGCGCCGACTTGCATCTGTCGCTGTTCGAAGGCGCGCAGGCCACCGGGCGCATCGAGTTCGTCACCTCGACCCAGGTCGCGCGCATCGAGCAGGACGATGACGGGGTCACCGTCCATGACGCCAAAGGGGGCACGCATCGCGGCATCGCGCTGATCGGCGCGGACGGCTTGAAGTCGGCGGTGCGCCGGCAGTACCTCGGCGACGCCCCACGCGTCTCGGGTCACGTCGTCTATCGCGCCGTGGTCGAGAAAGACGACTTTCCGCCCGACCTGCAATGGAATGCCGCCGCGATCTGGGTCGGTCCCGACTGCCATCTGGTGCACTACCCGCTGCGCGGCGGCGGGCAATACAACGTCGTGGTCACCTTCCACAGCCGCAAGATCGAAGAATGGGGCGTCACCGACGGCAGCCCCCAGGAAGTGCAGAGCTACTTCGAGGGCATCTGCCCGCGCGCCCGGCAGCTCATCGACCTGCCCAAGAGCTGGCGGCGCTGGGCCACGGCCGATCGCGACCCGATCGACAACTGGACGTTCGGCCGCGCGACGCTGCTGGGCGACGCCGCGCACCCGATGCTGCAATACCTTGCGCAGGGAGCCTGCATGGCAATGGAGGACGGCGTCACACTTGGTGAAGCGCTGCGCGTGAACGATCGCGACTTCGTGAAAGCCTTTGCTCTCTACCAGCGCTCGCGGGTCGCGCGCACGGCCCGCGTGGTGCTCTCGGCGCGCGAAATGGGCCGCCTCTATCACGCCAAGGGCGTGGAACGGCTGGTGCGCAACGATCTCTGGCGGGGCCGCACGCCGGAACGCTTCTACGATGCGGTGGAGTGGCTCTACAACTGGCGCGTGGAGCACTGCCTGGCGGGCTGATCGAAGCGCCATGGCTTGCGGCTTCGTTCGCCCCCGGTCAGTAAGTCTCCACGTGATACCTGCCCTGCGCCAGCATCTCCGGTCGCAGGGTTGTCCAGTCCAGGCCATGGTCGCGGCACACGTCCGCGAAAGCGCTGTCGACTCCCGCCTCCATGCCTTTCAAGCCGCAGAGGTAGACGTGGGTCTCGCCGTCAGCCAGCAGCCGGGCGACATCGGTGGTCCGATCCCGGATGGCGTCCTGCACGTAGCGGCGCGGCTGGTCGGTCGCGCGCGAGAAAGCCAGGTTCACGTCGATGAAGCCTGAAGGCAGCTTCAGCAGCGGTCCGTGATAAGGCAATTCGTCGGCCACCCGCGCGCCGAAGAACAGCATCAATTCACCCGCTTCGCCGACGCCCTGGCGCCGGCGCCGCCATTCGGTCATCGCGCGCATCGGCGCCGAGCCGGTGCCGGTACAGATCATCAGCAGGTTCGAACCGGGATGATTGGGCATCAGGTAGGTCGAGCCGTAAGGCCCCACGACCTGCACCGTGTCGCCCTTGGCGAGATCGCAAAGATAGTTCGACGCCACGCCCGCAACCGGCCTGCCGGCGTGATCCTCGGTCACACGCTTCACCGTGAGCGCGACATTGTTGTGCCCCGAGCGTTCGCCGTCGCGCGCACTCGCCACCGAATACAGGCGCAGGTAGTGCGGCTTGCCGTTCGCGTCGGTTCCCGGCGGCAGGATGCCGATCGATTGGCCCTCCAGCACCGGAAACGCCGCGTTGCCGAAGTCGAGAACGATATGGCGCACGTCGGCGGTGGCCGTCGGCACGGTGAGACGGAAGTTGCCGCTGACCGTGGCGATGGCCGGCGCGCGGATGCCGAACAGGTTGATGGCCGGCTTGGCGGCGGACCATGGCGCGATTGCGGAGCCGCCCTGCCCGAGAACCACTTCCGCTTCGAGGCGATTCACCTCCTCCGGGAGTTCGATCGCCTCCGCCGGATCGGCCACGACGGGGGCCGGCAGTTCATCCCACGAGAGCTGCTCTTCAAGCGTGAAGGCCTGCGCCTTCACCACCTGTCTCCAGTTGTCGATCGCGCCGGTCGGACACGGCGCGATGCAGGCGTTGCAGGCATTGCAGGTCGTGGCGTCGACCACGTAATTGCGCGAGTCGTGGGTGATCGCGTCCAGCGGACAGGTTTCCTCGCAGGTGTTGCAGCGGATGCAGATCTCCGGATCGATCAGGTGCTGCTGGATGCGTTCGGCAACGGCGTTCATGACGACACTTCCTGTTGCCAGCAGCACGGCGGCGTCCACAGGGTCCCCCGAGGATGCCGCGCCCCCTCGGGGGGAAGCCGTAGCGCAGCGCAGGCTGGGGGAGAGGTCAATTGAATCTGACGTACTCGAAATCGATCGCCTGCTTGTTCACGCCCATGGGCGGCGGCGCGATCCAGTTGGCGAACTTGCCGGGCTCGACCACCCGCCCCATCAGCGACTGCACGTGAGCCCGATCCTCGGCCGTGGGCAGCCATTCACGAACGCCGGCCTCCCATTCGGCCGCGGACACCACGCGTCCATCGGGGGTAACCTTCACCCCGGCGAGCGAGCCGATCATGCGGTTGAACGCCTTGTGCGGCACGGTCAACGGGAAGTCGATGCCGTTCTTCTGCATCACCTTGTTCCAGCGGCCGACGCCGGCCACCGTGTCGCGGATGTAGTCGTCGCGCAGCTTCTCGTTCAGCGCGTTCAGCGCCGGCGCCTCGCGCGTCATCAGCTTGCCGTCGACGATGTCGAACACCGGATAGGTGGCGTCCTTTAGCAGGTGATCGTCGGTGAGCTTGCTCTCCTCGTAGCGGCCCTTGATGCCGGCGCTGTAGAAGATGGCGGCGTTCGATGACACGTCGGCCCCGAACAGGTCGAGCGTGACACTGTAGTGAAAGTTGAGATAGCGCTGGATCGTAGGCAAGTCGACGACGCCGAGCGCACGCAGTTTCGCGGGGTCGTCGGTGCGATGCTGCGTCATGGTCTCGCAGGTGCGCTGAAGAATGCGCGCGATGCCCGACTCGCCCACGAACATGTGATGCGCTTCTTCGGTGAGCATGAACTTGGTGGTGCGCGCCAGCGGATCGAACGCCGATTCGGCCAGCGCGCACAACTGGAACTTGCCGTCGCGATCGGTGAAGAACGTGAACATGAAGAACGACAGCCAGTCGGGCGTCTGCTCGTTGAACGCGCCGAGGATGCGCGGGTTGTCCTGATCGCCGGCGCGGCGTTGCAGCAGCGCTTCGGCCTCCTCGCGACCGTCACGGCCGAAGTAGCGATGCAGCAGGTAAACCATCGCCCACAGATGCCGCCCTTCCTCGACGTTGATCTGGAACAGGTTGCGCAGGTCGTATTGCGACGGCGCGGTGGCGCCGAGATGGCGTTGCTGCTCGACCGAGGCCGGCTCGGTGTCGCCCTGGGTGACGATGATCCGCCGCAGGTTGGCGCGGTGCTCGCCCGGCACTTCCTGCCATGCGGCTTCGCCCTTGTGCTCGCCGAAGTGGATGCGGCGGTCGGCATCGGCCGGATTGAGGAAGATGCCCCAGCGATAGTCGGGCATCTTCACGTGGTCGAAGTGCGCCCAGCCGCCCGGCTCCACGCTCACCGCGGTGCGCAGGTAGACATCGGTCGACGCGGTGCCGTCCGGTCCCATGTCGCCCCACCAGTCGAGAAACGCCGGCTGCCAGTGCTCGAGCGCGCGCTGCAGCGAACGATCGCTGCCGAGATCGACGTTGTTGGGAATCTTCTCGCTGTAGTTGATGCTCAAGGTGAGTCTCCGATGGCGTGATGGTGGGCGGGCGCGAAGGCGGCGCCGGGCGCTATACCCGTTCCCAGTTGAAGGCGGCCTTGTGGCCGGTGCCGAACACCTTGAGCGCCCCGGTCTCGCCCACGGCATTGGGCCGCTGGAAGATCCAGTTCTGCCATGCGGTGAGGCGTCCGAAAATGCGGGTCTCCATGGTTTCGGCGCCACCGAAGCGCAGGTTGGCTTCCATGCCGGTGAGCGCGTCAGGCGACAGGCTCGCGCGCTCTTCGAGCGCGATGCGAATCTCGTCGTCCCAGTCGAGGTCGTCGGGTGCGGCGGTGATGAGGCCAAGCGACTCGGCGGCGTCGGCCAACAGACGACGGCCAAGCGCCGACTCGATGGCCGCGATCGGCCCGGCTTCGCCGTAGAAGCGCGCGTTGATGCGGGTTTGCCGATACACCGCCGGCAGCGGCCCGAAGTTCATCGCCGACAACGCGATGGCGGGGGCTTCCACGGCGTCGTGCGGCAGCTTCAGCATGTAGCTGCGGTCGGCCGCCAGCGCGAGTTCGAGCAGCGATCCGGCGAAGCACGATCCCGGCGTGATCAGCGCGAACAGCGTGCGCGACGACACGTCGAGCCGTGCGAACGTCCGTCGCATCAGCCCGATGGTCTCGCGGACGAACCAATGCGATGCATGGGCCATCAGCGTCGCGTCGACCGCGAGCACGTGGTCGGCGTTGCCGGTGGTCTCTATCAGCCAAGTGCCCAGTTCGGCTTCATTCGTGCGCAACATGAGGATGGCGTCGTCGAGTTCGCGCGCCATGCGCAGCGGCCACCACTGCGCGCCAAGCGCAACGATTTCCTCGATCGTGTCCGGCTGCGCCTGCTCTGGCGCCATCACCCGAAGCGTCACGCGACGGCTGGCGCGATCGACGATCGCATCGACGCAACGGTAGTGGTAGCCAGCCTGGTCGATGGTGCGATCGAGCGGCGTGAGCGCGATGCCGTGCGCGTCGGTCGGCCGGTCACTGCCGACCGCGAGTTCGAGTGCGCGTTGCCGCACGCGGCTGGCAAACTGCCCTGGTTTGACGACTTCGTCCACCAGACGCCAGGCTTTTGCGCGGGCGCCGCGCACGCCCTCGGTCGTGGTCGCGAACACATCGGCCAGGTCGCGCCTGACCTTGCGCTTGTCGGTGAGCCGGGTGAGGCCGCCGGTACCGGGGAGCACACCGAGCAGCGGCACTTCGGGCAGGCTCACCGCCGAGGAGCGGTCGTCGATCAGGATGATCTCGTCGCAGGCGAGCGCCATTTCGTAGCCGCCGCCGGCGGTGGTGCCGTTGCAGGCGGCGATGAATTTCAGGCCGGAGTGCATGCTGGAATCCTCGATGCCGTTGCGGGTCTCGTTGGTGAACTTGCAGAAATTCACTTTCCACGCGTGGCTCGACAGGCCGAGCATGAAGATGTTGGCGCCCGAGCAGAAGATGCGGTCGCGCGCGCTGGTCATCACCACCGTGGCAACCTCCGGGTGCTCGAAGCGGATGCGCTGCAGCGCATCGTGCAGCTCGATGTCGACGCCGAGGTCGTACGAATTGAGCTTGAGCCGATAGCCGGGCCGTAGCCCGCCCACCTCGTCCACATCCATTGTCAGGGTCGCGACCCGGCCGCCGAACGACAGCTTCCAGTGACGGTAGCGCGACGGTTCGGTCTGATAGTCCACCGGCGCCGGAGAAGGTTCAGTGACTGCGGCGATCGCGATGTTGGCCATGATGTGGTTCTCGGAGAGTTATTGTGCGGATGCCAAAGCGGTGCGCAGCGAGAGCAGGCTTTCCTCGGGGGTGAGCCCGGAAGTGTCCACGACCGTGTCGGCCTTGCCATACAGCGGTGCGCGCGCAGCAAGGATGCGCCGCAGATCGTCCATCGCTTCCCGGTTGCCTTCCATCGGCCGGAAGTCGCCTTGCGAGGCCACGCGCGCCATGTGCTCTTCCGGCTGCGCCTTGATCCAGACCGTGAAGCAGCGCGCCAGCAGCAGTTCGTAGGTGTCGGGCTCGGAGACGATGCCGCCGCCCACCGAGATGATCGCGCGCTGGTGCGCGCCGACGATCCGTTCCAGGCAGCGCTGCTCGATACGCCGGTAGCCGCTCTGGCCATACAGCGAGAACACTTCGGCGAGACTCATGCCGACATCGGCTTCGACCTCGCGGTCGAGTTCGATGAACGGCACGTCGAGCCCCGTGGCCAGCAACGCGCCGAGCGTGGACTTGCCGGCGCCGCGCAGGCCGATCAGCGCGATGCGTTCCCGGCGCGCGGCTTCCCCGCTACCGAAATCGCGCAGCAATCGCTGCATCACGTCGTCGAGTCGATGCTCGGGCAGGCGTTCGAGGAAACGACCGACCAGCCGCTGCCGGGCGCCACCGCCCTCATCGGCCTCGACCAGATCGCCCACGCTCACCCCCAACGCGAGCGCGATGCGCCGGAGCAAGACGATCGAGACGTTGCCGGCCCCGGCTTCGAGTTGCGCCAGGTAGCGCTCGGACACATCGGCGCTCGCCGCCAGCACCCGGCGCGCCAGACCGCGTCGCTCACGCTGCTCGCGCACACGAGCGCCGAGCGCGCCAAGAAATCCGCTCTCGGCGTCATCGTCGGTCGGTGTCACAAGCGGCTCGGTTGCGGGCAGAGCCATTTGGCGTTGAAGCGGGGAAAGTCGAAGAGATGAGCAAGATAATGCAGTCTCCTCTCATCTACAAGAAATATAATGCATGGTCATGAAGGTGCCGATCGGCACCGGTCGATGAAGCCCGATCGATGGACCACCGGCGCGTACCGCTTGGTACCGCCCGCGCTCATGCACTACATTCCGGGGCACAACGACTGCCGGACAGCCTGCGAGCGCGGCTCCGTCACGGTAGTCAACGAGGGGAACCGCAGCAGATGTCCGGACTCAGCCACGCCGATCACTCCACCAGCCCGCCGGCGGTCCACATCCCGCGCGACTACAACGCGGCGCACGATCTGATCGAACGCAATCTGCTCGCCGGACGCGGCGACAAGGTCGCCTACATCGACGACAACGGCACGTGCACGTTTGCCGAGCTGGCGCGCCGGGTCGACCGATTCGCCAATGCCCTCTCGGGCCTGGGCATTCAACCTGAGCAGCGCGTCCTGTTGTGCCTGCTCGACAGCATCGACTTCCCGGTGGCGTTCCTGGGCTGCATCAAGGCCGGGGTCGTGCCGGTGCCGGTCAACACGCTGCTGACCACCACCGACTACGAGTTCATGCTGCGCGACAGCCGGTCGCGGGCGCTGCTGGTGTCGGCGCCGCTGCTGGCCACCTTCGAGCCGCTGCTCCCGAAGCTGCCGCAGCTTGCCCATGTCATTGTTTCCGGTGCAGACGCCGGGCGACATGTTGCCTTCGCCGCACTCCTGGATGGCGCCGCCGATCGCTTCGAAGCCGCGCCGACCACCGCCGACGACAGCGCCTTCTGGCTGTACTCGTCGGGATCGACCGGCATGCCAAAGGGTACGGTGCACACCCATGCCAGCCTGATCCAG
The DNA here is from genome assembly GCA_031393885.1 of Betaproteobacteria bacterium. Taxonomy (GTDB): domain Bacteria; phylum Pseudomonadota; class Gammaproteobacteria; order Burkholderiales. The sequence continues at coordinate 19,220 of JANMWG010000442.1, read as the reverse complement.
ACCGCCGAGCTGTATGCGCGACCGATCCTCGGCATGACCGAGTCGGACGTGATGTTCTCGGCCGCCAAGCTGTTCTTCGCCTACGGCCTGGGCAACGCCCTCACCTTTCCCCTGGCGATCGGCGCCACCGCGGTGCTGATGGCCGAACGTCCCACCCCCGCAGCGGTGTTCGCCCGCCTGCGCACGCACCGTCCGACCCTCTTCTGCGGCGTGCCCACGCTCTACGCGGCAATGCTGGCGAGTCCCGACCTGCCCTCGCGTCACGACCTCGCGCTGCGACGCTGCACATCGGCCGGCGAGGCACTGCCGGCGGATCTGGGCCGGCGCTTCACCGCGCACTTCGGCGTCGAGGTGCTCGATGGCATCGGCTCCACCGAGATGCTGCACGTTTTTATGTCGAATCGTCCGGGCGACGTGCAGCACGGCACCACCGGCCGCCCCGTGCCCGGCTATCGGGTACGGCTGGTGGATGACGCCGGCAACGAAGTGCCGCCCGGCGAGATCGGCGAACTGCAGATCGCGGGTCCCACCAGCGCTATCCACTACTGGAACAACCGCGACCGCAGCCGCCAGACCTTCCAGGGCGAATGGACCCGCAGCGGCGACAAGTACCGGGTGCGCGCCGACGGCTGCCATGTATACGAAGGCCGCAGCGACGACATGCTCAAGGTGAGCGGCCAATATGTCTCGCCGGTGGAAGTCGAATCGGCCCTGATCGGCCACCCGGCGGTGCTCGAAGCCGCGGTGGTCGCGAGAACCGACGAAGTCGATCTGGTCAAGCCGATGGCGTTCGTCGTCCTGCGTCCCGGTCACGCTCCCGGCGATGAACTCGCCGAAACCCTGCGCCAGCACGTAAAGTCGCGTCTGGCGCCGTTCAAGTATCCACGCTGGATCGAGTTCATCGATGAACTCCCGAAAACCGCCACCGGCAAGATCCAGCGCTTCAAGCTGCGCGCCAGAGTGCGAGCCGAACCCTGAACCCATTGCGAGAACAGCATCCCATGCGAGATTCCCAAGCCACCATCAGAACCCTCCTGACCCGCGCCGCGGCCACGACCCTGCTCGCACTGGCGGTGATTCCTGCAGGTCACGCCCAGCAACCGAAACTCAAGGTCGGGCTGATGCTGCCAGCGACCGGCACCTTCGCGACCATCGGCACCGCCATCAGCAACGGCTTCCGCCTGGCGGTGGCCGAGCAGGGCGGCAAGTTCGCGGGCCGCGAGATCGAGTTCTTCACCGTCGACGACGAATCCGACCCCGCCAAGGCCCCCGAGAACGCGAACAAGCTGGTCAAGCGCGATCAGGTCGATGTTCTGATCGGCACCGTGCATTCGGGCGTGGCGATGGGCATGGCCAAGGTCGCCCGCGACAACAACACCTTGCTGATCATCCCCAACGCCGGCGCCAACGAGATCACCGGGTCGCTGTGCGCGCCCAACATCTTCCGCACCTCGTTCAGCAACTGGCAACCAGGCTACGCCACCGGCAAGATGGTGGCCGAGCGCAAGCACCGCACGGTGGTCACGCTGGCCTGGAAATACGCCGCCGGCGAACAGTCGGTCGCCGGCTTCAAGGAAGCCTTCGAGGCCGGTGGCGGCAAGGTCATCAAGGAACTCACACTGCCGTTTCCGAACGTCGAATTCCAGCCCTTTCTCACCGAGATCGCCGCGCTCAAGCCCGATGCCGTCTATGTGTTCTTCTCCGGCGGCGGCGCGGTCAAGTTCGTCAAGGATTACGCCGCCGCCGGCCTGAAGGCGTCGATCCCGCTGTATGCCGCCGGCTTCCTCACCGATGGCACGCTCGAGGCCCAGGGCGATGCCGCGCAAGGTCTGGTGACCGTCCTGCATTACGCCGACGCGCTCGACAATCCGCGCAACCGCGTCTTCCGCGCGGCCTACAACAAGGCCTACAAGATGGACCCGGACGTGTTCGCGGTTCAGGGCTACGACGCGGCCCAGTTGCTCGACGCCGGCGTGACCGCGGTCAAGGGCGACACCAGTCGTCGCGCCGACCTGGTCAAGGCGATGGAGACCGCCCGCATCGACAGCCCGCGCGGTCCGTTCGTGTTGTCGAAGGCGCACAACCCGGTGCAAGACATGTATGTGCGCCGGGTGGAAGGCACCGACAACAAGGTCATCGGCATCGCCATCAAGGGTCTCGCCGACCCGGCGCGCGGTTGCCGGCTGTAAGCGTCGCTCGCGACCTTCGAGCGGCTTGGATCCCGTCACCTTCCTCATCCAGTCCCTCAACGGACTGCAGTACGGCCTGCTCCTGTTCCTGGTCGCGAGCGGCCTGACGCTGGTGTTCGGGATCATGGGCGTGGTCAATCTTGCCCACGGCAGCTTCTACATGATCGGCGCGTACCTCGCGTTCTCGCTGTCGTCGCTCACCGGCAGCTTCTTCGGTGCGATCGCCCTGGGTATCGTCCTGAGCGTGGCACTGGGTCTGCTGCTCGAATGGGCGCTGTTCAGCCGCCTCTACCATCGCGATCACCTCGACCAGGTTCTCCTCACCTACGGCCTGATCCTGATCTTCGAGGAACTGCGCAGCCTCGCCGTCGGCGACGACGTCCACAGCGTGGCCATGCCCGACTTCCTGAGCGCGTCGATCCCGCTCACCGACACGCTCAGCTACCCGGTCTATCGCCTGTTCATGTCCGGCGTCTGCATCGTGCTGGCGGTGCTGATGTATGTCGTGATCCAGCGCACCCGGCTGGGCATGCGCATCCGGGCCGGCACCAGCAATCGCGAAATGGCCGAAGGCCTGGGCATCGACATCCGGCTGCTGTTCCGCTTCGTGTTCGCCTTCGGCGTGGCGCTCGCGGCGCTGGGCGGGATGCTCGCGGCACCGGTGTCGTCGGTGTTTCCCGGCATGGGCAGCCAGGTGCTGATCCTGTGCTTCGTGGTGGTCGTGATCGGCGGCATCGGCTCGGTCTGGGGCGCCCTGCTGGCGGCGCTGCTGATCGGCTTCACCGACACTTTCGGCAAGGTCCTGTTTCCCGATTACGCGGGGCTGTCGGTCTACGTGCTGATGGCGGCGATCCTGCTGTGGCGGCCCGCGGGGCTGTTCGGACGCCAATGAAGCCTTCGCCACCCTGGTGGCTGCTCGGACTCGCCGCGCTGGCGCTCGCGGCGTTTCCCCTGCTCGGGCAGGCGTTCTATGTCGAACTGCTCGCGAAGGTGATGATCTTCGCCATCTTCGCGATGAGCCTGCAACTGCTCGCCGGGGTCGCCGGGCTGGTCAGCCTGGGCCACGCCGCGTGGTTCGGCATCGCCGCCTACACCCTGGTGCTGATGGCGCCGAAGTACGATCCGGCAAACCTATGGATCACGCTGCCCGCCGCCGTGTTCGCCGCCGCCGCCGCCGCTTTCGTGGTCGGCCTGTTCGTGCTGCGCACCCGCGGCATCTACTTCATCATGGTGACGCTGGCGTTCGCCCAGATGTTTTATTTCGTGTTCCACGACACCGGCCTCGGTGGCGGCTCCGACGGCGTCTATCTCAACTTCAAGCCCGAAGCCCGCATCGCCGGGCATCTGCTGTTCGACCTCGGCAACAGCACCCACTTCTTCTATGTCTCACTGGGAGCGATGGTCGCGGTGTTCCTGCTGCTCACCGCGATCCGCCGCTCGCCGTTCGGACACGCGCTCGACGGCATGCGCGCCAACGAGCAGCGCATGCGCGCGCTGGGTTTCCCGGTGATGCGCTACCAGCTCGCCGCCTTCACCCTGGCGGGCGGGCTGGCGGGCCTGGCCGGCTATCTCGCGGCGTGCCAGTTCGGCTTCGTCAATCCGGAGCTGCTCGCGTGGCACGAATCGGGCAATGTGCTGCTCATGGTCATCCTCGGCGGGCTCGGCCAGTTGCACGGCGCGATCCTCGGGGCGTTCGCCTTCGCGTTGTTGCAGGAAGGCTTCGCGTCGGTGACCAAGCATTGGCAACTGCCGATGGGCGTGATGATCGTCGCGCTGGTGCTGTTCCTGCCTGGTGGCCTCGCCAGCATCGCGGCGCGTCTGCGGCGTCCGCGCCCATGACCGAACCGGCTCTGGTCGCCAGCGGCCTGACGCGGCGTTTCGGTGGTCTGGTGGCCAACGACAACGTGTCGATCACGCTTGCCCACGGCCGCGTGCACGCGCTGCTCGGCCCCAACGGCGCCGGCAAGTCGACGCTCATCAACCTGCTATCGGGCGATCTCGCGCCCAGCGCCGGCAGCATCCGCCTGGGCACTCGCGAAATCGCCGGCCTGGGCGCGGACCAGCGGTCGCGGCTCGGCCTGGGTCGCAGCTACCAGAAGACCAACATCTTCGGCAGCTTTACCGTGCACGAGAACTGCCGCCTCGCCGCGCAGGCGCGACGGCAGCGTCCGTGGCGCGTGTTCACCGACGCGATCGCCGATCGCGCCACCAACGACCTCGCCGACGCCGCGCTCGACACCACCGGGCTGCGCGGCCAGCACGCCCGCATCGCGGCCACGCTGAGCCACGGCGAGCAGCGCCAGCTCGAGATCGCCATGGTGCTCGCCACCGGCGCCCGCGTGCTGCTGCTCGACGAACCGCTCGCCGGCATGGGCGCACAGGAATCGTCGCGCATGGTGGAGTTGCTGCGCCGCCTCGCGCCGGCTCACGCGATCCTGCTGGTCGAGCACGACATGGATGCGGTGTTCGCGGTGGCCGACGAGATCACGGTGATGGTCGAGGGCCGCGTGCTCGAGACCGGCACGCCGGCGCGAATCCGCGCCAGCGCCGCCGTGCGCGAAGCCTATCTCGGCACCGAGGCCGCGATAAAATGAACTCCCACCCCCAGGCTTCGCTGCGCTGCGCCTACCCCCAGGGGGCGCCCCCTTCCTCGCGGGGTGAGGCCGGACACGGACAGTCCCTGCGGACTGTCTGTGCCTGCCGAAGGCCTGCGGACGCCGGCCGCTGGCGGCCCGGCGCGCCCTGAATGAACCTCCTCGAAGCGCGCGGCCTGCACACCTACTATGACGCCAGCCACATCCTGCGCGGCGTCGACTTCACCGTTCGCGCCGGCGAGACGGTGGGTCTGATGGGCCGCAACGGCATGGGCAAGACCACGCTCATCCGTTCTCTGCTCGGCTTGGTGCCGCCGCGTCGCGGCGAGGTCAGGGTGCGCGGCGACACGATGACCGGCGCGTCACCGCATCGCATCGCGCAATGCGGCATCGCCGGCGTGCCCGTAGGCCGGGGCATCTTTCCCAATCTGAGCGTGCGCGAGAACCTGGTGATGGCCGCCCGCGCCGGCATCGGCGGCCGGCGCGACTGGACGCTGGAGCGGGTGCTCGACACCTTTCCTCGGCTGGGGGAGCGTCTGGCGCATGGCGGTGCGCAACTGTCCGGCGGCGAGCAGCAGATGCTCACCATCGGCCGCGCCCTGATGACCAACCCCGATCTGCTGATTCTCGATGAGGCCACCGAAGGCCTGGCGCCGAAGATCGCCGCCGACATCTGGAACATCGTGCGCCGCATCCGCGACACCGGCATCGCCACCGTGCTGGTCGACAAGAACCACGCCGCCGTCACCGCGGTGAGCGATCGCAACGTCATCCTGGTGAAGGGCGAGGTCGTGTTCTACGGCAGCAGCGCGGCGCTGCACGCGGACCCGGCCCTGCTGCATCGACACCTCGGCGTCTGAATGGCATTCCTGCGCGCGGGCGGTCATCGCCTGGAAGTGCGACACCTCGCCGGACCGGACGCCGCCGCGCCGACGCTGGTGTTCCTGCACGAAGGCCTGGGCTGCATCTCAATGTGGCGCGACTTCCCGGAACAGGTCATCGCGGCAACCGGCTGCAACGCACTGGTCTATTCCCGCTTCGGCTACGGCCGCTCGGACCCCATCGACGTGCCGCGCGGCACCGACTTCATGCACCGCGAAGCGCTCGACACCCTGCCCGAGCTGCTCGACCAGTTCGGCCTCGAGCGCCCCATCCTGTTCGGGCACAGCGACGGTGGCTCGATCGCGCTGATCCACGCCGGCGGGGCTGCCCGCGACGTTCGCGGCGTCATCGTCATGGCACCGCATGTGCTGGTCGAAGACCTCTCGATCCGCAGCATCGAGGCGGCGCGGGTCGCCTATGAAACCACCGACCTGCGCGCGCGCCTGGCCCGCCACCACGACGACCCGGACTCCGCTTTCCGCGGCTGGAACGACATCTGGCTGCACCCGGACTTCCGCGCCTGGAACATCGAGTCGTATCTGCCTCGCATCGCCTGTCCGGTGCTCGCGATCCAGGGCGTGGACGACGAGTACGGCACGCTCGACCAGATCCGGCGCATCGCCCGCGGCGCGCCCGACGTCGAATTGCTGGCGTTGCCAGACTGCCGCCACTCGCCGCATCGGGATCAACCACAGGCGGTGATCGACGCCACGGTACGCCTGCTTTCGCGCTGGTAGCCGGCGTCCGTCCGGGGGAATCCGAGGCCGACGGTATCCGTGATCGCCCGCCCCTCGTAGCTGCTATAGTCCGGCACGTCCAGTTGCATCCTTCCGAGGTCCATGAACCTGCCCGCGACACTGGATCGCAATCGCGCCGACAAGCCCCTGGTTTTGGCCGAGATCCTCGACGATCTCGCCGCCGACGGCCTCGTGTCCACTGCCGATGCGCAACTGATGTTCGCGCGCGAAGGCAAACGCCACCACGACCAGCACCCCCTGGTCGTCATCGCCGAGCAGAAGTGGCCTGACCCCCGCAACCCGCGCAAGACCCTGCATCTCGAAACCCTGTCCGAATGGCTGGCCGGCAAGGCGGGCCTGCCCTACCGGCACATCGACCCGTTCAAGATCGATTTCGCGGCGGTCACCAAGGTGGTGTCGAATGCCTACGCCACCCGGTTCCACATCCTCCCGCTGGAGGTGACCGCCAAGGAATGCGTGGTGGCCACGGCCCAGCCCTACGTGCGCGAATGGGAGGCCGAACTCGCCCGCGCGCTGCGGCTCGAGATTCGCCGGGTGGTTGCCAATCCGGTGCAGATCGACACCTATCTGGTGGAGTTCTACAACCTCGCGCGCTCAGTCCAGGGCGCGCAGAAGCAGAAGAACGCCGAGTTCAACGACATCGCCAACTTCGAGCAGCTGGTGCGGCTCGGGCAAACCGGCAACCTCGACGCCAACGACCGGCACATCGTCCATATCGTCGACTGGATCTTCCAGTACGCCTTCGAGCAGCGCGCGAGCGACATCCACATGGAGCCGCGTCGCGATGCCGGCAACGTGCGCTTCCGTATCGACGGCGTACTGCATCAGGTGTACCAGATCCCGACCGCGGTGCTGGCGGCGATGACCAGCCGGATCAAGATTCTCGGCCGCATGGACGTGGTCGAGAAACGCCGGCCGCAGGATGGCCGCATCAAGACGGTCACGCCGGACGGTGGCGAGGTCGAGCTGCGCCTGTCGACCATGCCGACCGCGTTCGGCGAGAAGCTGGTGATGCGCATCTTCAATCCGGACGTCATCGTCAAGGATTTCCGCGAACTCGGCTTCTCCGACGACGACCGCGCCAAGTGGACCCAGATGATCGCGCAACCGCACGGCATCATCCTGGTCACCGGGCCCACCGGTTCGGGCAAGACCACCACGCTCTACTCCACGCTCAAGCAGCTCGCCACCAGCGATGTCAACGTGTGCACCGTCGAAGATCCGATCGAGATGGTGGAGCCGGCGTTCAACCAGATGCAGGTGCAGCACTCGATCGGCCTCGACTTCGCGGCCGGGGTGCGCACCCTCATGCGGCAGGATCCCGACATCATCATGGTGGGCGAGATCCGCGACCTGGAAACCGCCGAGATGGCGATCCAGGCGGCGCTGACCGGCCACCTGGTGCTGTCCACCCTGCACACCAACGACGCGCCGGCGGCCATGACCCGCCTGCTCGACCTGGGCGTGCCCGCGTACCTGCTGCACTCCACCATCCTTGGCGTGATGGCGCAGCGGCTGGTGCGCACCCTTTGCTCTCACTGCCGCGAGGCCGGCCCGATCGAGGACGACGCCTGGGACATGCTCATCAGCCCCTGGCGCGCCGAAAAACCGGCGCAGGTGTACTACGCCCGTGGCTGCCTCGAATGCCGCATGACCGGCTATATGGGCCGGGTCGGCATCTACGAGATCATGCTGCTGACCCCGGCGCTGCGGCCGCACATCACGTCGACCACCGATCCGGCGCAGATTCGGGCTCAGGCCTATCGCGACGGCATGAAGTCTTTGCGCATCGGCGGCGCGCTCAAGGTGGCCCAGGGCGTGACCACCATCGAAGAAGTGCTCAAGGTCGCCCCGCCCGCCTCATCCGAGCGGCAACGGCGCGAAAGCGCATGACGGAGCAGCCGCGATGAACGCGGCGACGCCACCGTTCGGTTTTCGGTCGAGTCGCGCCCGGGTCGTCAGTGCCAACCTGCTCGTGGCCGTCGCCTGCGCGGCCGCGGCAGTGCTCGGTGGGTGGTTCGCGCTCGGACACCTCAACGTGGCGTGGCCGGCCGCCGGGGTCAGCCTCGCCATCGTTTTCCGGTTCGGCCCCATCTTCCTGCCGGGGGTTGCCGCGGGCGCATTTGCGGGCGAGCTCTGGCTCGGCGGCTCCGCCGGCGCGGCGCTGGCCATTGCCGTCGGCAATACCGCCGAAGCGGCGTTTGCTGGCTGGCTGGCGCAACGGCTGGCGCTCAACGTGGCCTGGAATCGCAGGCGCGACGTGGTCGGCATGCTGTTCGTCACGGTCGCGGCGCCGCTGCCCGCCGCTCTGATCGGAACCGCCGCGCTGCTGCTCGGCGGCGGGCACACCGGTGCCGAGTTCGGCCGCAAGCTGCTGGCCTGGTGGATCGGCGACAGCGTCGGCATCCTGGTATTCGCGCCGCTCGTGCTCGGCCTCGGACTGTCGGCCTGGCACCTGTCGGTGGCCCGGCTCAGTCGTGCGGCCGGGCTGCTCGCCATCCACGCGGCGCTGGCCTGGCTGGTGTTTTCCGGCACCTTGTTCGGTGTGATCGGGCATCCGTCGATCGCCTATCTGCTGTTTCCGCTAACGGTCTGGATAGCCCTGGTCTGTGGTCCGATCGCGACCACCCTGGCGATACTCATGTCGCTCGCGTTCGGTGTCTGGGGGCTGCACCGCGAGGCTGGCGCCTTCGCGGCAGCCCTTCCCGGTGTGCGGGTACCGATGCTGCAGATGTTCGTCATCGTGTCTGGCGCCACCGCCTTCGTGGTGCATGCGCTCGCGCGCGAACGCCGGTCGAGCTACCAGCAACTGCAGTCGAGCAACGCCCGGCTCCAGACCGTCACCGCGCTGTCGGCCGACTGGTATTGGGAGCAGGACGACCAGTTGCGCTTTACCCTGCTCACCGACGATGCCGACGACAAGAGCATCCTGACGCGCGACTACACCCTGGGCAAGACCCGATTCGAGCTCGGCCTCCAGTTCACCTCCAGCGAAACCGCGCAGCGGCACCAGCAGGATCTCCATGCGCGCCGGCCGTTTCGCGATCTGGTCGCGCACCATCCGCCCAGCGGACGCTGGGTGCTGATCAACGGCGAGCCCACCTTCGACCGCCACGGCCGTTTCAGCGGCTACCGCGGCATCGGCCGCGACATCACCGCCCTGAAGCGCGCCGAGAACGAGCTGGCATCGAGCGCGCGCTTCCTCGACGCGGTGATCGACGCCGTCCCGACCGCGATTTCGGTCAAGAGCCGCGAGCATCGCCTCATCATGGTGAACGAGGCCTACTGCCGCCTGTCGGGCATGACACGCGAGCAGTTGCTCGGCGGCGACGACCATCTGTTCATGGTCCCGGACGACGTCGCCTACGTCTGGCAGAAAGACGACGAGGCGCTGGCGTCGGCCCAGCCGGTGCAGTTCGAGCGCGCGTGGGCGATCGGCGGGGTCGAGCGCTGGACCCTGACGCGCAAGTTCGGCCTCATCGGACCGGGCAATCGGCCGGTGGTGGTCTCGTCCACCACCGACATCACCAGCATCAAGGAGGTCGAACTGCAGTTGCGCGCGAGCGAGCGCCGCTTCCGCGACTTCGCCGAAGCGGCCGGCGAATACGTCTGGGAAACCGACGCCGAAGGCTGCTTCACCTTCGTGTCGTCGCGCATCAAGGCGGTGCTGGGCTACGACGCCTCGGAGATGCTGGGGCGCCGTGACACCGACTTCATGCCGCCCGAGGAGAGCGAGCGCGTCGCGACCTGGATCGAAGATCACACCCGCCTCGACGGCTCGTATCGCGATCTCGAGCACCGTTTTCTCACCAAGACCGACGAGGTGGTGTGGGTGCAGGTCAACGCGGTGCGCATCAGCGGCCCCGACGGCCGGCCGATCGGGCGCCGCGGCACCTGCCGCGACGTGACCGACCGGCGCAAGGCCGAGGAACGCATCAGCGTGCTCGCCACCCGCGACACCCTCACCGGGCTGCCCAACCGGCTGCTGTTCAACGACCGCCTGGAACAGGGCCTGGTCAACGCCCGTCGTTCGCGCCAATCGGTGGCGCTGATGTTCATCGACCTCGATCGCTTCAAGAACATCAACGACTCGCTGGGCCACGACGTGGGCGACCTGCTGCTCAAGGAAGTGGCGGTGCGCATGCAGGCCTGCGTCCGCAAGGGCGACACGCTGTCGCGGCTGGGCGGCGACGAGTTCGTGGTCACGCTCGAAGGTCTGCAGCAGGCCGAGGATGCGGCGCAGGTGGCGCGCAAGATCATCAACGCGCTGGCGCAGCCGATGCAGATCGCCGGCCACATGCTCACCACCTCATGCTCACTCGGCATCGCGATCTTCCCGGAGGATGCCGAAGACTCGGCGGCGCTCATGAAGAACGCCGACACCGCGATGTACCACGCCAAAGAGCGCGGGCGGCGCAACTTCCAGTTTTTCTCGCGCGAGATGAACCTGCGCGCGGTCGAGCGTCAGAGCATCGAAACCGCATTGCGCCTGGCGCTCGATCGCGACGAGTTCGAACTGGTGTACCAGCCGCAGATCGATATCGCCAGCGGCCGCATGGCCGGCATGGAGGCGCTGATCCGATGGCGCCACCCGGAACGCGGTCTGCTGTCCCCGGCGGCGTTCATCGACGTGGCCGAAGACACCGGCCTGGTGGAACCGATCGGGCAGTGGGTGTTGCGCGCCGCCTGCATGCAGTGCAAGGCATGGATAAACGCCGGCCTGCCGGCGATGCGCGTGTCGGTCAACATCTCGGCGCGCCAGTTCAACCAGCCGCGCGAGTTCACGCGTTCGGTCAACAAGGTGCTCGCCGCTACCGGCCTCGACCCTGGCCTGCTCGAACTCGAGATGACCGAGGGCGTGCTGCTGCACCATGCCGAGGAGAACATCCAGGCACTGCGCCGCCTGGGCAAGCTCGGCCTGCGCATCGCGGTGGACGACTTCGGCACCGGTTACTCGTCGCTGTCGTACCTGAAGCAGTTGCCGATCCACTCCCTCAAGATCGACCGCTCGTTCGTGCGCGATCTCGACACCGACAACGAGAGCGAGATCATCGTCAACGCCATCATCGCGATGGGGCACGCCCTCAAGCTGCGCATCACCGCCGAAGGCGTGGAAACCCCCGCCCAGCTCTCGGCACTGAAGCGCCTGGGCTGTGACGAGTATCAGGGCTTTCTATTCAGCAAACCGGTGAAGGCGCCGGAGTTCGCGTCGCGCTTCCTGGCGCCGCGCGAACTTAACTTCGGTAGCTGAGAGTTCAGGTGCGGAAACTGTCTGCGAGATAGTCGCCGAACGCCTGCACCTTCGCGGCACGATGTCGCTGCGGCGGACTCAGAAGATGCACCGGCGGCATCGGCATCGGCCAGTCAGGGGGCAGGGTTTACCGGCGATGCCGGTCGCGTCTACGGCGTCTGATTCCGGCTGCCTTGTTGTCGGTTTTCGTGTTGCAGATACTGGTGCACGAACGCGATCGCCATGCTGCCTTCCCCGACCGCCGCGGCGACGCGCTTGACCGGGCTCAGACGCACATCACCGCAGGCGAACACGCCCGGAACGCTGGTTTCGAGGAGGTAGGGGTCGCGCCTTTCGGACCAGCCCCCGGCCTTGACGACATCGTCGCCGGTCAGGATGTATCCACGGGCGTCACGCGCAATGTCGGTTGAAAGCCACCCGGTTTCCGCGTCGGCGCCGATGAAGACGAAGAGCCCGCCGCACTCGTGTCGCAGCACCTGTTTGCTTGCCCTGTCGATGATGTCGATCGCCGTCAGGTGAGACTCCCCGTGCACCGCATGCACTTCGGAGCGTAACGCCACCGCGATGTTCGATTTGTCGCGGAGTTGCCCGATCAGGTAGTGGGACATGCTTTTTTCGAGGTCATCGCCGCGGCAGACCAGCGTGACCTTGCGCGCGTGGTTGGCAAAAAACAAAGCCGCCTGACCCGCCGAATTTCCGGCGCCGATGAGAAAGACGTCGAGTCCGTGCGTGGCACCGGCTTCACTTCGCGCGGCGCCGTAGTAGACGCCCTTTCCGATCAACCGGTCGAAGCCGTCGATCTCGAGCCGGCGCCAGGTAACGCCGGTGGCAAGGATGACGGTCCGCGCGCTAACGACCTCGTCGCCGTCGAGGAAGACCTTGCGGGTCGCGGGATCGATGCGGGAGACGGTTCGTGTCACCAGGATTTCCGCGCCAAGACGCTTGGCCTGCTGGAGCGCGCGGATTGCGAGCTCGTCGCCCGAGACACCGCTGGGAAATCCCAGATAGTTCTCGATCCGCGACGATGTCCCGGCCTGGCCGCCCGGTGCCTCGCGCTCGATGACGATCGTGCGCAACCCTTCGGACGCGCCATACACGGCCGCGGCCAGCCCCGCGGGGCCGCCACCGATGATCACGGTGTCGTATTCGTGCAGGGTCGGAGAAGTCTGCAGGCCGAGGAGTTGCGCCAGATCACGCGTGGTCGGCCGGGTGACCAGCGTGCCGTTCGCCAGTCGGATCACCGGGCATTCGGCATCCGGCGGCGGCGGACCGCTCCAGTGTGTGGCCACCAGAGGCGAATCGGGCGTCACCCATTCGAAAGTGATCTGGTTGCGCGCGAGGAATCGGCGCAAGTCGGCGCAGGCAAGATCCCAACGGTGCCCGAACATCGTCACGCGTGGCTTGGGCACTTCGGAAGCCATGCCCTGGAGGCCGCCGATGCGCTCACGCGCAAGCGCGGTGACCTTCGCGGGGACCGCCGGCGACATGGCGGCCACCGAGTAGTACTGCTGGGCGTCGATGCGCATGACCCGCGAAGCTTCGGACGCCCTGTAGGCACCCGGAAACGGCGTTCCCAGGGTGAGCGGCACTTCGCCGAAGATGGTGCCCGGCACGCGCCAGCCCAACGTGCGTTCGACGCCATCGAACATCTTGACGACCTCGATCTTGCCGGCGAGAACCGCGAACAGCGCGCGTTCTCCACCTTCATTCACCGCGAACTCTCCGGATTTCAGTTGCATGTCGGCAGCCACGTGCGCCAAGCGCTCGAGCTCGACCTGCGAGAGGGTGGAGAACAGTGGAATTGCGCGTACGTCGTCAGCAGTGAGCATGTCGGATCCGGGCGAGTGCCGTGTCGGCACTGGCGGGCAATCTACCCGACCACCTGGGTCGGGGCAATCCCGCGACCCGATGCTGCGCCGCCACCCTTCATACGCCCCCCTGCCCCCGGGGGCAGACCATGAGTTACCTCACCGCACCAGTTTGCGCATCCCGCGCTCCAGCCCGTCGAGCGTGAGCGGATACATGCGGTTGCCCATGATCTGCCGGATCATCTGCACCGAGTCGTAGTAGTTCCAGCGGTCTTCGGGCTGCGGGTTGAGCCAGATGGTGCTCGGGTAGACATCGAGCACGCGCTGCATCCATGCCGCGCCGGGCTCCTCGTTGTGGTGCTCCACCGACCCGCCGGGATAGCTCACCTCGTACGGGCTCATGGTGGCGTCGCCGACGAAGATCACCTTGTAGTCGTGTGGATACTTGTGCAGCACGTCCATCATCGGCGTGCGTTCGCTCATGCGCCGCCGGTTGTCGCGCCACACGCTTTCGTAGATGAAGTTGTGGAAGTAGAAATACTCCAGGTGCTTGAACTCGGTGCGGGTGGCGGAGAACAGCTCCTCGCAGATCTTGACGTGGTCGTCCATCGAGCCGCCGACATCGAAGAACACCAGCACCTTCACCGCGTTGTGCCGCTCCGGCACCATCTTGATGTCGAGCCAGCCGGCGTTGCGCGCGGTCGATCGCACCGTGTCGTCGAGATCGAGCTCGTCGGCCGCGCCTTCGCGCGCGAACTTGCGCAGACGCTTGAGCGCCATCTTGATGTTGCGGGTGCCGAGCTCGACCGAGCCGTCGAGGTTGCTGAACAGGCGCTGGTCCCACACCTTCACTGCGCGCCGGTTGCGCGAGGCGTCCTGGCCGATGCGCACGCCTTCCGGGTTGAAGCCGTAGGCGCCGAACGGCGACTTGCCCGCGGTGCCGATCCACTTGCTGCCGCCCTGGTGGCGATCCTTCTGCTCCTCCAGGCGCTTGCGCAGCGTCTCCATCAGCTTGTCCCAGCCACCGAGCGATTCGACCAGCGCCTTGTCCTCGTCGGACAGCAGCAGCTCGGCCTGCTTGCGCAGCCATTCCTCCGGGATCGCCGCCAGAAAGCCCGGCGGCAGGTCGGCGATGCCCTTGAAGTAGGCCGAGAACACGCGGTCGAACTTGTCGTAATTGGCCTCGTCCTTCACCAGGCACGCCCGTGACAGGTAATAGAAACCCTCGATGCGGTAGTCGGCGACACCCTTCTCCATCGCCTCCATCAGCACGAGGTATTCCTTGACCGAGACCGGCAGGCCGCCATCTTTGAGCTTGAGGAAGAAGTCGGTGAACATGGTGGGGTCGGTGACGGTGTGAGGAATCAGCTACCTGATTCGCGACATTGCTGAGCGTCCCTCACCCTCGGTCCCGAGGGGAGAGGGATGTCTACTGCTCCCTTCTCCCTCCGGGAGAAGGGCCGGGGATGAGGGAAATCCGAGCGTTGATGGCACGGTTGCGTTGTTATGGGCCAGTCTTGTGGCTATTTCGGTCATCTGGAAGTGTAGTGGCTGAACTTCATCGCGAATCAGGATCAGCTATGAAGCTCGCGCAGCGTCATGGGGCGAACCCTCTGTCGAAGGAAGCTTCACCGCTCGCTCGCGTCCAGTCGATCGAACCTGAAATCCGCCGGAAGACGGCCGCGATACTTGCGCAACCTGGCCAGAAGTTCACGGGCGCTTGGGGCCTTCTCAACCGCGAACGAACGGTCGCCGCCGACGTGAATCTCGATGTCGTCTCCGGGCTTGAGATCGAGCGCCTCGATTACGGCGGCTGGCAGCCGGATGGCAAGGCTGTTACCCCACTTTTCTACCAGCATTTCTCACCTCGATGAGCCACGTTCAACGACGTAGATCGTACCCGCTTTCGCCCAGACGTCCGTTGGCCGGCTTCATCACTGTCCATACTCCCCGACCAACTCGATCGCCGTCGCCGCCGGCACGATGCCGATCCTCAGGTAGCTACCCATGGACAACAGATCTGAATCGCCCGAGACGATCAAGTCGGCGTATGCCGCAACTGCGGCAGCGATGACGTGATCGTCATCTGCGTCGTTCGGGACTACTCGCGGTACCTCGACGGGCTCGACCAGTTCTACCGCCGCAACGTAGTCGACGAGGACCTCGCGGGCATCTCTTCCGATCATCGCCAGTCGTTTGGTCGCTGTCGGTCGAGTAAGAACATCGGCCAGTTCGGCGATCAGGACGGGGCTACTGTAAATCTGGACATTGCTGCGCGATTGAACAAGTTTCAGAAGCCGATAGGGCGGCCCCCGCGATAGCAGTGCCGAAAACACCACATTGGTATCGAGAACGAGCCTCACCCGGCGCCGCTAACCTTTGCGAGTGCGGCGTTCCGTTCTGGCGGCGGATACCTCGGCGGCAACCTCCTCCTCGCTCATCGGTTCCACACCCGCCGCCTCGAGCGCCGGAACGATCGCCAGCAACCGCTCCATGGCTGCGCGCCTCTTGGATTTCGAGGCCAGAAACTCTACAAAATTCTCCACATCGGTCACCTCCTGCGGTGACAGCGCTCTGATCTTTGCGATAAGACTCTGTTCGACGATCGCGTTCATCACGTCATCCTTGAAAGCGTTCAGACGAGTAAGGTACCACCATGAGATTTCCCGCGCCAAGGCGATTCACGGCCCCGGCGCTCAATCCAAGTTGGCGCCGGGCAAGAGCAGGCTGCTCCGGCTCACCGACTGGCGGAGCCAAGCTGGCGATCACAGCCCCAAGGTCTTGCGGTAGGCGGCAGCGGCTTTGCGCAAGCGCGCATTCGGTGCTGGCGGGTCAAGCAACGCGCTCACGAACACGACTTGTTCGGCACAGCTCAGACGAATCGTCTCGTGTTCCTGAATGACGCGGTCCGCAGCTTCTTGTGCGCTGGCCACAACGAACCCGCTCAGAGTGCGCCCCGAGAGGGTGGCAGCGCGTTGTAGCATTGCCTTCTGTTCGGCAGAGACACGGGCCTGCAGACGGGCGGCGCGTGCCTTGTCGGAAGTGGCTGGAGTGTTTGGTTGTATGGCGTTGATCCGTGGCGTGGGGATGCAGCACTGTCTGCACGAGCTATTTGTACGGCAGATGTACGGACGAATCAAGTAGATTGAAGGTTCATGTCATCGACACCGGCCCCCTCCGTATGAAGGCCACGCTGCCGAAAAAGTCTCTCGCCACCTTGCCGGCGACGGCACCCGTCGGCATCATCGACACAGCGTCGATGATCGCGAGCAGAAGGCGACCGTGTGACGAGCCAGCGCAACCTCGACGAAGCACATCGCGAGACACATTCGACAATGAAGCTCATTGCCGTGTACACCACCGTCGGCAGTCAGGACGACGCGCGCAAGTTGGCCAACGCTCTGGTCGAGCGAAAGCTCGTCGCCTGCGCCCAGATATCGGCGATCGAGAGCTTCTACTCCTGGCAGGGCGCCGTGCAGAATGACCAGGAATTTCGTATCCTGCTCAAGACAACCGAGGCTCGGTACCACGCCGTGGAAGCCACCATTCGCGAATTGCACACCTACGAGTTACCCGCCATTCACACTGTGGCGTTCGAACACGCGGATGAACGGTATGCGACCTGGATCGAACAAGGCTGCACGGGTGAATAGCCGGCCAGCCTTGGCGATGCCCATCCCTTCCGTCGAGCGGATGGCCGCGGGCGCAACGGTGGGAGCGGATCATGTCGGTCGTCAGGTCTGAAGTCGTGCGTACCGTGTCTCCTCTCCGCCCTGCACCCAATCATCACTGCCCTCTGTGCGGCGGCCCGAATGCCTGCGCTCCGGCAAGTTGCGGCAGCTTCGACACGCCGTGCTGGTGCCAACATGCCTCGTTTCCCGCGGCTCTTCTTGCTTGCGTGACTGGTCCCGACGGTGCCGCTTCTTGCATATGCGCGGCGTGCGCCGCGGCCGAAGCTCGACGCGTCTCGGCCGATGCGGTCACTGCATCGCACGAAGCGCGTCAAGAGCAGGCCCAGCGCGACAGGCACCCCTCGAATAAGCCGGTTATGCAGGCCTGACCCGCGAGATCAAGGCGCATTGCGCGGTGGTACGGCGACCCCGGGCCCGCCGGGTAACGCGCGTGGCGCCGGCAGGTAAGGCCACTGCGAGCGCAGGTCCGCCAACGGCGGAATAGCGGTGCGCATCGGGTGGTTGAAGACCGCTGAATACACCACCGCGCCGAAATCGTCGCCCAGTCCGCGTCCGTTGATCCCGGCGAAACCGAAACTCGCCGGACGCGACGGATCGAAGCGCAACACATCCGGCAGCAAGGCGTCGGCCACCAGTTCGCCATATCGGCGCGGATCGGGATGAGTGCCTGCGCGCTCGACCAGCCTGGCTGTCATGTCCACCACCAGCCGACCGAACAGTTGCCGGTCGGTATCGGGATCGCTGCCGTTGTAGCGCAACGAATTCTGCGGGTCGTCCAGGAATGTCGCGGCGAGGTTCGGCCGGTCACAGCGCTGCACCTGGGTCCAGTGGCCGTGGTCGTTGGCGCTGACGGTGGTGAACAGGTTGAACGGGCTGGAGCCGATCCACTGCGGCGTCGGCTCGACCACGATCGCGAGCACGTTGGTGGCGCCGGTGGTCACGCCCCCTCTGCTGAACTCGTCGGGCTACCAGGGTACACCGGCCAGCAGCGCGTCGATGAACAACTTGGCGGAGACGGCGTCGAGCCAGAAAGGATCGTCGGCTTCGCCGATCCATACGCGGCCGAAGCCGGGCACCTGGACAGTCGCGCCGACTGCGCCGGTGCCGACGACCCTGCCCACCCCGTGGTGGTCGCGAGCCTCGTCGCCTTCGAGCACCGACAGCGTCCAGGTCTGCGGTGAGTCGTCACCATCGAACACGAAGCGTGCGATGCGATCGACCCGCGCATCTCCGTCGGTGTCGAAGCGGAAGTCCTAGGCGCATCCCGGGCGAAAGGTCCGCCACTGCGGTTGCCCGGTGAACGGCGACGGCAGTCCGGCCAACGGGCTGACCGCCATGATCGCCACCACGCTGCCCGGCGTCTCGCCGTGAAACAGGTAGTTGTCGGTGATGTTGATGCGGCTGTCGGCCCGAGATTCGGGGGAGTCGAAATGGTGTCCCATCGGTGTGCCCGTTCTTGCAGTTGACGTGGCACTCGATGTTGCCTCGCTGGCGCGACAGTTTTGTGACGGGCGCGCGAGTTTGTTTCACCGATCAGGTAAGGTCGGGATCATGGCGTCGATGAACGGGAGACATCTTGGGTCTGCCTGCGCCGGACGCGAGCGGATCGCAATCGCGTGGGGCCAGCCGAATCGATCTGCGAGGCATGTACTTTACATGGTACGTTTCGCCGATTGTGATCAATGACGATGCTCTACAAGGGGGTCTGCGCTGACGCTCGCACACAAGCGCTAGAAGGAACTGACATCATGGCCAAGAAACACATCGGATCGAGCCTCGACGACTTCCTCGAGGACGAAGGCACGTTCGAAGAAGCGAAGACCCTCGCCGTCAAAGAAGTCGTGGTCTGGCAGCTCACCCAGGCGATGGAGAAACAGTCGCTGAGCAAAGCACGCCTGGCCGTCATGCTCAAGACCAGCCGGTCGCAGGTCGACCGCCTGCTCGACCCGACTCGAGACGTGACGCTGTCGACCTTACAGCGGGCCGCCGCTCTGGTTGGACGCAAGGTGCAGATCGAATTGGTGTGAGGTGCCGGCTCGGCCTTGC
>JANMWG010000435.1:0-2086 GCA_031393885.1 Betaproteobacteria bacterium | reverse complement strand
GCCGGCCGTGAAGCCCGCGGCCACCATGGCGAGCTGCATCACCTGCTCCTGGAAGATGGGGATCCCCAGCGTGCGCTCGAGCACCGTCTTCACCGCCTCGGACGGATAGGTGACCGGCTCCTGCCCGCGGCGGCGGCGCAGGTAGGGATGCACCATGCCGCCCTGGATCGGCCCCGGCCGGACGATCGCCACTTCGACCACGAGATCGTAGAACGTGGCCGGCTTCAGGCGCGGCAGCATCGTCATCTGCGCCCGCGATTCCACCTGGAACACGCCGACCGAATCGGCCTTTTGCAGCATCGCGTAGACCTCGGGGTCCTCGGCCGGGATGTCCTGCATCCGCAGCGGCGCGCCGCGCCAGTGGCCGATCAGATCGAGCGCGCGGCGGATGGCCGAGAGCATGCCCAGCGCCAGCACGTCCACCTTGAGTATGCCGAGCGCATCGAGGTCGTCCTTGTCCCACTGGATGATGGTGCGCGCCGGCATCGCGGCGTTTTCGACGGGCACCAGGCGGTCGATGGGGCCGCGCGACACCACGAAGCCACCCACGTGCTGCGACAGGTGGCGCGGAAACCCGCGCAGCGCCTCGGCGACGCGTAGCAGCCGCTGCATCAGCCGCGAATCCGGATCGAACCCGGCTTCGCGCAATCGCTCTGGCACTGCTTGGCCTCGATCCCAGAAGGCGAGGTTCTTCGAGATGCGATCGACCTGGGCGACATCGAGCCCGAGCGCCTTGCCGGCATCGCGAAACGCGCTGCGGCTGCGATAGCAGATGACGGTGGCGGCGATCGCGGCGCGCTCGCGGCCATAGCGCGCGTAGATGTACTGGATCACTTCCTCACGCCGCTGGTGCTCGAAGTCGACGTCGATGTCGGGCGGCTCGTTGCGCTCCTTCGAGATGAAGCGTTCGAACAGCACCGACATCCGCGCCGGATCGACCTCGGTGATGCCAAGGGCGAAGCACACCGCCGAGTTGGCCGCCGAGCCGCGGCCCTGGCACAGGATGCCCTGGCGCCGCGCGAACGCCACGATGTCGTACACCGTGAGGAAGTAGGGCTCGTAGCCGAGATCGGCGATGAGCGCGAGCTCGCGCTCGACCGTGGCGACGACACCAGGCGGCGGCGAGGCGCCATCCCCATCCTCATCGGCGCCCGGCTCCCAGGGCGCCGCCCCGCCGCAGAACCGCCACTGCAATCCCCGCGTTACCAGCTTGCGCAGCCAACTTGCCGGTGTCTCGCCCGCGGGCACGATCTCCTCCGGATATTCGTAGCGCAACGAATCGAGCGAGAACGTGCAGCGGGCCGCGATGGCAACGCTCTCGGCCAGCAGCCCGGGTGGATAAAGCTGCGCGAGCTTGTCGCGCGAGCGCAGGTGCCGCTCGCCATTGGGAAACAGCCCGTGCCCCGCGCGCGCCACCGGCACCCGCAGCCGGATGGCCGTCAGCACATCCTGCAACGCGCGGCGTCCGCGGGAATGCATGTGGACATCGTTGCTCGCCACCAGCGGCACACCGGTGGCCGCCGAGAGCGCCTGCAACTGCGGCAGCCGTTCTTCATCGTTCGCCGCGTGATGCAGCTCGACTGCGATCCAAAGTCGGCCGGGAAACCGCGCCGCAAGCCACGGCACCTGCGCAGCCAACGCCAGCCCGGGCTCACCGTCGGCAGGCGCCGGCGGTGGAATCACGATCACCAGGCACCCCGGCAGGCCGTCGTCCAGATCGTCACGAACAAGGTGGTATTCGCCCTTCTCCGAGCGCCGCCGGCCCTTGGTGATGAGCGCCGACAGGTTGCCGTAGCCCTCGCGATCCTGCGCCAGCAGCACCAGCTTCGACCCGTCGGCGAGCCGGATCTCGCTGCCGACGATCAGGTGCAGGCCGTGCTTCTTCGCCTCCTCGTGCGCCCGCACGATGCCCGCGAGCGAGCATTCGTCGGTGATGGCGAGCGCCGCATAGCCGAGCTTCGCCGCGCGCTCCGCCAGCTCGTCGGCGTGCGACGCGCCGCGCAGGAAGGTGAAGTTGCTGACGCAGTGGAGTTCGGCGAAGGCGGGAGACATGGGCGATGGCCACCGGGCGGCTTCACGAGGTGCC
>JANMWG010000418.1:0-1575 GCA_031393885.1 Betaproteobacteria bacterium | reverse complement strand
GCGGCACCGGTCCGCCAGCCGACGGCGCTGGTCACGCGTCCTGCCTGCTCGCCTCCCACCAGCGAAGGGGCTCATCGGTCACCGGGTCATAGACGTTCGCGTAGTACCAAGCCACACCTGGTCGGCTTTCGGCGAACGTGTTGAGAATCGCCTCGATCGCCGGAAACCCAGGCGCGACCGGGACCGTAAAGACCGCCAACTCGCCTCGGACATAGTCGTCCAAACTGCCCCCGATCGCGCGTAGCTGCTCACCCAAGTCTCGGCGCACCCGGCCTTCCATCTCCTGGGGTGCCGTGACGAGCACTGCGAGATTCCCGCCATGTTCGAGGACTTCAAACTGGTGCGAGTTAGGATCGACGCGTACCAGATCGCCAGCCGCCAAACCCATTGCCAGGGGCGGCGTCTGTGTCAGCCGAAACGTGCGATCAGGCAACGGGACGACCGTGAGTTCGTCGAGAACTTCCTCGCCACGGTCGTTCAGGCCAGCTAAGACATGAAGCTTTTCCACAGACTTGCTCCGGCTAATCACGTCGCCCATATGGCGCTCCACAAGCTCCACGCTCAAAGCATGACCGACCGGCTGCAGGTGCGCCCCGCGCCCCAGCGCTTAGGTTGCATGCCGCACCTTCGAGACAGACATTAAGCGGTGACAAGTTTCCACCTCTGCTTGCCGCCACATTCCGGTGCCCAAGATGAATATTGCTCGGGTTGCTGGTCGTCTCCCCGCAGCGCCAGCACGTATAGCGCCCATTCGCCTCGTTGAGCAGCTGCTTCCTGATCTGGGCCTGGCCCAGTCTGGAGCCACCGGTGGGACCGCCCGTGCTGGCTGCGATATCCAGGGCCGACGAACCCTCGCCGTCACGAAGTATTCGTCGAGCAGCTGCTTGATCTCTATTGCCACGCGTGCCCGCCGCCCGCAGACGCCCGCCGATCCCATCTATCGCGGCGCCAAGACGGCCGCGGATGCCAGTCAGGATCGGGCTGATCCGCGGACCAAGGAATTGACCGACCTTGGCTCCACCCCAGGCGAACGCTGCTCCTGCGCCAGTCGCAAGCGCGAGTTCGCCGGCGTTGATGCCCCGCTGGTTGCCCTGGGCCCAGTTGATGCCCTGGCTCACCAGGTCACCGGCGGCGCCAGCGGCCGCACCGGACAGCGCCACGTTCTTGGTGAGAAGGAATGCGCCCGCAAAGGTTGCCCCAGCGGCAGCGGCATTCTTCCAGTGTCGCGCCCGAGTCGTCGACCAAGCTGGATCGCCTCCGCCCTTCGTCGGCGCATGGACATCGTCTCCAACAGTCCAACCTCGTGATGATCCACCGCCGCCCGCCCGGGTTCCAGAGGTGGTCCCTACCTCGGTCGATCTGGCGCTCGGTCCATCATCAAGTCTAAGTCCGTTGAACCCACGGTCGATCCCGCGACCGACCCAGCCCTCAAGGGCCCGCGTTGCGGCAGCCCCGACCTTGGCTCCGCCCCAGGCGAAGCCCACGCCAACGCCCGCTGACAGCGCCACTTCGCCGACATTGATGCCCCGTTGGTTGCCCTGGGCCCAGTTGATGCCCTGGCCGACGAGGTCACCC
>JANMWG010000384.1:0-2076 GCA_031393885.1 Betaproteobacteria bacterium | reverse complement strand
CTTCGCCGTCGGGTTGCTGCGGAACACGTACTTGAAGCCGCGGCCGGTGATGGTGTCGGCCACCGCTCCGAGCTCGAAGTAAGGCACGCCCGCGAGCTCGGTCACCTGGGTGGCGGCCGACGACACACCCGACGCATAGCTTCCGAACACGGCGACGACGTTCTCCACCGATGTCAGCCGCCGGGCCTCGCCCACGGCCTGGTTCGCGTCCACCGCGTCGGCCTTGACCAGCACGATCTTGTTGCCATTCACGCCGCCGGCGGCATTGCGCTCATCGACCGCCAGTTGCGCGCCGCGAAAGCTCTCGTCGCCGAGCAGCGCCAAGCCGCCGCTGAACGGATACAGGGCGCCGATCCTGAGGTCGGCCGCGCGTGCGGGGGCCGAGGTCAGAACCACCATGCACGCCAGCGAGGCGGCTGCAAGCTTCAATTTTTGGAACATCGTTGCCTTCGTTGAAAACCCGTTGAGAAACTTTGTGAAGCGCTTCATATTTGACGCTGTTCCTGAACAGCATGCCAATGAACAAACAAAGGCGTCATCCTAAAATGAAGCGCTTCAAATATCAAGGGCAGATCGGGCTCAATAAGGCGGGTTTTCCCGGGCTCTGTGCTTGATGCATGCGCCCGCAGCAGCCGAGGCGCCCCGGCGCATAACCCGATACTTCATCCGGACCGCGATTTCCTTTACCCCGCCCCAGCATCGGCGCCACCACCCCCGGCCCCGTCAGTCAGCATCGTGCTGGCGACCGGCCTTCAGCAGCAGCGCGGTGAAGGTCTCCGGGGGTGATGATTTGGTTGTCGAGCAGCCCGAGTACGACCAACCACGACGTGCTGGCCGGCCATCCAGGGACGCGCTGCGCCCGCGCCGGGCGACGCCAGGAATTTCTGAGCCCGGGCCTCGCCTACCGGTCCGGCGCCGGCTTCGTCGCCGACGTGCTGCCGGAACTGTCATACGCCTGCTGGGAGGTGCTCAAGGTCGATAGCGCCACCTCGCATCCACCGAGGACACCTTCGGGGCCCATCTGCCGCTTTGTGTGTTGTCGCATGGAGGCCGAGCCGATCGGCGAGCCCACGGCCAGGCCCCTTCATCGAGCGGTTCTTCGGCCACGCTGTGCGGACGAATGTCGAGCAAGGTCGACGGCACGACGGGCAGTAGCCCGCAGGATCCGGTCGGCAAGCGCGGGCCGCAAGTCGCCCCTCGGACTCCTCGTGACGCCGCCGGAAACCGGCCGACCATGGTTCCGATCGTGCTGCCGAACAGCGGTCGTAGGTAGAGCGGCGTCTCTCGCTGGGGTCGCCACGAGACGCACCTATCGGCACGAAGATTTCGCGGCCCCTATCTACCGCTTCCAGAACGCCTCGACCGCCTTCATCCGGCGCCGCTTCTCGGTGGTGACGTAGACCGTCGTGGTGGCCAGCGAAGCATGCCCGAGGTTCTGCTGCGCGATCTCGATCGGCATGCCACTCGCGATCGCATGACTGGCGTGCGAGTGGCGCATCCAGTGGGTGCTGGCCCGCGAGAAACGCTCGGCGCCCTTCCCATCGCCCTGCCCCCGAAGCACATCTGCACAGCCCGCAAAAAACGCCTTGATCTGGTCGTAGAACGTCGTCGCCGCAATCCCTTCACGCGGGTTGAGCAGCTGGCCCGTGTTCAACCCAGGCGCACGCGCGGCGGCGTCGCTGGCCTTGCCGAGCAGGAACGCCCCCTGATTGCCGATGTCCTCAGGGTCGGGGTCGAGCCCGCGTGATTCCAAGTACCTGGCCATCTCACCCACCACGTCGCTAGGCACCGGCACTTCCCGCTCCTTCTGCCCCTTGCCGACCACCCGCAGCATCCAACCCTGCATCGGCTGATCGTCTGATGCGTCGGCCGGATACTCGATCCACTGCAGGTCGTCGACCGTGGCCGCCACCATTTCCGACAGCCGCAGCCCGGTCGCGTAGAGCAGGTGCAGTCCGAAGGTCAACCGTTGGTTTGCAGAGGTCGCCGGCAGCATCTTCAACTGCCCCTCGATAAAACCCAACTGCGCCAGACTGAAGCTTCGCCCCGCATTCACCTTCGGCCCCGCCGTCCGAG